>CAMJKP010000003.1 GCA_946406435.1 uncultured Prevotellaceae bacterium | reverse complement strand
ACGTCGTGAGACAGTTCGGTCTCTATCTATCGTGGGCGTTGGAGTCTTGCGTGGTGCCGTCACTAGTACGAGAGGACCGTGATGGACAGACCTCCGGTTTACCGGTTGTGCCGCCAGGTGCACCGCCGGGTATCTGAGTCTGGATTGGATAAGCGCTGAAAGCATCTAAGTGCGAAGCCAGCCGCAAGATGAGGACTCCATTGAGGGTCGTTGTAGACTACGACGTTGATAGGGTGCAGGTCTAAAGACGGTGACGTCAAAGCCGAGCACTACTAATTGCCCGAAAGCTTTCCAGCAAGCTAATTGACAATTGATAATTGAAAATTGACAATTAGTGTTCTCATAATTTCAACTGTATGGTCTTTCCTATACAGGTTGTCTTGTCAATAGGTCACCTTATACGTGCATGGTTGGTGATGATAATTGTCAATTATCAATTATAAATTATCAATTATGCTTCGAAAGAACATCAGGTGGTTATTGCGGCAGGGTTCCACCTCTTCCCATTCCGAACAGAGAAGTTAAGCCTGCTTGCGCCGATGGTACTGCAATGCAATGCGGGAGAGTAGGTAGCCGCCTCCTTTCAATATAAGACTATAACAACAGTCAAAGAGAAGCCTCAGGACGAAAGTCTTGAGGCTTTTTTCGTTGTATAATTTTTTTTCTTTATAATACATGCTTTTTCCGAATAATAAGACATAAAAACAGCATGGCTTGTTTATTTTACACTGATATAAGGAAAAAATCCATGGAAAATAGATGTATTTCAGATTTTATTTGTATCTTTATATGGTGTTTTGACTTTATGCTGTCTTTGTTCATGCAGCGCAAGGACTGCTGAAGTGTCAGACCCATAAGAATCCTAGAACTTTTAATATCTTGCTGCGAAATTAAGATTATCAATGAGAAAAATCATTCTTTTTGTGCTGCTGGCTATATCAGCAACGGTAACAATGGCTCAGACTAATCCAAAGTCAGGATATGTCATTACGAACACAAGTGATACTATCAGGGGTATTATTGACTTCCGTACTAACGAGAAAATGTCTAAGCAATGTGACTTCTGGGCTAATGGTGGAGATGTAAAGACAACCTATAAGCCGGGTGACATAGAGGGTTTCCGATTTGAGCACAATGGAAAGTTCTTTGTTTCGCGTCGTCTTAATGTCACTGGCGAACCAGAATTGTATTTTGCTGAATTTATGGTTCGTGGTAAAATGAACTTATATTGCATTACACATAATTCTGATGAATTTTATTTCTTTGAACGCGAGGATGGTGAGATTGCTGAACTTACAAACAGAGCAACAAATTATGCAGGATATGCACCGGTAGCACTTCAAGAAATCAAGGATAATCTACAAGAAAAAAGAGAACAATATGGCAAAGTAAAGTCTCTCTTGCAGAAATCATGGAAAGCAGTAGAAGGCATGGATGACAATGATATGTCAAGGAAAAAACTTATAAACGTTGTACGTGACTATCATAATGATGTATGTACCGACGGTGGTAAGTGCATGGTGTATGAATACAATGAGAAATCCGACAAGAAGAAACTTCATTTCAAGATATTTGCAGGCTATGCATATTATTCAACAGAGAAAAGTGATAATCAGGAATACCTTGACGAAAGCTATCCTTGTGGTACATTTGAGATTGGTATTGGTGGAGAGGTTGATCTTGAAAGAGTTATGAAAGACCTCAGTGCTGAGATTTGTGTTATTTATACTCCTACATGCAAGTCAGAGATATTTATTCCTCATGAGAGAATGCCTATTAATGCGGAAGCATATTCAACTATAGAAAAAAGCGTATTGACCTTCTCTCTTGGCATGGTAAAACGCTATGGTAGAGGGAAAATTCAGCCATTAGTCCGAGGTGGCATATTTGCGGGAATAGATATGAAAATGACAGAAAATGACAAAATTATTTATTCTCAGTATAGTACGTCTAATAAATCGCATGATTGGGGATCTGGCTCTGGACACGTTGGAGGATATATTGGTGTTGGTGCTCAAATGTCTTTAGGCAAGCAATTTGTTCGTATACATGGTGACGTGCATAAGGCTTTAACTGATGGTGATATGGTTAAGTGGGGAGTAACAGCAGAGTTCGGAATTTAGCGAATATAATAAACAAAGAAAGGGCAACCAAATACGGTTGCCCTTTCTTTGTTTATGTTGGCGGGAGTTTTGTAAACTTATAAATTACATATAGTGTATTTGGACTTTCTTTGTGACTCCCAAGTAAGTCCCTTGTAAGTCCCATTTTCAGTCTGTCTTATCTTCGTTTCAGAGCGAAGGAGGAACGGACTTAAAGCGAAGGCATAGCGAAGGAAGAACGAAGGTATAGCGAAGGTTGGAGTATGCTTCGGCTATTTTCCAACCTCCTGTACATTCAGGTTTATTGTCGTACCTGTAACTTGGTTGAGTTGGAAGGTCGTCATGACTTTCTTGTTGAATAGACTTGCGCTAAGATTTTCTATTCTGCCAAACTGAGGATAGAAGATATCCATTTCCTTAATTGTCTTGTTGGCATTATAGAGCGCTACATGAGCCTTTCCAGGAACATTGATATAGAGTCCGGGATCTTCTTTCTGGGCGGCTTTCTCTTTTTCTGTTCGGGTATCTTCTGGAGTCAGTTGGAGATCTGCCACGCTAAGATAATATGGTGAACCAGAAAAATCGTCATTATCGGTTATTCCGAAGGCTTCAGAGAAACGGAATGCTAACTGACCAGTAGTGGCTGCATCAGCCATAACTGTAACTACGTGTTCGGTAGTATCAATCTCGGTAATGCCCTCGAAAAGTTGCCGAAGAGCTTTTTCCTGATTGTTTAGCGAAGCAAGCATGAGTTTTAACTGCTCGCCATCCTTGGGCATGGTCTCTGCGGTACCACGAGTAAGGTCATTACGTGAAGTACGGATAGTATATATTTCCTCAGCACAGAGCTGAGCCATTTTTGCTCTGCTTCCTGCTGCAAGAATATCCTCACTCATATAGTCGCGAGGATTAAGTGGGGCAGGCTTTCTGGCTGGAGAAAACGAAGGCTCCTCCTTGTTAGGTGCAGGATCTGTATTGACAGAGAGGAGCACGCCATTATCGCTAACGTGGATTTTCTGTATGTTATACTTCATGCCAGCCTTAGCGTTAAAGTGCTTTGAAGGGTCTGGCACGCCAATAGTCTGCATCTGGAGGTCGATAATCTTGTATGATGTCTTAGGCTCGAGTACGGCATCTGATTGCTTCAGGTATCGAGATGCATACTCTGCATATTCTCCAGGAGTAAACTTGGTCTTCTGGACAAGAATACGGAATTTGAATGCGGTTTTTGGAAGATAATATGGAGCGCCCTCATTCACGATGTCCTGAGCAAGCGCCGATTGAAATATTGCGATAGCAATTACAAATAGTGATATTATTCTTTTCATAGGTAATCTAAACTATAACTGGCAGAAAGCCTTTGGGAGGTAATTGATAATGTCACTTGCTGTGAGGCTTTCCTCACCAAGTTCGCTTGCTGCGAGGTCACCAGCAAATCCGTGGAGATACATACCCATTATTGCTGCATTCTCACGTGAGTAGCCACGAGCAAGAAACGCTGTAATGATACCTGTAAGTACATCTCCAGAACCTGCAGTTGCCATTCCTGCATTACCAGTTGAGTTGAATATGATATGTCCGTTAGGCATACATAAAGCGGAATAGTGACCTTTCAGTATAACGTAAGCCCTAAGCTGCTGAGAAAGTTCGCGAGCTCGTGTGAGACGTTCAAAGTCATCAGTAGAAGAAACGCCGACAAGACGGTCGAGTTCACGAGGATGAGGAGTGAGAATCAGTCCCTCTGGCAACTGTTGCATCCATGCCTTGTGAGTTGACAGTATGTTGAGGGCATCAGCATCAATTACCATAGGAGTCTTATTGCTTCTTATCTGGGCAATAACAGCTATTGCTGTATTCTCGCTCTGTCCAAGACCTGGACCAATGCCTATTGCCTCATATCCTTCGGAATCAGCAGGCTGTGTGAAAATAGTCTCTTCCTTATCCAACTGCATAATAGCCTCGGGAACAGAGATTGACATGATATCGTAGTTGCGCTTTGGCGTATGTATAGTCACTTTTCCTACACCAGAACGGAGACATGCACGAGTAGCAAGAACGGCAGCTCCTGCCATTCCATAGGAGCCAGCAATGATAAGCGCATGTCCCATGTTGCCCTTGTGAACGAAATCATCACGAGGAATGAACATCCTGCGGATTTCATCTTCCTCAATGATACTATACTGAGTCTCGGTCTTGTCAATAAACTCCTGACTGAGATCTATATCGAGCACACGGATATGTCCGAGAAGTGGCTGAAGGTCTGGCATCATCATACAGAGTTTCTTGCAGCCAAGAGTCAGAGTCACATCTGCACGAATGATGTTTGCCTTTACGTTGTAGGTATTGTCCTCGGTCATCATTCCTGATGGGAGGTCGATGCTCACAACTTGAGCTTCTGATGAGTTCACATATTTTACGAGAGCAGCATATCCGCCAGACAACGGCTTGTTGATTCCAGAGCCGAAAAGACCGTCAACCACAAGGACATCCTTGGTAAGAACAGGAGGATCAAACTCCTGAACCACCTCTGTGAACGTCTTGAAGTTGTGGCGTTTCTTGAGAATATCACGATTCTCTTCACAAACAGGCGACAGACGGCCACTTGTATTGAAGAGGAAAGCCTCTACTGTATAGTGCCTGTCTGCAAGCATCCTTGCAACTGCAAGAGCATCACCACCATTGTTTCCTGGTCCGGCAAATACAACGACAGGAGTTTCTACATCCCATGTGTCCATAATTGCTTGGGTGAGAGCTCTGGCAGCCCTCTCCATCAGGTCAATAGAGGAAATCGGTTCATTCTCTATCGTGTATTTATCCAGTTCGTGGATCTGTGAACTCGTAAATATTTTCATCATTTTGTGATTTATGAGTGCAAAAATACTAAATTTTAGTCATTATTGAGCAGTTTCTCCTTTTTTTTTAGTAATTTTGTACCAAATTTAGCATTTAGTATTAATGAAAAGGGTCAAATTACACGATAAGACGTTCGAGTTGAGTATTCCTGAGGCTGAGATTCTCAAGAGCGTGAAAGCCGTTGCTGAGAAAATCAACAAGGACTATGAAGGGAAGTGCCCGCTGATTCTCTCTGTACTCAATGGATCATTTATGTTCTGTGCTGATTTCGTTCGTGAACTGACCATCCCATGTGAGGTTAGCTTTGTAAAACTTTCTTCATACAGCGGAACACAGACTACCGGTAAGGTAGAGGAACTGATAGGAGTTAATTCTGATATAACGGGTAGAGATGTCATCATTATTGAGGACATCGTAGAGAGTGGCAATACGTTGCTAAAGATGAAAAGCATTCTTGAAAGCAAGGGCGTGGCTTCATCTGTTATCTGCTCTCTCTTCTTCAAACCGTCGAAACTGAAGGTTGACCTGAAAGTTGATTATCCGGCAATGATTATACCAGACGACTTCATTGTTGGTTATGGACTTGACTACAACGAGGCTGGTAGACAGTTGAGGGATGTATATACCCTCTGCCAATAATTTCATGTACAATGTACAATTTCAAAGTACAATCTGTAAATATAGAAGGAAATAGGATAATAGTTTAAACATAAAACATTTCAAATAAGGTATAAAAGATGAAGAACATCGTAATTTTCGGTGCACCTGGTTCAGGAAAAGGTACACAGAGCGATAAGATTATCGCTGAATTTGGAGTTGAGCACATCTCTACTGGTGACGTGCTTCGTGCAGAAATCAAGGCTGGTACAGAGCTTGGCAAGACAGCTTCTGCTTATATCAACGAGGGTAAGCTCGTTCCAGATTCACTTATTGTTGACATGCTTGCATCAACTCTCGATTCTAAGGGTAAGGATATCAAGGGTGTTATCTTCGACGGTTTCCCACGTACTATTGCTCAGGCAGAGGCTCTCGACGCTATGCTCAAGGAGCGTGGTCAGGAGGTGAACGTAGTTATCGGTCTTGAGGTTGATGATGCTGAGCTTATCAAGCGTATCATTGCTCGTGGTAAGACAAGCGGTCGTGCTGATGATAATGAGGAGACAGCTAAGAAGCGTCTTGACACATACTATTCTCAGACACTTCCTCTTAAGGATTTCTATATTCAGCAGGGCAAATATGCTAAGATTAACGGTGTAGGTTCTATTGATGAAATCTACGCTGAGATTAGCGCTGCAATCAAGAAGTAAAAACAAAGTATAATTTACCATGTACAAAGTACAATTTGCTGTGCAGTACAGGAGTTGTAAATTTTGTACATGGTAAATTTTATAAATAAAAAGCCTTTCAGACTTGGAAAGTAATTTCGTAGACTACGTAAAGATACAATGCCGTTCGGGCAAGGGAGGACGAGGTTCTATGCATCTTCGTCATGTGAAATACAACCCTAACGGTGGACCTGACGGTGGTGATGGTGGTAATGGCGGAAGCATAATCCTTCGCGGCAACCACAACTATTGGACTCTTCTCCATCTTCGTTACCAGCGTCATATCTACGCAGAGCACGGTGGCAATGGCGGTCGTGACAAGTGTCATGGCACTAACGGCAAGGATATCTATATTGATGTTCCTTGCGGTACTGTCGTGTATAATGCCGAGACCGGTAAGTATGTCTGCGATGTTATGGAAGACAAGCAGGAAGTGGTTCTGCTGAAAGGTGGTCGTGGTGGTCTGGGCAACTTCCAGTTCCGTACAGCTACCAATCAGGCTCCTCGCTATGCACAACCGGGTGAACCTATGCAGGAGATGACTATCATCATGGAGTTGAAACTCCTTGCTGATGTCGGTCTTGTAGGACTTCCTAATGCCGGAAAGTCAACTCTCCTTTCTGCATTATCCTCTGCTCGTCCAAAGATAGCAAACTATCCTTTTACCACTCTTGAGCCAAGTCTTGGTATCGTGGGGTATCGTGATAACCAGTCATTTGTAATGGCTGATATCCCGGGAATCATCGAAGGAGCAGCCGAGGGTAAAGGTCTTGGTCTTCGTTTCCTTCGCCATATTGAGCGCAACTCCCTGTTGCTGTTCATGGTTCCGGGTGATACTGATGATATCAAGAAGGAATATCAGCTTCTGCTTAATGAGCTGGAACAGTTCAATCCAGAGATGCTTCAGAAACATCGTGTTCTGGCTGTCACCAAGTGCGACTTGCTTGACGATGAGCTTATCGAGATGCTGAAGGAAACGTTGCCAGATGATCTTCAGGTAGTGTTTATCTCCGCTGTTACGGGGCAGGGACTTGAAGAACTGAAGGACGTACTTTGGAAGGAACTCAATTCTGAAAGCAATAAGATTGCAGGTGTCATTGCAGGTGATACTCTCGTACATCGTGACAAAGACCTTTCATATCTCGCAGCAGAGGTATTTGAAGAGGACCGTGATGCCGATGAGGAAATATACGGTGGCGGATACGATGACGAAGACGATGAAGAATTTGATGACATCGAGGATGCCGACGATATTGAGTATATCGACATTGAGGATGTTGAAGACCTCGAAGATGCTGAAGAGCAAAAGGAGAATTAGGCAATGGAATTATACAACCTCGGAAAGGACATAATCGCTTTCACTACCGATCGCACTCAAGGTCGCGATATGCAAAGGATTAGTGAAGCGCTTATCTGTCATTTTCCAAGTATTCAGGGTAAGATAAAGAACGGCTTATATCCCCATCAGACTCATACTGATAATGTTTTTCGCATAACAGAGGATTTCTTGGCATTGCCAGAAGAGGAAAGAAAAAACAGACTCGAAGGCATAGATGCTGTCATTAGTAATGTTCCTGATGTGATTATGGGTATATCAACGGCCGACTGCATTCCAGTATTGGTCTATGACCCCGAGCATCATGCAGCTGCTGCCATCCACGCAGGCTGGAAAGGAACGGTAAAAAGAATCGTGGAGAAGTCACTTGTAAAGATGCAAGAGACTTTCGGCACAAATCCTGCGAAATGCATGGCTGCAATAGGTCCGGGCATTAGTCTTGAGAGTTTCGAGGTCGGAGATGAGGTAGGGGAGACATTCATAAATGAGGGCTTTGATATCGAAAAGGTATCTGTACGTCTTCCAAAGATGAATGTAAGCCAACCAACTGATGAAAAGCGACTTCATCTTGACTTGAAGGAAATAAACCGTGGCCAGTTACTCTCGCTTGGCGTATTGGCGGAAAATATAGAGGTTAGCCCGATTGATACCTATACTGACGAGAGGTTCTTTTCTGCAAGAAGAGAGCAGAAGGGCGAGGTGAAATGCGGTCGCATATTATCAGGATTTGTAATCAGATAAAAAAAGAAAATGATAAGATAGGGGGATAACAATTCCGAAGTGGGGGAAGTGTTTCGTTCTCTTTAGGATTCGTTCTTAATATTCTAAAAGCAGAAATGCAGCCAGACTATTATGGACATATATAAAAAAATAAAGGATATGAATAAAAGGATAATAACTACAATAGCTTGCTTGTTTGCCGCCTTCTCGGTGGCATTCTCTGCAGGTCCCCAAAAGAAGATACATACTATCGGTGATGCCACAATGTTGGAAGATGACACCGATAAGTTTGGTTGGGTGCAGATGCTCCAGCAATACTTTACCGATAATATCTCAATCAACAATCGTGGTAAGTCTGGAGCTTCGAGCAAGTCTTACTATGTGGAGACACCATTATGGCAAAGTCTTCTCAAAGGCGGAAAGAATGAGATGCATGAAGGTGACTTCCTGCTGATCCAGTTTGCCCATAATGATGAGAAGAATGATGGGGCTGATGGTGCGGAACTCAAGGAGTATTTTACCCGTCAGGGAGCATTACACAGAATAAGCGGTGTTGACTATCGTGGTACCACTCCATTTGAGACCTACAAGGAGTATATCCGCAAGTTCATTAAGGAAGCAAAGGAGATGGGTGTAAAGCCTATTGTCGTAGGCTCTGTTTGCCGTAAGAACTTCACAGAGGATGGTAAGAGAATCTCAAGGTCAGGAAAGCACGACTTGGGCGAGAGCTATTCTGTTATTAGAAACAAGACACTCTTTGAAGGTGAGAAGGTTGGTGTCGGCGACCATACCTATGACTATACTGCATCTGCAAAAGAGGTGGCAAACGAGTTTGACGATGTTCCTTTCATCAACCTTACTGACCAGACTGCAATATTGTTTGCCAAATACGGGTATTCTTATTGTAACAGTCATATCTTCTATCCATCTGACAAGACTCATACTACAGCCCTCGGAGCTTCCTTGATAGCACGCGAGTTTGGTTTCCTGCTGAGAAGACAGGCTTCAAGCGAGACAAATCCAAAGAAAAAGGCGATTCTTCAGGCACTTGCCGATGAGGTGGTTATCAACAAGGGCGCTTTTGTGACTCCATACAATGGTGACATGGGACTGGCATACGTTGGTTCTGAGGTAATCAAGAAATTTACCGTTTCCGGTTTTGAGATGCCAACAAAGGACGGTCTTGTGAAGGTCTCTGTAGATAACGGCTTTACGATTTCGTTGGATAAGAGCAAATGGAGTGAGTCTGTAGAAATTAAATATAACAACTCTACATTTATGGCTCCTGTCTATGTTCGTGCCAATACAAGCAAGGGCGGAGTCGTAGCTTGCCAACTGACTGTAGATGATGAAACACTAACAAAGAGACAGGTAATAAAAATTGAGAATATTGACAAGGCTGCCGGAGAAGAGGCTTTCGCTTCATGGACACTTGCCAATAAGTCAACGTCTGCACTTACCAGGTCGCTTGAGGCATCTGAGGCTACGATGTCTGAGATGACCATCGAGAACCACACGAAGGTGCCTGTCTCTCCACGTGGACATAGGGAGATGATGCTCTTCAATATCGACGGTGATATATGGCCTAGCGTTGATTACGACAAGGTCTCTACAAGATACATCGAGTTCAAGGCAAAAGTGCCTAATGGCAAGATATTGACTATTAGCGATGTGACTTTGGATGTATGTGGCTTTGGCGGTAGCAACAGCTGCTATAGTGTATATCTCTCTACAAATGATGATTTCTCAGAGCCTGAGCTTATAGCAGAAGGTAACAGGATTCCGAAGGATAAGAGTAATACTGTCACAAAGGAACTGTTGAAGAGAGTACCACAGGGACAGAGCATCTATCTTCGTGTATATCCTTGGCAGAGAGTATCAGAAAAAGTGCGTGGCAAGACCCTCGGTATATCTGATGTGAAAATCAAGGGCATATTGACTGATGTACCTGCTCCTCCAAAGAAGACAACAACAAGAAGACCGGCATCTAAGTCTGGTAGCACATCCACACCATCCAAGACTGGAGGTACAGCAACAAAGACTGGTTCCACAGCCTCTAAGCCTGCACCTAAGCCAGCGCCAAAAACTGGTGCTGCGGTAAAGAAACCGGTAACAACTGGTAAGAAGTAGTAATCTGCAATTAACAATTAATAATTAACAATTAACAATTAACATGATATTCGCCCCAAGGTAATATAGTGTATTTACTCCCCTCCCTTTATGGGAGGGGCAAGGGGGTGGGTCTTTATATTACAAATGGAAAGAACTTTAGTTTTGCTGAAGCCTTGTACGGTTCAGCGTTCTCTTATTGGTGATATTATCTCTATATTTGAAAAGAAGGGCCTTAAGATTGTAGGCCTTAAGATGATGCAGCTCGACGAGGCTATCCTCAAGGAGCACTATGCTCATCTTGCCTCTAAGCCTTTCTTCCCAATCCTTCGTGATTCTATGATGGTTACTCCGGTTATCGCTATGGCTCTTGAAGGTATTGATGCTATTGAGGTCGTACGTCAGATGGCAGGCTCAACAAATGGCCGTAAGGCGCTTCCTGGCACGATCCGCGGAGATTATAGCATGTCAGGACAGGAGAATATCGTTCATGCCTCTGACGGTCCGGAAACAGCTGCTGCAGAGCTCAAGCGTTTCTTCAAAGATGAAGAGCTGTTCTCATACGAAATGCCGCATCTTCTCTCTTTCTACGCGAAGGATGAGCTGTAAATGAGGTTATAAGGTTGTGAGGTTATAAGGTTTTAAGGTCAGAAGTCAAAATGAACAGACCTGAATTTGACAGTATTATAGATTTTGATGAATTCAGCAGGTATTATTGGTACAGGGATGAATTGATAAAGATCTGCAAATTGCATGGACTCAAATGCAATGGAAGTAAAATCGAACTAAATGCTGTTATTAAGGCGTATTTCTCAGGAGAGAAGATTTTACCAGAAAAGAAGCCCTCATGTAAAAAGAACAATATTATTACCGAACTCAATCATAATACAGGACTTATTGCATGTGGATTTACATTTGGTAATAGATTCCGGGATTTCTTTGCAGAACAGACAGGTGTAAAACCATTCAAATTTAATGTTGACATGGTTGCTACGGCAAAAGCGGTAAAGGAAAACAATGATGAATCCTTTACGCTGGGAGATTTGTTGGATGTTTACTATGGGGAAAAGATTTATGCAAAATATGATAAATCTGCACTTCAATGGAATAAGTTTGTTAAGGATTTCTGTGAGGATGAGGTGACCATAGTGTTTAAAGAGCGTTTGAAAGCTGCTGCTGCATTATGGAAAATTGTCAGAGAATCAGATCTGAAGAAAGAGTACACAAGGGAATTGTTTGAGAAATACAAGGATGACATTCTGCAATCTTAACATTCTTGCTTTTCCCGATTTGAAATAAATACAAAATAAATAGGAGATAAACCCCGAATGGCGTTTATCTCCTAAATTGTTTTGTGTGTATTTGAAAATACTCTGTCTTACTTAGCGAGCTTGCCGTCAGAGCCGAGTACGTTTACAATCTTGTGGATGTACATCTTCTTCATGTTCTCACGAGCTGGCTTCAGATACTGACGTGGATCGAAGTCTCCAGGATGCTCAGCAAGATGCTTGCGGATAGCAGCAGTCATAGCGAGACGTGAGTCAGAGTCGATGTTGATCTTACATACAGCAGACTTAGAAGCCTTGCGGAGCTGCTCCTCAGGAATACCGATAGCAGCCTCGAGCTTACCACCGTACTGGTTGATTGTGTTAACCTCGTCCATAGGAACTGAAGAAGAACCGTGGAGAACGATTGGGAATCCAGGAAGCTTCTTCTCGATCTCAGCGAGAACGTCGAATGCCAATGGAGGTGGAACAAGAACACCGTTTACGAGTGTGCACTGTGCAGGAGTGAACTTGTGAGCACCATGTGAAGTACCGATAGAAATAGCGAGAGAATCACAGCCAGTACGTGTAGAGAAGTCGATAACCTCCTCTGGCTTTGTGTATGTTGATTCAGCAGCACTAACCTCATCCTCTACACCAGCGAGCACACCGAGCTCAGCCTCTACAGTTACGTCGAACTGATGAGCGTAATCAACAACCTTCTTAGCGAGAGCGATGTTCTCCTCGTATGGGAGGTGAGAACCGTCGATCATAACAGAAGAGAAACCGTTGTCGATACAATCCTTACAGAGCTCGAAGCTATCACCGTGGTCAAGGTGAAGAACGATCTCAGGATTCTCACAACCAAGCTCCTTAGCGTACTCTACAGCACCCTTAGCAAGGTTACGGAGGATAGTACCGTTAGCATAGTTACGAGCACCCTTAGAAACCTGCATGATAACAGGTGACTTTGTCTCTACTGCAGCCATAACGATAGCCTGCATCTGCTCCATTGTGTTGAAGTTGAAAGCTGGGATTGCGTAACCACCAGCAACGGCGCGCTTAAACATCTCACGAGTGTTTACGAGGCCGAGGTCTTTGTAATTTACCATAGTTACTTTTAAAATATTATTTTGAAAAACTAATTTTTATATTATCCTTTTGTTTTTGCGAATGCAACGTGCAGAGCATCCTCGCATGAAGCAAAAAGTGCGTGTCAGCCCCAAGGCTGGCGCACGTTCTTCGATTTTGCGAATGCAAAGTTAGCATTTTAATCGCGTATAACCAAGTTTTCATTTGAAAAAATCCTCAAAACGGTAAAAAAACTTTCACTTTGCAATAATCACTTTGCAATTTTTGTCGGATAGAGCATTATAGGGTATGTGTTTAAAATGTTGAACTATTGAACTATTGAACCGAAATAGACTCATGCTATAATAGCACCTATAAATCCCCCAAGCATATATATCCCCCGCAGCCTTCACAGGGTGCGGAGGATATTAAAAGTAAGTGTTTTTTTTTCTCGCCTCGCAGTCCTTCACAGGTTACACGAGGATTACATAACTAAACCGACCTGCATAAACAGGCCTATGAAACAAAAAGTAAATCTTTTTTACTTCGCTGCAAAGATAAGATTTATTTTAATAATCTCCAAACATTTTTCACAAAAAAGATAAAGAAATATCCTCGCAACCCTTTGCAGGTATTCTCACTTGCTTTAGCTTGATGAACTTTAGCGAAGAACTTGCGTAGCTTGGTGAGCCTTGCGAACAATTCAGATCGGGGGTGTTACTAAAAAATATGTAGATTATGTAGATTGTGTATACAAACGACATTTAGGGATAAAACGCAAAGACACAAAGTTGCGAAGTATTAATACCTCTGCATCTCTGTGCCTTTGCGTTTGTAGTTGTTTCTTTACTGGCAAGCCTTATCAAACCTGTCATTCAGCTCAAGCATCCACTTGGGGAGCTTGGCTTTGGCATTTGCGATAAGCTCCTCTGGCATAAACTTGTAATATGCGTAAGCCATGGGTCCTGCTATTGCAGCCAAAGTATCGGCATCACCGCCAAGGGAGATTGCAAGTTTCAGACAATCCACGAAATCCTTACTCTCCAAGAAGCAGATAATTGCTGGTGGTATTGTGAGTTGACAGGTTTCGTTGAAGTGGAAATCAGGCTTGATCTCAGCGTAGGTCTTATTGCTCCAATCTGGATAGTATTTGTCAAGAACATTCTTGCGGATGAAGTCCTTGTCCTTGCCTTGGTGGGCATAGAAGATTGCAAGTGCCGTTGCTACAGCTCCCTTGATACCCTCAGGATGGTCATGCGTAGGAAGTGCCGTTTGAGTTGCAAGTTCTATACACTCTTCCTTTGTCTTTGCAAGAAATCCTGCTGAAGATGCCCTCATTCCACTACCATTACCGAAACTTCCATACGAAGGCTTAATCTCCGGACTCATAAGCCATTTTGCAAACCGTCCTCCGAATCCTCGATAAAAGTCCTCACGACCACGACGATGAAGGCATTCCGCCATATCCTTGCCCTCGATAAGAGCTTCTGCACAGGCGAAAGTACAGATTGTATCGTCGGAATATTTATTTTTAGGATTAAGGAGGTCTATAGCGTCATAGTCCTTGGTACGTCCCTTGAACTCGTAGGGAACGCCACTAATATCGCCTATTGCTGCTGCTAAAAGTAGATTCTTCATAGTCCTGATGTTTTTTATTATTAAACGTGTTTGAGATTGCGATATTGCCTTACGATTACGCAATATATTTCCAGAAAATCCTTGGCAGACAGATGTTCTGAACATCTACTGCATCGTGGAAAAGACACGCAACATATCCTGGTTCATACCCCGCATTTCCACAACCGATAGCCGTAACAAGGAAACGCTTATCGGGATGCTGTCGTGCATATTCTAAGAACTCGTATATAGCTCTTTTCATAAGATGAATAGAACCAGTAGTAGGAATCGCGTAGCTTTGTCCCTGAATGCCCATGCCTTGTCCATAATTAGCGCCAAATCGCATGAGGGCAGCCCTTGCAGCTCCGCCATTATGATGACCTTCCTTGTTGCTACCGAAAACGAAGATCTCGTTTGGTGCTAAGTAGTCTATACGGTCAGGAGTGATACGTTCTGACGGCATTTCTCCTTCCTCATCCATGAAATAGCCCTCTTCGAGATTCTTTTCACCACGACTTACTCGCTCATTCCAACGCTGGCGATAATGCCCTTCACGCTCGAACATCTGGATAGTCCCCTCAATTGTGGCCTCAAACTTCATGCTGTTGACAACGCCCATCTTTCTTGCCTCTTCCTCTACATCCTGATTTGCTCCGATAAATGTGAATACCCAACCATTATTGCGAAGCTCGTCAATTAGTTGCTTTACCTGTGCTCCGCTCCATTTGCAAGAGTCATTCTCGTAGCCGTCTGTGATGATAGTCACAAGAGCCTTGTCCTCCCCTCCGACGTGCTTTCGTAACTTAGAAACAGACTCGCCAATAGCATCATAAAGAGCTGTTAAGCCTCTTAGCTGATAGTCTCGCTTTGTAACGAGAGACACGTTCTCTATGTTTTCGTGCTTGTAAACATATTGTAACTCCTCACCTCCATTTGCAAAGGATAGGAGGGTAAGATACTGGTTCACATCAGAGTTGCTGTTGCGAACATTCTTAATAGTCTTGATGGTCTCGTTGATTCCTGCGAGTGCCTGATCATAGATGCTGCCCATAGAGCCTGATGCATCAACGATGATGAGATTGTGTACTGTAGTCTTCTTCATTTCCTTATTCCTTTCCTTTTGCTTAAGAGGTTAAAAACTTCGTTTGTGTAATTCTGACGCAAAAGTAATAATTTCTCATGAATCCGCCAAATAAATTGCGTGAAAAATACACAAACTTGCTATTTTTTTAACATTTGATTGCGTAAAAACTACGCATTTGTGTTGTTTTTCGGGAAAAAAGTAGTAATTTTGCAGCGTGATTAGGAAACTAAAGCCAATCACGTAATTTGTAATGTACACATACAAATATCCACATCCTGCGGTTACTACCGACTGTGTAGTATTTGGTTTTGACGGAAATGCCCTCAACCTCCTTTTGATTGAAAGGGGAATAGATCCTTTTAAGGGAGCATGGGCTTTGCCTGGTGGTTTCATGAATATGGATGAAACAGCCGAACAAGGTGCTTTGCGCGAGCTTCAGGAAGAAACGGGAGTAAAGGACATCTACATAGAGCAGCTTCAGGCATTCACGGGAGTTAATCGTGATCCTCGTGAAAGAGTGATGACTATCGCTTTTCTGGCATTTGTTCGTCAGGAGAAATACGAGGTTATAGCTGGTGATGATGCAGCAAAGGCACAATGGTTTCCTGTGTCTGAACTGCCAGAACTCGCTTTTGATCATAAGGAGATTATTCGTGTGGCATTAGAGAAGCTACGTTGGAAAATCACATACGAGCCTTTGGCTTTCCGTCTTCTGAACAAGACATTTACCATGACCCAGTTGCAGACAATCTATGAAGTCGTACTTGGGCAGACATTCGACCGCCGTAATTTCCACAAGAAGATGATGGCACTTGGCTATATTATACCTACAAATCAGCAAGTCCGTAATAATGGTCGCCCCGGAACTCTTTTCACGTTTGATGAAAACAAGTATCGTGAACAGATAGAAAACAGAAGTGCATTTTAATTGCGTATAGCCAAGTTTTCATTAAAAACCTAAATGTAACATTTACTACATAATCTACATATTTATAAACAATACCCTTTTTTCAGCTTCCAACTTCTATAATAATTAATTAATAATTAATTATTATAGACTATAATGCTAGGGGAAAGGGGGTGTTACTAAAAAATATGTAGATTATGTAGATTGTGTAGACATTGAAACTTCGTTATAGTCAGCTAAAGGTTGTATATAAAAGTCAGGTAAGCGTTAGATATACAATTAGTTACGGGATTTTTGGGAATTTTTTATATACGAATTCTCGAAAAATATTTGGTCGTGACAAGATATCTACGTAACTTTGCACTTGTCAATCTGGTGTTGGGTGTTAGGTGATGGGTGTTGGTGGTCACTCCGGGGGGCGAAAAAAGTCTCCCTACACAGGGAGATTTAGAGGGTCTTCTCAGGTCCGCTTCTCCTTCGCTTCAAGTCCGTTGCAAATCCGCTCCCTATGGACCCCCTAATCCCCCTGCATAGGGGGACTTGAATGGATTCAAGCTTATGATTTAATTAACTTTAAATTATTAACAATCAAAAAATGAAATTCCGAGTGCGACTATATGTATGAAACTGGCGGGCAATAGAGGAGGGTTCCCCCCTTGATTTTTGCCTGCATCAGAAAAAAATGAAAAAAAATCGAAAACTTTAAATCTTTTTTCGAGATTTTTCGTCTTTACTTATAGAAACGTGTAATTAATTACAAAAAAGATCTTATGATAAAAATAGTATCATCCATATTAATAATGCTTTGCGCAATGAGCTCCGAAGCTCAGAGTCTAACTGCTCCAGACAGCGAGAATACTGGTGTCGCTGTTTTCAAAGGCGATGTAAGGGGCGTGCCTGACGGTACCGTCGTGAATTTCTGGATGCCTGAGAATGGTGACTATATAGGAGAGGCTGTTGCGAAAGTCACAAAGGGGAAGTTCAGTTTCAAGAAGAAGATTAATGATTATACAAAATATATTATAACCTTGGGAGATGCCAAGGAAGAGCTTGTGTTGCGTACTGCATCGGGAACAACAACGATTACGGGCGATAATGCCGACTGTAGCCATTGGAGGGTGGAGAATGATAATCCGGTGGTTGTAGAGGAGAATGCATACCGAGACCGTAGGAAGTTTATTAGGGAAGAATACGAAAAGAAGGAAAAGCTTAACGAAGCACATAATCCAGATATATATGCAAGTGAGCATTTCTATATAAAATCTATGTGCGAGTTTATGAAGAAAAGGTCTTACAATAGGTTTTATATGGATGAATTGAGGAACCTTGTCGGTTTGGCTACATCCATGCGTCCGAGTATGGCAATAAATGCCTGGAATCGTCCAACAAAGAATAATCGTGTGATTGAATATAGAAAGCGATGCTCTGGGGAGAGGGAATATCGGAATATGATTAGTGAATTGTGTGTTAAGGTTCCTTTTGGTAAGCTGGGTGAATTCCAGAACCTGTATACAGACAAAGTGCTGGATGTCGGTGATTTCATGATAGATTTTACGCTTTATGATCGTAAAGGTAAGGAGCATCACCTAAACGAGTTTAGCCATAATGGTAAGTATCTGCTGCTTGAGTTCTGCTGTAAGGAAGACAAGGACTTGATGAAATCACGTCCGGAGGGCTTGCTCAACGAGCTATATGATAAATATTCTAACAATCTTGATATTGTGACTGTGAACTGCGATTCCAAGGATGCTTGGAAGAGTGGTAAGCTCCCACGTGATAAGTGGAATGAATGGAACGACTATAAAAACAGTATTGCTGTAATGATGGAATACTCCACCTTGTTCCGCTACGTGTTTATCTCACCAGATGATGAGATAATAGGTTTCGGTAATTCTGATGATTTGATGGACAAGGCGGAGAAGCATTTCGCATTTCTGAAATAGAGAACACTCCCCATGGGGAGGGAACCATTTGAGTGCAGGGCTTTTTACATTATAAGTTTAATCAACGTACTTTTATTCACTTTGCTATACGCCCCTATATCTTGACAGGTTTCCTCCCCATAGGAAGGAAAAAAGACCTCTCCAAAGGAGGCTCAATTAATATATTGATTTTTTGAAGACGGAACAGAACATATTAGAACTTGAAAGGATTGTTGCGGAGCGACAAGACTGGCTGTTCCGTTTCGCTTATATGCGCATCGGTCGGCGTGAAGATGCCGAGGACTTGGTACAGGAGGTGCTGCTGAAACTGTTCAAGGCGATGCAGAAGTCGGGTGGTGTAGATGATGTTGAGCGGTATCTGATAAGAAGCATAAGTAATGCGTGTCAAGACCATTTCCGACGAAAACGACAAACGACGATTCCGATTGATGATGCCTTGCAAGTCTCGGTAGATGAGAGTGACAGGCAGATTCACGAGGAGTTCATGAGGATAAACAAGATGCTTGACGACCTTCCTCCGGAACAGGCAGAGACCTTACGGCTGAAATGCTACGATGGTCTGACGTTCAAGCAGATTGGTGAGTTACAGGAAATACCTGAGGCAACGGTTAAATCGCGTTATCGATACGCAATAACGGCTCTCAAGGCAAAATTAGAAAAGCAAAAGGAGTAATAATATGAAAGAGTTTAACGACATGGAAGATCTTGAGCAGTTGCTGAAGCCACAATGTGAGTTTCACGCTTCTGATAAGCTGAAGGACGAGGTCATAGCCAAGGCAAAGGCTGAAGTCCGTCCTCGCAAGGTGCGTCTGTTGCCATGGCTCGCCGCTGCCTGTGTGGCTGGCATCATAGGATTGTTCCTTATGCCTCCTGAGCAGTCGGAAGAGAAGATAATGAGTAAGGTTGAAAACGTTAGTCCTAAGACAGAAAGTGTAAGGTCTGTAGAAACCACGCCAGAACCTTCTGTGGCGGTTGTTGATAAGAAACAGCAAGTGAAGTCTTCTGTCAAGAATGTAGAGACTGAAGAGCCTCAAGTACAAGAGCCGCAACCAAGGCGAATAAAGCCACAGGTTCAAGAGCAATATGATGAGGAGATAATGCTTTCAGAGTATGACGTTCCCATCACCCGACCTGAGAACCTGATTGATACGCCTGAGGATCTTGCCCAGATTGCAAGACTTGAGAAACAGGCTTTCATCAGCAGGATTCGTGAGCAGGTTGAAATTGCCAAGGCTGAGCTTATTCATGAAACGCTAATCGAAGAAAATTAAATAAAAAGGCAAAGCCCTTAGTCACTTGACTTTTGACTTTAGCCCTAAAAAAATACAACTATGAGAAAATATATTTCGCTGCTGATATTTATATGCAGTCTTAACATATATGCTGCTGAGTTGCCACCAGCCCCTCAGCCGGAAGCCTTACAGGCTGCTTTCCGCGCCTTTATTGATGCTCACGTTGGTAATAATAGGTGGATGAATAAAATGTCATATGGGTGGCCACGAACAGGTAGTTATTCAGAGGTTACGAACATTCCTTTCTGCTGTGATGCAAAGGATAGCGTGCTTCTGGCGGTTATGGATGCTTTTGTCACAGACGAGAAGAATAGCTATCAGTATGTTCACGAAGTTCCAGGATCAGGCATGCTGTATTCCGTAAGTCTGGACAGTAAAAGCAGCAGAAGGGAAATAACCCGTAAGAGCAAGAATGAGGAATTCTATATGCTTTGTGCAAAGAATTATGACAACCCGCGTTATAGGGATATGTACACCATCTCTTATGTCAAGAAAAAAGAGGGTAAGAAGGAAATGTACGAGGGTACTCTTTTCCATATCTATTCTCCAAGACCTGACTATAAGGAAGATGAGGTGTTAGAGACTCCAAAATATAAGAAGTTTATTTTGGTGGGAAAACTTGATCCTGAGTTTGTCTACAAAGTAAAAATGGTAACGTTGAGAGGTGCAGATGCCAAAGGTGGTGTGAATTATGGTAGTCGCCGTGAGTCTGTGCTATTTGATCGCTTTGTGTTTAGCAAACAGCTCGGCAAGCCTATGGATATTCAAATCTGCTATGAATTCACAAACGGAAAGAGCTCAGATTGGCAGACGATAAGAGCTACTCCTGGCACGACTTTATATGTGAATTTCCACAAAGACAGTTATGATATAGATAGAATTGAAACCGACTACACCGATGACGAAAACTCAGGGGACAAGCAGAGAATGGAAAAAACGGATGAGACCCTGAAGAATTACAGTTTAATGCTGAAGTCGATTAATGAGCAGATTCGAGAGCTCAGAAGCGTTCCGGAAGATGCACCTGATTATTCAGATGTGAAGAAACGCCTTTCCAGTCTTCATAAGTCCGCGAAGGATATAACTAACAAGATGCAGGAGCTGGTAGAAAAGGTTGCGAAAGAATTAGAGCAATAAGTTGATCTATTCCCAGTAGCTCATTAAACTAAAGCAGATTCTTCCCGAAGATGGCAAGGAGTTTTCCCTTGCTGTTTTCGGGAAGTTTTTTGTGTATTTGACTATGATAAACCTCTGTTCTTCTATTGTTTGTAGATAAAAACTTCCATAATATGGTCTTTAAGGTTTAAAAAAAGTTATAAATTAAGAAAAATAGAAAGAAAAACAGAAAAACCGAACAATTATTGTGTCTTTGCATTCAGAACTGGTGATAGGTGTTGGGTGATGGGTGTTAGCGTCACTAAAGCCATATCTCTCAAGTGAAAAGTGAAACTCAAATTCTTCACTCTTATCTCTTCACTCTTCACTCTTAGTTAATAGAGACATCAGTTCCCTGCGAAGGGATAAGTGAAAAGTTAGTACTTTTATATCGTTAGAATAATCGCAAATGTGTGTGGCCTCATCCTTGTCCCTTTCGGGATAATATGTGAAATGGATGCTCGTGGGGCAGGGAAGGGGTTATAACCTAGATTAAAATTCACTTTACTTAAATACATATATAATTACCCAATTTCGTTTATGAGGGGCTGCTTGCAAGAGGCAGCTACCTCATAAATTTTTTATGTGGGTTCGATCAATTAAATATGAATGCGCACCTTTGGTGCTTGAACTGACAATAATTATTCGCAGAAACTCATCAAGCTAAAGCAAGTTCCCAATCTTACCAATCTTTTCAATCTTTTATTTTTATCAAGAATTTGAGAATTAGAGAAAATGAATTAATGCGAAAGAGAGAATTCTTGCTACTTGCGTAGCATTGAGAATGGGCATGATTGTAGGAGCGTAAGCGCCCCTTCTCAAATTCTTTTAAATTCAAAGAAAAAATCTCTAATTCTCTAATTCTTGATATTTTTTATTGGATAAAGATTGGTAATTATTTTTCGCTAAAGCTCAACAAACTAAAGCAAGTGTCAGTTAAAAGCAATATGTAGTTTTTCATTATCATTCATGGAATTGACGTTTTTACTTATTATGTTAAAATATTTTCACAATTTGTTTGGAATAGTGGAAAAAATTTTGTATCTTCGCAACCGAATTAAACACCTTAATCGCTGTTCTACTGATGTCTCATAAATCTTGCAAATTAATATTTATTATTGCTGTGTTTGTCTGTATGCTGTTCGCATGTGGCAAGGGTGGTGACAAGGCCACGTTGTCGGATGTGGATAGTGTGGAACTGAAAGACTTCAAGAACTATGTCTATGAAACACGCATGAAGCTGCTCTACGAGCATACTTATGATACGGCTAACATCCCTATTGCCGATTCTATCTACAGGGAGGCTGACAGACTTAATTCCGACTGGTGCAAGCTCAGGGCGTTGGAGCTGAAGTATTATGTGTATGTGGCAGACCCTTCGAAGGAAAAGGAGTTCTTTAAGGCTATGGATGAGTATCTGAAGATTGCCTCGTCGAGTCCTGAGTATCAGCAGGAGCTGTATGATGGTACGTATGCCAAGGTTGAGTATCTTATTGACTTGAAAAGGTATATCTCGGCTCAGGAGATAGTAAGGGATCTGATGAGAAAGGCGGAGACATCTGAGTATTCTGAGGGATTGTATCTGTGTAACTATCTGATGGGCTGTATCTATCAGCATCGTGGAGATTATTCCATGGCTATTCCTTATCTGAAGAAGGCTGAGGACTATGCTAAGAATGATAGTATGCATGTGTCGCTTGTGTCGAGAGAGCTTTCCGTGTGCTATCAGGCAATAAAGAAATATGATGATGCGCTTGCTATGGCGCGTCGTTGTCGTGCTTTCGCCAAGAATAAGATTTATAAGGTTTTTGGTGAATATACTTATCTCACATCCCTGTTTGAATCGGGTAGGGAGGCTGAATTTGTCAAGGAATATCAGGCTTCCTCTATCTGGGCCGAGAATGTGGATGATGTTTTGCCGATACACATGCAGGAGGGGCTTCAGGCTCGTCTTGCCGTATGCCAGAAGGAATGGGATAAGGCTGAGGCTATAGCTTCGAAGATTGACTATGAGGATGAGAGGCTTAGCGAGCTGTTTACTGTCTATCTCCGCAAGGGTGACTATAAGAAGGCCTTTGAGACAAAGTCGAGGATTGGTGAGCTGAACGACTCTGTGAGGTCGGCGATGCAGACCGATGACTTGAATGAGATGGAGGCACGACTGGGTAACAGCCGTCTGAGGATTGAGGCTGATGAACTGAAACTTGCCAATCAGCGTATGATGACAGCTTCTGTCATCGTTGCGTTGGTGCTTGTTATCATCATCATCGCTTTGGGAGCTGTATTCTTTGTACGCCGCCGTTCTTCTCGCTATAAGAGAAAGGCTATGGAGGAGAGAGAGCTGTTCTATAGAAACGTTACACATCAGTTGCGTACGCCTATGACCGTTGTCCTCGGTATGGTGGAGCAATTGAAACAGCATATCCCCGAAAATGATGTTGTAGGGCACGAGAGTCTTGAGGCTGCCCATAGGCAGAGTGATAATCTCCTTGAATTGATAAAGAAGCTTATCGCAGCTTCAAAGGAAGGAGAGATGGTGGAGTTGAGTGATACGGCAACTACGGCCTCTCCCCCCGCCCTCCCCCGTAGGGAGGGGGCCGCTAACGCCATCATGGATACTCCCTCAAATGAATCCGCCCATAGCACTCCGGCTCCCTCCCTACGGGGGAGGGCGGGGGGAGAGGCCGAGTTCGCCTCTATCCTCATCGCCGAAGACAACGACGATGTGGCTATGCTTATCTGCAATATGCTGCGTGACGAGGGATATAGTGTCAGTCGTGCGGTTGACGGGCAGGAGGCATTGGAGATGCTTCGCGAGGAACTGCCTGATATGCTTATCACGGATATTGCCATGCCGAGAATGGATGGTCTGGAACTGATGCGAAGCGTGCGTGCGGACGAAACGATGTGCTGTCTGCCTATCGTTGTTGTCTCTGCCCGTGTAGAGGATCATGAGCGTCTGGATGGCATTAGTGCAGGAGCGGAGGTATATCTTGCAAAGCCGTTTATTAACGAGGAACTGTTGCTTATCGTGAACAAACTGCTTGAACAGCGCAGGCGCCTGATTAGGATGTTCACCAATAGTAAGTCGGACGATGAGACCAGCAAGCAGCTTCCGGAAGTGGATGTCGAGTTCTTCAACGATATTAACAAGCTGATTGATGCGAATCTTGTTTCTGGCGATGTCTCTACGTCATTCCTTGCAGAAAGACTGTGTACCTCTGTTTCCACCCTCAACAGGCGATTGAAGAACATGAGCGGACTGACGGCTACTACATACATCCGTAACCGAAGGATGCTTATGGCGAAACGTCTGCTTGAGACTACGGACCATACTATTGGCGAGATAGAGGTAGAATGTGGTTTCAACACTTCCGGGCATTTCTCCCGCGTATTCAAGGCAGAAACAGGCATCTCGCCTCTCGACTATCGTCATCAGAGCAGGAATCAGTAGAATCGACACTAAAATCCTTATTGTTACCTGTTACTTGTTACTGTAGGGGTAGAATTGCACAGTTGTGTCTTAGCTATGCCTTCGTTCCAAGTCCGCTTCTAATCCGCTTCTAAACCGTTCGTAGGAAACGGAGGCAGATGGGATTTACAACGGACTTACAACGGATTTACAACGGAACCACATCGGAGAGAGAAGTTCTCGCCAAATCTCAGTGAAGCCTGTATTAATTTGGGGGATGTTGTTTTGGAATGGTTTTCACACCCTTTTTGAAGGATAATGTGAATATTGTGATTGACATTGAAAATAACGGAATTATTGTTACCAGAGCTTTTTTTCGCGTTTTTCAAGCATACCGAACAAGTTGAATCAGCCACGAATTAATGCTTATTGTTATGTTATTGAGACTATCAGTCGCCTACACTCTGTCTTTTAAATATCTATAACAGCCTCATTATCTTTAGTTTAAATGTCTTTAGACTATAATGTGATCTTGCTCAACAGACGAGCAAAATCCCGGCCAGTAACAAGTAACAGGTAACAATAAGGATTTTAGTGCATGGCCAAAAATTTTACAGAATATTTCTAAGGAGTTTATATACCTTATTATATATATATATAAAATAGGCTATCTGTTTACACTATTTTTCTTATTGTTACCTGTTACTTGTTACCAACACGATTTCATATTGTTTATCCCGGATCTACATCATAATGCACGAGCAGGGATTTGTAGTTGGCATCTGTCATCATCTGTTGTACGCAGAATTTAATATTCTCCCTAACGGTTTTGAGAGGAAGGGATAGGTCGAGTTTCAATACTATCTTGCGGATGCAGAGAGTCTTGATACGCGCAACGGCTGGTTTGTCGGGACCTAATATCATAGTGCCTTTCTTGCCCTTCAAGGCTGGAGCCTGACGAAGACGGTTGGCAAGTTCTATGCCTGCGTTGTTTACAATCTGGTTGTCACGATGCTTTAGGTAGATGTAGATGAGGCGTGTGAAAGGAGGATAGAAGAAGGCACGACGTTCCTGTACCAGGTCGCGGAAGTAACCGGCAAAATCGTTCCCCACAATCTGCTTGATGATAGGTAGTTCGGGATTGTTTGTCTGGAGAATAACCTTGCCTTGCTTGCCCTTTCTTCCTGCACGACCAGCCACCTGGGTTATCATCATATAGGCGGTTTCCCAAGCGCGGAAGTCGGGATAGTTGAGCATGGAGTCAGCCGAGAGAATGCCGACAACGCTAACGTGGTCGAAGTCAAGTCCCTTAGTAACCATCTGAGTACCGATAAGCAGGTTTGTCTTCTGGGAAGAGAAATCGCTTATGATACGCTCGTAGG
This sequence comes from uncultured Prevotellaceae bacterium, assembly GCA_946406435.1. Lineage (GTDB taxonomy): Bacteria > Bacteroidota > Bacteroidia > Bacteroidales > Bacteroidaceae > Prevotella. Next base: position 65,994 of record CAMJKP010000003.1, on the reverse strand, counting down.
CGTTTCGGGTTCTTGTGGTGTCGAGGTCCATTCGACCGATACGTGCCTCTGGAAACTCCTCACGTATTATATCCTCAATTTTCTCCGTACCATATCCTCTGTCCTTGAGTTCCGGATTGTGGCAATCCGGGCACTCGGTAGGCATACGATAGGTATAGCCACAATAGTGGCAGGTGAGCGAGTTGAGGTTCTTATGGTAGGTTAGGGACACGTCGCAGTTTGTGCAACGAGGTACCCAGCCGCATTGGTGGCATTCTATTACGGGAGAAAAGCCTCTTCTGTTCTGGAAAAGAATGACCTGTTCGCCATTATGCAAAGCCTCGCCAATCGCCATTCTAAGGTCTGGTGACAATACACCTCTCATTATCTTGCGATGACGGAGGTCCTTTACGTTTACCACCTTAATCTGTGGTAGTTTGATGTCCTGATACCTCTTTGTGAGGGTTACGTAGCCGTACTTCTTCTGATTTGCGTTATAATAGGTCTCAGCACTTGGCGTGGCTGTTCCGAGGAGAGTCTTTGCACCATACATCTGAGCAAGTACGATGGCTGCTGAGCGACCATGATAGCGAGGGGCTGGGTCTTGCTGCTTGAACGAGCTTTCGTGCTCCTCGTCAATAATCACCATTCCTAAGTTCTTGAAAGGAAGGAAGACGGCAGAACGTGCTCCGAGGATAACGTCGTATGGCTGGTCGGAGAGCTGCTTTTGCCATATTTCCACACGCTCGGCATCAGAATATTTTGAATGGTATATGCCGAGTCTGTTGCCAAAGACACGATGAAGACGCTCGGTAATCTGTACGGTAAGAGCTATCTCAGGAAGGAGATACAACACCTGCTTGCCTTCGTCTATGGCACGTTGGATCATCTTGATGTAGATCTCTGTCTTTCCGCTTGAGGTTACTCCATGAAGAAGGCACACGTTATGCTCTTCCCACTCCTTGTAGATGCTGTCGTATGCCTGTTGCTGGGCTTCGTTTAGTGTTGAGGCTTTAGGGGTAGGGGAGAGTGACGTGTCGCGCATCAGTCGGCTAACCTCCTTGTCGTAGATATACAGCAGACCTCTATCGCATAGGTTCTTAATGGTAGCGGCATTTGCGTGGGACTCGTTCATCAGCTCTTCGCGTGTGACCTCTATTACCTCCTCGCGAGTGCTGTCGCCCTCTATAGAGTCCCAATGGGATAGGGATAGGTATGAGTTGAATGCCTCAAGCTGACGGGTAGCCCTAACAAGCATATTGAGAGCTATATGAAGGGAATCCTCATTCTGATATTGCTCGGTTAGGCCTATGTATGTCTCGGTCTTTGGGCGGTAAGTGCCTTCTGCCTTCATGCCAGATGGCAGGGCAGCACGAAACACATCACCAAGGGGCGACATATAGTATTCGGAAATCCATGTCCAGAGCTTGTATTGCTGAGGGAGAAGTATTGGAGTTGTATCAATAATAGCGATAATCTCGCGTATCTGTACTCCCTCTTTTATTGAGATCTCCTCGGTCGGGGCGTTTACGACAAGTCCTGTATATGTCTTTGAAATACCCAACGGCACCTTCACGCGGATGAATGGCACGACATCTTTCTCCATACTTTCAGGTACGGAGTAAGTATATAGGCCATCTATTCCGAGGGGGAGGATTACGTTTACGTATTTCATAGCAAAAAGCCCCTAACCCCGGCCCTTCCCCCGCTCGGGGGAAGGGAGTAATATAGAATTAATCCTCAAAGTCCATAGCGACAAAAGGTAATTACTCCCTTCCCCCGAGCGGGGGAAGGGTTGGGGTTAGGGGCTGTTTATTTGTATGTTTGTTGTATTTTAGAAATAGTAAGTCAAACCAATCTGCCAAGCGTTTGACTTTGGCTCAAGAATGTGAACACCTTCGGAGTCAATCGTTGGATTGAATTCTGCCTCGGCAGTCTTTCCGAGAGCAGAGTTATAGTTTACCCTTATCTCGACATGGTTGATTTTGACACCTCCACCAAAGTTAATGCTGAAGTCGCTATTCTTCCAACGCCAGTCTTTTACGCAATCAGATACCTCGTCGATACCATCAGCATCAATATTGAAAGAGTATTGTGGACCGGCAAATACGAAAATCTGACTGTTGTCGTTGATGTCAAATCCCTTGCGGATATTTATTTGAACGTTGGCGTTCTGTTCGGTTATGCTCTCACCATCAACCTCACCCCTACGTACATCGTAGATGCCGGCTACCTCAGCATCGAAGATTGGTAAGCCTATAAGGAATGTTGGCCCGATATAGAAACCAGCCTGATTTCCAGACTCTATGACCTTGGTATCCATGCTGAATTTGTTAATGTTCAAGCCACCCTGAATACCGAATTTTATCTGCGCACTTGAAGGAAGCGCGAGCAGAATCGTGGCTAATATTGCAAGTAATGTTCTTTTCATAATTGTAATTGTTGGTAATCTTATTAATAAAAACGCAAAGTCGCAAAGACGCAGAGAGGATAAAACCTTGCGACTCTGCGACTTTGCGTTAAGGATATTTAGTGACGTTGACGACGAACGCTTACTCGTGCAGAACCTGCAGAAACGGCAGAAGACTTTGATTTCGTCTTTGTACTCTTAACCTCTGAAGATGAGGTAGATGAGCGGCGAGTTGTCTTTTTAGCCTTCTTCTTTCCGTTTTTATCGACTTTTGCTATGCTGTCGAGTGAGTCCTTTCGAGCCTGATTACCCCAGATGCTCTTCTCAAATGTCTTCATCTGGGATTCTATTTTTTGCTGCTCTTTCTTTTTTGCTGCTTCCTGATTTGTGGAGTCTGCAGAAGCAACGATTTGATCGAGAGTCTGGCCCAGCATGTTGTTTGTCTTGTAGATTTCTCCCTTGTATTTGGTCTTTACAAAGAAGTCGTCAATACTCATCATAGCAGCATTATTGATATTGCTCGTCATAATCATCTGCTTTGAGAGGAATGGGGCGATGTCATCATACTTTACCCAGAAGAGAGGGTAGGTGTTTGCCTGACCTCCGAAATCATCCTCGCGAGTCATGATTGGGCAGAGGGCTACTACCTTTGTATGGTAGGTCGCCGTATATTGGTCGTAGTAGGATGACTCCTTGATGTAGTAAGACTTCACCTCAGCACTTGGGATGTCGGAATTGTCGATTTTGAGTCTGCCGTCTTTCTTCTCGTAATAGATGCTGTAGTTGTCGAGGAACTCCAAAGGCTTAATTTTTGCATCAGGAGTGAAAGACTCATTTCCGTTCAGGTTATACTTATATGCAGTTATCTGGCCGGAAAGCATGAGCTTGAAGAGGTATGTGAAGAGATTCATCTGCGAACCTACAGGCTCAACAGGATAGTACAGTCCTCCATTCTCGTCTTTTGTAAGGTCGAGCAGACGATATAGGTCGCGACGCCAAACCACATCCTCTGGCATCTTCTGCTGGGTAGGAAATGCGATTTTCGCGCGTTCTGTCATATTGTTGGCATTACTCTTCGCCTGTGCTTTCTGAGCCTGCTGAGCGCGTCGTGCTGCTGGTTGGGCAAAGGTGGTAGAAGTAATGAGAGAGAGGACAACAAGAAGTGTTGCTGCCCATAATCTCCTATATGTCATATTCTTTTTCATACACATTATTTGATTATTACCTCCATAGAGGTTGGTAGTGTGCGTAAAATTCCGTCAGGACCTGTCGCTTTTACCTTTGAGATGTAGAAGCGCTTTGAGCGTGACAGCTTGCGGAATGTGTCCATCTGTCGGCCTGAGAATGAAGCTCCCTCGCTCACGATAGGAACAGCATTACCCATATTATCGAAGAAGACAGCCTCAAAACCTGACACCTTGAATTCTATGTCGAGAAGTCCGTCGTCAATAGCAGCCTTGATGCCTGTTGCGCCAAGGAGTGAAGCCTTTGCAAGACCACCACCTTTGAAGCGGTTGTCGCCTACGAGGATATATGGCGTTGGGTCAGGAAGCTTACGGACGCGGAAAGTGAAGTTACCCATGTGAACTGGCTTCCCTGTCTGCAAGCTTGAAACTGAGATTGTTACGTCCTTTCCTACAGCAGAAGGACGGGCGATATACTTACCCGGACCTACTGGAGTGAATGAACCACCTGTCATGGTTGCGCTCACCTTGTTAAGTGGTACTCCTGGTATTGAGACACTTACAGGGTTTGAGTAACCTGCATAGAGTACGTTCATCATAGTGGCAGATACGGTTGCAGATGGATCTACGACTGTATATTTCTGCTCAAAGTCGCGACGGATAATCTCGCCTCCGCCATTCTGTACGGTCATATAACCGGAAAGGGTGAAATCACCTGTCTTGCCTGCAACAAACTCGTATGTGCTATTGGTAAGGTTTACCTCTTTACCGCCTATGAATATCTGAGGCTGCTGGGTCGTATCTACAGCCGCCATTACAATCTTTGCGGAGAACTTATCGCCTCTTACGACTGTCTGTGCATTAGGGATGACGAAAGCAGAGAGCTTGTTTACGCGGATATCCTTAACGTCGATATTGCTTACGAGATTGTGAAGTACCTCACCCTCGGCATATCGGATATCACTCTGGAGCTTAGATAGCATAGTGATGGCTGCTGCAACAGGCATACCTTCAAACATATACTCCTCCCAGTTCTTGTAGAGAGGGTTTCTGCGTCCTGTTATCTTTGTCGTGAGATTGCTTGCTATGACTTTACGCTTATCTTCGTCGGTTATCATAGTTAGCATCTGCTCACGATAGTTGTCTATTGCCTTGCGAAGCTTTGCACCCTGTCCTGTACCTGGGGCAAGCATTACGTGGTTTGCAGCTTCGAGGTCGTCAACTCTTTCGATATTGTTGACATCACCATCTGAGCCGTCAGCATCCTTGACGATTGCAACCTTCAGCTGTTGTGCGTAGTTATATAGGGAATCACTCATTCGCTTGACGAGGGTTGCCTTATCAAACCATTCACGTACTTTCTGAGGGTTAGCCTTGAGTTGTGTCTCAAAGTCGTCGTATATTGTGGTGTTCTGTTTCTCCGTATTTGCCGTTGATTGCATCAGACTTGCATCTACGATGCTGAAGCCATCAAGCACCTCGCTGGAGATATTCATCGCCAGCATAGCCATAAGGACCACATACATCAGGTTGATCATCTTCTGGCGTGGAGAAACCGGTTTCTTCTTTATTGCCACAGTCTAATTTGTATTTGACTATTTTTGTTCTTTTATTGCTGCTTTGGGATATTTACAGTCATAGCGTCGATCATGCGAGCATATACAGCATTAAGCTCCTTGATCTCATCTGCCATCTTGCGTGTCTCCGCATTAATCTCGTCTTGGGTTGTAATCTGCTGAGAAGCAGCCTTGAGCTGCATCTCATAGACACGTGCAATACCTGTAAGGGTACGGTTGAGGTTTTCCATTTCCTGAGAGTCGATAGAGAGGCGCTCGCTAACAGCTCCAATCTTGAGAAGGAGTTCGTTAAGCTCGTTGAGGCGGTCAACGTATGTTGAGGTAGCCTGTTCCATAGCCTGAGCTGTCTCAGGAGTAACAGCAGGTGCAGGTGTTCCAATCTGAGGAGCAGAAGCTTCTGTTTCTGGCTGTTTTTCTGAACCGCTTGGAGCAAATGATATTGCCTCAGAAGATGGCTGAGAGTCAGATGTTTGTTGAGCGACAGAGGTTTGCTTAGGTGCGTATGGTGAAACTGTACCTCCTCCGATTGTACCACCTCCGATAATGATAGTTCCACCAGATATTTGTGAAGCAGGAGATGTGCCTGTATTACCTGATGTGGCTGCAATAGCCGCAATATTCTCGGGGACAGCATTTCCAGAGGTTGGCTCAATACCGTTTTCTAATGCCTCTTGAGCTGCAAGTGCAGCAGCAAGTTCTGTATCTGTTGCAAGGTTGCGGCCTTCTTGAGTCTTGTCAAATGGACGGTCAAAGGCAGAAATGAAGAATACGAACACCTCAGTTCCCATACCTATGAAAAGCATGGCGTTTGCGCCTGGAAGGTGTGTGAGCTTGAATAGGGTTCCGAGGATAACGATGGCTGCACCCCATGAATATGCGTAGTTCATAAAGGTTTGACCAGAAACGCTATCCATCCATTTCTGAAGCCTATATACTATGTTATATTTGCTATATTTTGTCATAATGAGTTTGTTTATCTTTTCTTTTTGCCTTTGCCATTCTGACTTGCAGGACTTGCTAATGAGCGAACACAACGGAATCCGATATATGCCCTTGGCTGATTCTGATATTCCCAAGAACGCCATGCTGAGCGGATGAAACTCTCAGGGTCTTTCCATGAGCCGCCTCTGACACTTTTTTTCTTTAGCCTGTATGGGTCTTCGGTTGCAGCATTATATTCCAACTTAGGGTTGAGGTCGTTCATCGCCTCTACACCTGCTTCTGTATATATGGTAGAAGTCCATTCTGCAACATTTCCAGCCATATCATAAAGGCCGTGGCTGTTAGGAGAGTATATACCAGTCTTGGATGTGATCAGATTACCATCCTTGGTGTAGTTTCCTCTGTCAGGCTTGAAATTCGCGTAGAAACAGCCATCTCCGTTCTTTACGTCAGGATTTTCCCAAGGGAACTCCGTTCCATCCTTTCCACGTGCTGCATATTCCCATTCGGCTTCAGAAGGAAGACGATAGCGCTGGATGTATTTTGCCTGTCCGGAAAGTCCTTTGAGGAGGAAGTCTGTACGCCAAGCGCAGAAAGCATTTGCTTGTTCCCATGTTACGCCGACAACAGGATAGTCGTTGTATGTTGGGTTACTGAAGTAATTGCGAAGATACATCTCGTTGTCTGAGTTCGGAAAATCGTTCACCCAGCATGTCGTATCAGGATAGATGTTGACGATGTACGTGTTAAGGAAGTCCCAAGGTCCGGATAGAGGACGATTGATGGATTCTCTAATTATCTTTCCTTCATCGTTGATATATGCTGTATCCTTTGTGATCATTACGATTTCGTCAGGATTTACGGTTATATCAGTATTGAGGTTTCTTTCTTCTGGCTTAATACGATTGCGACGAAGGGCAGCTGTCGTATAGTCGTAGATCTCATAACGATATATGAGCTGTGAGGCATCTATGAGTTTTTCTCCTGTTACAGGATTTGTGATGTAGAGGCTCTCGTATGCGCGTTGCTGATCCTCATTTGGCTTGCGAGGCAACGGCTTCTTCCAATTGATTCTTGGAGGAATAGGGTCGTGGTTCTGGTCTTCTGTAATAAGGTAGGTTTCATCACCACCATATGCAGGATCTGCAAGACGAGTACGGAGAATACTGTCGCGTACCCACATCACAAACTGACGGTATTTTGAATTGGTGACCTCAGTCTCGTCCATCCAGAATCCGTCAACACTTATATCTTTTACCGGAGCAACATTACCCCATAGAGAATCGTTGCTGTCGATACCCATCCTCAAGGAACCGCGATTTACCATGGTCATTCCGTAAGGAGTAGGCTCGGTAAATCCTCGTCCGTTGCCAACACCTGTCACCTCTCCTCCAGACATAGAGGATGTCATCTTACCTCCGAAGCAAGATGAAAGAAGGAAAACCGCATTGGTTATCGCAAGAGTGAATATAATGTTTTTTATCTTCATATTCATTTATTAGAGATGTCTTACACTTTGATGCCTGTTCTTTCCTTTTGGCATGAAGTTTATATCAGTCTGGTATCCGATGAAAAGTTCGTGGGAACCGTTCTCGAAATTGATACCGCTTGTGTAGATGTCGTAACTATAGCCTAACATTATACCGTGGAAACTTCCTGCAAGATATATTGTGGTGGAGTTCTTGGGACTATATCCTAATCCTGCACTCATAGTTCTGCCTTCGTATATGTAAATCAGACGTGCAGAAAGTTCTCCTTTGTATCCAACAAGGTCTGTTGCGACAAATGCTGAAGTTGCTACAGAGAAAAGCGGATTGTTCATTTTGAAGGTATATCCGCCAGTAGCATATAGCGTTGGATCTATGTTTATTTCATTCGTCTCGCCAAGTTCCACCGTGGGGGATGTCAGGTGTTGTGCAGATACTCCCACATACCATTGGTCGTTGCTGTAATGAAGCCCGAAACCAAAATCTATGGAGTTGCCTTTTACGTCGCTCTTACTGAATGCTGGGTCTGTGGTGTCCTCTATGTCAACCTTTGACCCGTCAAAAGATTCGCTTAATAGTCCTGCCTGAACTCCTATTGCCAGACGTCCGTCCCAGAACTTCCTCTGGTAGCTGTATTGAGCGTTTATCTGCTGTCTTGAAAACAGACCTTTCTTGTCGTTCATGAAACTGACACCTACGCCATTCCTCGTGTTAAAAGCGTTGAACGGCATATCTGCTGACACGTATGCTGTTTTCGGGCTGTTTTCAAAACCTACCATACTCATCGCATATGATGCGTTGATGTTCAGCTTGTCAAACAATCCTGATGCAGCAGGATTGAAAGATGTCTGCATGTCGAAATAGTGAGAAAAATATACGTCATATTGGGCTCTGACTTTTGTTGGGACCAGCGCCAAGGCTATGAGGATAATTATCACTATTCTTTTTGTTTTCACTTTAATATAACGATAAATATCTTTTTTTATTACAAATGTGTATGTTTTATTACAGAAGAGCACGAAAAAAAAGCTCCACCCTATATAAGGATGGAGCTTTTTCTATTTAGTTGAGTTTTAATTACTTCTCGAAGAACAGCATAGCTACGCGGTTGTTCTCGTAAGTCTCATACTTGTCCTTTGTAGTACCGCAACCCTCAGCTGTGATACGGCTCTCGTCAATACCATACTTCTTAACGAGGAGATCCTTAACTGCGTTAGCACGGCGAACAGAGAGTGCCTGATTCTTCTTAGCATTACCCTCTGGTGAAGCATAACCCTTGATGTTGAGCTTGAGCTCTGGGTGGTTCTTAAGAATCTGTGCTGCAACTGCAACGTTCTCAGCCTGCTGCTTTGTGATGAGAGACTTGTTAACATTGTAGAATACAGATGGGATTGTAGGAGCCTCGAATGGTGGTTCTGGAACTGGCTTGTTCTCGCAGTCTCTGAGAGCCTTTGTGAGACGTGCAATCTCTGCCTGAAGCTGAGCAATCTTAGCCTGATCTGCAGCATTCTTATTGCGGAGGTCGTTGATTGTGTTGTTCAGAGCATCAATCTCACGCTGGTCACACTCTGTGATGTTGAGGAAGTGGTGAGTTCCATTGCTTGTCTTGAAGTAGTAGTTGATACCAACATTCAACTCAAGATTTGCAAAGTTGGAATTGTACTGAATCTTCTGCTTTGGGGCTGCGCCACCAAGTGCGTATGTAAGAGCAGGCTCAACATAGAACTGCCATTCCTTTTCACTACCGAAATTCCAAGCGAAGTCAAGACCGAACTTTGAACTCAGCATGTTAAGGTCAATAGATGTCCAATTTTCTGTCTTTGTTCCGAAATTGTGGATGAAACCGATACCTGCAAGACCGATAACTTCAAATGGACGAGGTGAACCTGTGTAGCCGCCAAATGCATTTGAGAAGTTGATAGTACCGAGCAGATGAACCTTAGCTGCATGGAAGAGTGATGGATCGGTAAACTGTTGACCACGTGTTTTGTTTCCGAAAAGGAAATTACCCTCTGCAGAGAGACCTACACTTGGAGTGAACCATTTACCGAAGCGGATACCGAACTCAGGGTTCAGATTCTTCAAAACAGCCTGATCTGTAGCCTTGGACATAACACCGAGGTTAGCACCAAGGTACCAGTTGTCCCAGAACTTAGCGTCAGCAAAGCCGCTCTTTGGTTCCTGCGCTGATGCAGACATAGCTGATGCTGCAACAGCAAGCATTAAGAAAAACTTTTTCATTTCGTTTATGATTTTAATGTTTATATCATGCAATTAGCTCTAGAGTGCTGTTTCCATCATCTAGATATTTGTTGCAAAAGTAATATATTTTTGCTAAACAACAAAATATTCTTGCATTTTTTCGTCAAAAAAGCGCAAAAAAAGTGACTTTTATCATATTTTTCCTCAAAAATGCCCTTTTTTTATGTTAAAATTTGCATTTTATGCTCAAATCTATGTCTGTTTGATACGAATGTTCAATCATTCTTAATCCTGACGAAATGGAGTTTTTGTTAAAGTATTTCGTGAAACCAACTTTGAAATTGGCTATAACAATGGAAGTTAGCTGCTGTTTGATAATTGCAGAAAATCTTAAGCCCTCTCCGTAAAAATTCGAAGGGGAATATGATCCGGGAATTGTCCTTTCGGAAAGATATACACTTGAGTTCGTATCGTCCGTATTAAAATATGAGATAAATGCATAAATAATGTTTTTTTTGTTTGATTGAATGCTTAAGTTTTGTGTTATGGAATAACCCTGCGATTTATATCCTGTGTAAGTGAGTTTTGATAGGTCAATAATTGTAGATGTTGATATATTGTCAGATGTCCTTTGAATTGTAAATCTGAGTTTGTTGCTATATCTGTTAATGATTTTAGTTTTTTCATCGTTGTTTCTTTGTCTGATTTTGAATTTGTATTTAGCTTGAACATTCCATTTGTTCTTGCTATATTTTAATGATATATTGTTGTCGAATGAATATGAAGAAGCATTTGTGTAATATTTAATCCATGGAAAATAAGAAAGGTCGGAATAGGCATTTACTGTTATATTTTTAGTCGCATTCCATATCATTCCTGCATATATTCCGCTTTCATTTTGTGTATATCCTCCATCGTTGAATGCTTTTGCATTTATTGCATTATATTTGTATGAGTAAAAACGCTGAACGGCATTAACCGTTATGTCCTTGTGTACTTTTGCTTCAAGGCTATTTATTGTTGCAATAGAATTGCATGAACCAGTTGCTGTCTCTCCGGAAAAAGTGAATTTCCCGGAAATATATCCGTAGTTTATACTTGCATTCCAGAAGTCATAGCCCTTTGCATAGTAAGTTCTGTATGAATTTGGATTGTTACTTGGATTTGGGTTCAAAGGTCTGTCAAACCAATTATATACCATTGATGCTCCTAGGTAAAGTCCATTTCTTTTATAGTTGATATGGGCACCTGTGGCTAGTGATGAGGAATTATTCTTTTTCTCCATCTCGGTTGGTGTTCTATGATAACCTGTTGTTGAGATCGTGGAAATGCTTCCGTCTTTGTTTAATGTGGCATCTATTTTCCTATAAGACCAGAATGAGGTTAAGGTACATTTGTTGATGGAGCCTTTCTTGCCTATATCGAATGTGTTTGCAAGTCCGCAGAAATGCTCTCCGTCTGATCTTGACGAATGACCTGTTATTGTTGCATCGTAGTTGTTCATGGAAGATAGCATTATCTGTTTTCCATATCCGAAACAGTTATTTTGAATTAATCCCATTCCGAATTTTATCTTATATTGTCCAAGCACAATAGTTTTAAGCCTTCCGATATTGTTTACTTTTACATAGAAGGAATAATAATCCGTTCCCCATTTGTTTTTGTTGGCAAACAGAGGCTCTCCAGCATCTTGTGCTCCGCAAAATCCATATCTGATGTTGTCAGAGAATTTTCCAGTTAACTTTATATTATATTTGTATTTATATCCAAGATAGCCATTTTTGTCGCCCGCTCTGTCATATAATGGTATGTTGATATATGAAAGGATTTCTCCGTGTCCCTTTCTCATTATAGAATCAAGTGTTGGTCTTGTGTACCATTTATCCTTTACTCTTGGTTCTGCAACAATAAAGTTGCTGAGGAAAAGTCGGAGAGGTCTGTCTATTGATTCAATAAGTGCAAGTTCTTCAATAGTTCTGATTTCCCCATATCGGTCACGGTATTTTATTATATCATCAATCTGGTCTCTGTTTATTCCAGGGATTAGATACAGGTCTTCAGGATTCAACGTATTAATGTTCAGAGGGGAGGATTCCAGTTCGCATAGGTGCTCGTAATCATTTTCAATTGAAGTCTCGTCAATCTCTTCCATGGCATATATCTCATGGAAATAATCTTCCCATACTTTTTCTTGTGCCATGGAAAGAACTGGAAATAGTGATATTAATATAATAATGTATGCGCGCACGTGTATTAGATATAATGTGAATTCGATGGCCTTGAATAGGAACAAGGATTCTTAATGAATCGCCTTGTATTCGTTCTCCTTCCGAACCAAACTCGATGAACCTCCGCTCTTTGTTCGCTCTTAGAACGGACTTTCATCGAGTTTGGTTCCTCCGAAAATGGGACTTGCACCGACTTTGGTACGGACTTACAACGGACCTATAGCGGACTTGTACTTGGGTTGAGGTAGGAAGGCTTAACGTTATTGTAAAGCCTTCTCTACTTGCTGCATCAGCCATTCGTTCTGTTGTGGAATGGTCATATCGCTATTGTCGAGTAGAATTGCGTCTTCTGCCTGACGTAAAGGTGAAACTTCTCTATGAGAGTCGATATAGTCACGTTCCTCTACGTTCTTCAGAATCTCGTCAAAGTCGGCCGGCATACCTTTTTGCTGAAGTTCGTCATAACGTCTCTGAGCACGTACCTTGGCACTTGCTGTTACAAAAATCTTGAGTTCGGCATCTGGGAAGACCGTTGTGCCGATGTCTCTTCCGTCCATGACAATACCTTTCTCTGCTCCCATCCTTCTCTGTTGGTCAACCATAGCCTCGCGTACAAATGGGATAGCTGCAATCTTAGAAACGTGATTGCTGACTTCAATAGAGCGGATGATGTTCTCTACACATTCGTCGTTAAGACAGGCATCTGGTCTTCCCGTTTCTTTATTGATACAGAAAGAGACCTTAATATTGTTCATCTGTTTTTGAAGTTCATCTGCCAGGACTTCTCCCTCTGAATCGAACAGGTTGTTGCGCATGGCATAAAGTGTAACGGTACGATACATAGCACCTGTATCGACATATATATACCCTAACTTGCGGGCAAGTTCCTTAGCCATTGTGCTCTTTCCACAAGAAGAGTGTCCGTCTATTGCTATTGTTATCTTTTTCATTTCTTTTCTATATTGTAATTATTCTTGATTCTGTCTGCAACTTGTTCCATAAGCCACTTAGGGGTGGATGTAGCTCCACAGATGCCAATACTATTCACGTTAGATATCCACTTTGGGTCTATCTCATCAGGACCTTCTACAAGATATGTATGTGGGTTCTGTTCTTTACAGGCGTTGTAGAGCACCTTACCGTTACTGCTCTTTCTGCCTGAAACAAAAAGTATCAAATCATGCTTTGTGGCAAATGAACAGATGTTAGGCATTCTGTTGGCTACCTGTCTGCAAATAGTATCAAACCATTGGAAGTTAGCACCTTCTGCCATGTGGGCCTGAATATAATCTATGATGGCGTGAAATTCATCAAGCGACTTTGTCGTCTGGGAATAGAGATAGATGTCATGGGTGAAATCAAGTCTTGTGACCTCATCTGCATGCTCAATTACGATAGCACGTTGTCTTGTCTGACCAACGAGACCTAATACCTCCGCATGACCATTCTTGCCGAAAATGACAATTTGCGCATCAGGATTTGCCGTGAATTGTTTCTTGATACGCTTCTGCAACTGAAGTACTACAGGACAGGTTGCATCAATAATCTCAATATTATTCTGCTCTGCAATCTTGTAGGTCTCAGGTGGTTCGCCATGTGCTCTTAGCAGAACCTTGGCATTGTGAAGCTCTGCAAACTGCGCATGATCTATGGTGATAAGTCCCATCTCGCGAAGTCTTTCACACTCCATACCGTTGTGTACAATATCTCCAAGGCAATAGAGTGTAGAGCCTTTTGCCAATTCTTCTTCTGCCTTGTTGATTGCTGTTGTCACACCAAAACAGAATCCTGATGATGAGTCTATTTCTATTAACATAATATCATGTACAATTTATTTCAATTGTCTATAAAATTCATCCAGAAGACCGTAAGCTGCAGTAAAGCTTGTCTTTTCTCCATTCTGAACGCTCTTTTCTGCTTCTGCAAGTTTCTGGGCTATGACAGGATCGTTGTAGAATCTATTTCTCAGACTTGCGTCTATGGTTTCATACATCCAGTATTTGTTCTGCCTGTGGCGACGTGTCTCGAAATAGCCGTTCTTCTTTACGAAGTCCACATATTCGAAAATCATGTCCCATACTTCCTTTACTCCATATCCGTAGAAACCAGAATAACAAAGAACCTTGGGCAACCAACCGCTTTCAGACATTGGGAAGAAGTGAAGTGCGTTGCGGAAATGAGTTGCTGCCATCTGGCATTTGTCCACGTTGTCGCCATCACATTTGTTTACGACAATACCATCTGCAATCTCCATAATGCCTCGTTTGATGCCCTGAAGTTCGTCACCTGTGCCTGCAACTTGAATAAGCAGGAAGAAATCCACCATAGAGTGACATGCTGTCTCGCTTTGTCCTACACCTACGGTTTCTATGAAAATCTTGTCATAGCCTGCAGCCTCGCAAAGGATTATTGTCTCGCGTGTCTTTCTCGCAACTCCTCCAAGAGAACCTGCTGATGGCGAAGGGCGTATGAATGTTTCTTTTCTGGTAGATAGCTTCTCCATTCTTGTCTTATCGCCAAGAATACTGCCTTTGCTCCTTTCTGAAGAAGGGTCAATGGCAAGAACAGCAAGTTTTCCTCCGTAGGTATCAAGCACGTGTGTGCCAAAGACATCAATAGAGGTACTCTTTCCTGCACCTGGAACACCACTTATGCCAATCCTTACAGACTTTCCGCTATATGGAAGACACTTTTCTATCACCTCCTGCGCTTTTGCCTGATGCTCGGGATTGACAGACTCCACAAGTGTGACAGCCTGTGAGAGTATCGTCACATCACCACGCAATAGTCCCTCAACCATTTCGTCAACGCTATACTCCCTATGACGAAAGCGTCCGCGTTTCAGGTAAGGGTTGACGATAGAAGGCTGTGCCACACCGCTATTTACGGTCAAGCCTTTATATTCGCTACTGTTTTCTGGATGTTCCATAATGTCATGTACCATTTACCATGTACCATTTACCATTTACCATTTACCGTGATTAACATAATTGTACATTGTAAATGGTAAATTGTACATGATGTTATTTCTTAATCTCAATTATCACCTTCTGCTGCCTTGGGTCGTTCGTAATCATGAGGATACGAGGACGTGTCTTTACCCTTGACAGGTCTTGTGTATAACCGGTAATCTTCATCTTTGTGCTCTCGCCTGCATTAAGTTTCTGCTTTGCGAGAGTGATTTCTATGCCTGGCGTGAATAACTGCATAGAGCGAATCTCAAGTGGAGACTTTCCCTTGTTTGTTATTATGATTTCGGCTTTCTTTTTTGTCCCCTTTATGTTTGAGAGATCAACGGTTGTAGAAGACAGTTGAATGCGGGGACTGCGATACAGACTTGCTTCATCAAGTCTTGGCTCTGGAGGAAGAAGGACTGAAGATACCATGATTTCCTTATCCTCAGATACCTTGTCGCCCATACCCTTTGACAGGTAGATGCTTGCCTGAGAAAGGCCGAGCGATTTCATCTTGCTTGAGTTGAGCATGATATGAATAACGCCTTCTTGCTTAGGACCAAGCCGCTTTGGTGAAATCTCAGCACGGAGATAGTTCGGAAGGTGCATTAGCACAGGCTCAACAAACTGGTTGTTGGGATTAAAGATGTGGATGTCCTGAACAGGGCGCTCTCCACGGTTTACGTCGTCAAACTCAATGATGTTTACGTCTGTCAACAGACCTCCGATAGAGTAGGGGTAGTTGCCTACAAAGTTTTCAACCTTTGGTACAACAATACCCTTGACTGTGACGTATGTTGGTTCTTTCTGGTTCTTGACATATATGGCAACATCACGTTGGAAGTGTCCAAGTTGCTTGGAGTCATACGTTGCACTAACCTTGAAATCTGTACCTGCTGGTATGATACCAACAGGAAAGCCGACCTGAGTGCAGTTGCAGCCAGAATACAAGCTTGATATCTCGATAGGTGCATTTGATATGTTCTTTACGTCAAATGTTGCCGTGACAGGTTGCATGAACTGAACCTGTCCTAAGTCGATGATGTTATTTCTTACTTGCAATGTCTGTGCCGAGGCAAAGAGCGGGAATGCGAGTAGAAGTGATAGAGATAGTTTCTTCATTTATTTCAATAATTTCAATTTTATTTTACCACATAGTTAGAGCCTGGGGTTCTTCCTGTGAATACAGGAGAATATGTACAGGTTGCAGTTGCCGTGCCTGAAGTGTAGTTACCGCTTCTTGCTACATAGTATGATGTCTTGATCACATGTGTGCCTTTGCTCATCATATTATAGCAGTATTCTGTTTTTGTGTCACGAACAATCCTATAGCTGCCATTTCTGTAGCCAGATAGCTGTTCAACAGGCTCTAGGCAAGCAGGTCGGTTATCTGTTACTGTAACAAAGTCGTAGTCACGATCTGCTGTAATTGTAATTGTAATTTCAACCTTGTCACCAACCTTCAAGTTCTTGCCATTTGTCTCAACCTTTCTTGTTATCGAAAGTCCTGTTGAAGAGGCTTCGCTTTCTGTTGCAGCCTGTTTGTATTCAATAAATACATTTGTCCATGACTCGCCATCTGTATGTTTCTTGACAGTAAGGGTATTGTCCTTAGATGTAATATCCTTTGAAGTCTTAACATGGCCAAGTGCAGAGGTGTATTCCTGAGCCGGCATTCTTGTCTTGCCCAATACTATATCGGCAGGAACGCCTTTCCTAAGTGAAGATGTTGTGCCTTGTGATGGGCAGAGGAAGGCATAGATAGCATTTATCGCGTTGATAGGAGTGTCCCAAGACTGTGTCCTCTTACTCTGCAATAGCCAGCGCTTCATGTCTGCAATCTCCTTTGCAGAGTTCTTGCCGTCAATAAGTTTCAGAGCCTCAATCACAGAAACCTGTGTCGGAATCTTATAGTCGCACCAAGAATAGCGTGCACGTTCAGAATCAAAGTATCTGCCAAGATCCTCGCGATATACGGTATGCTCTGCGATACTCTTTATGAACTCAGAAGCCTTGCTCTTGTTCCCAGCAAATGCGAGGATGATAGCAGCCTGTGCCTTCGTCTGCATATCGTCATAGCGTGTCTCTTCTGGAACGAGCTTTAGCAGATAATCTGCACTACTGTTGCTGTTTATCTTGGTTCCTGAAGCCTTGGCGATAGCACGACAATAAAGATAGTCAAGGGCGTATGAAGGAAGGTACTTGTATTTTTCCTTCTTCATCTCTGCCACTCGCTTGTCTGTCTCTTTGTCAAGGTAGTTGAAAGCACGCTTAACCATCTGCTCGTTCTCTTTTCTTACCTTCTCGGCATTCAGCATGAGATTAAGGCGGAGAAGAGTTTTTAGAACGCTGACGGTCATATATGTACTTCCTTCCATACCCTTCCACCAACTCCAAGAGCCGTTACTGTTCTGGAGTTTTGAAAGTCGATCAAGTGCATCCGTATTGTGGTAGTTCAAGGATATTGAATCAAAAAGTTGGTTCAGCTCCTCAGATTTCCATTCACTTACGGCTTTCCTTATCTCTGGATTTGTGCGTGTAATGCCTGACGCTATAGAGTTTGCATAGTATGCTGAAGAAAGACAAATAGCGTTCTCGTCATTCGCCTTTGAGATATAAGGCAAAGCCTTAATCATCAGCCACTCTGGAGAGTCAGTGTATTCAACTGTGAGTTTCTTCTCGTTGACAGATGGCATGATCTTATTCAGGTCAAATTGCTTTTCACCAGCCTCTGTCAGAATGAATGTCTGGGTATTCACCATCAGTTCTTTCTGTGAGAGAATAGGCAGATCCTTCTGCTCGCCGTCAGAGAAAGAACCTTCCTCGCTCTTGCCAGAAACGGTGTAGCGCACAATTATGCTCTTGTCCTCCTGATTCTTTGTGTCGTAAGCAAAAGACACGGCCTCTGTTTCGCCACCCTTTACGGTTATCTTCTTGCTTTGGGTAGAAAGTACTTTTTCTGTCTTTGCATCCAGAATTGTGAACTTAACAGTTGCTGTAATATCCTTTTCTGTCAGATTAGATACTGATGCTGGAATATCAGTAACGTCACCCTCACGCAAGAAGCGTGGTAGACGAGGCTGAATCATAAGTTTCTTCTGAGCAATTACTTTGTCGATTCTTGTTACAGACCTGAGTTCCTTGTCATGTGCAAGAGCCATGAACTTCCAGGTAGTTACGCTCTCTGGAAGAGTGAACGCTAATGTTGCAATACCCTTGTCGTCAGTTCTCAACTGCGGCATGAAGAAAGCCAGTTCGTTGAGGTTTGTTCTAATATTGATAGCTTCAGGATCTTCATTGTGATCGTAATCTCTCTTGATAAAAACCACCTCGTGTAATACATCGTCTTCTGAGTCTTTTGCATAATCGGATTCTATGTTTCTGACAGAGACAGAACCTGTTAAATTTGCTTTTTTGTGTGTTGCATACCCAAGAACGTTTACTTCTTCTAGTGTATTGCCTTTTGCTTGCATTTGTTTTGCTGTGATACCGGCAGCTTTACTATTTAATGCCTTTGATACAAAGTTGCTTCGAGTAAGATATGCTCGTCCAGAAGGAATTAATCCGTATGTAAAATGCGAAAAGTCAAACTCCTGCTGATTGAGGTATTCCTGTGGCTTTGCAAGATATCTGTTGATACGTCTTGTATAAGAAGATGTCCAGCGGAAAAAACGTTGATAGATATGTCTTGGATCATATAAAAACATATTTGGAGTGCCAATATCATGAGAGAGAGCATCAAGCGACATATCATAAAGTACAGCCATGACATTTGCTTTTACAGGCTTATTGTTTGTGTCTGTAATGCAAAGTTGCCATTCTTCTTTTTGCCCTGGCTCAAGTTTGTTACGGAATGATTTCCAACTTGTCTTCAGGTTACCGTTAGGAAGTGGACGCTCAATGATTGTTTCTCTCTTATTTGTCTTCCCATTCTTTACCCATGCAATAGTATAGCAAATAGAATTGCCATACTCTTCCTTATATTCAAATTTCTTGGTGATAAGTGATGAATCCAACTTTTCTGTGCCAGATTCTATGAGTTTGTCACCACTGAAAATAGCATAGACAACATGAACATTTCTATCCACGGTTCCATATTGTATGGTGACTGGGAATTTATTTGAGGTTTGATACCACCAGTCGTGAGTTCCAGCAATAGGAGCTTTATCTTCAAGGCTAAACAAAACAAATTTTCCTTCTACGGTGTCATTATCACATATAGCCCTTATAGAATGGGGACCAGAAGGGAGTGACTTGGGGATTATATAAGGCTTTCCACAGATTGCCTTTTCTTGTACCTTACCATCAATTTCGATAGTTGCCTCTCCTGCAATCTCTGTACCTGCGTTATTCCTACGTGTAAAGATAACCTCAATGGGCTTTTCGCCATTGAGATATTTGTCTTTGATGTTGCTTGAAAGCATTGAGGAACGATTGCTCAAAGGCAAGGATAATTGCGCATTGTGTGTCTCACCTGCATTGTCTGTGATTTCCACTTCAATGTTGATGTCGTAGAAGGCAGAAGGACACCATCTGTATGGAGAATCCTTTTTGACTCTGTTTCTTTCTGGCAGAATCATTGGTACTCTCATCTTGAAGTTTCCGGAAAAATCTGTCTGCACGGTATCTTTGAAATCGAAGTGGGAACTGTCATATGATGAATCGCTCCACCACCATGCTTGACGTCTGTAAACTGAATATGCAACATTAGCATTACTTACTCCAACCCCACTATATGTGCGAGCTATTCCAGTAACGGTTATGGTATCACCGTCCTTGTATTCTATCTCTGGTTTGTTTATTGTTATGTCGAATGTTGGACGCTTGTATTCTTCTACTATAAATTCTCGATAATTTTCTCTGTCTCCATCTTTTTCTTCTGCTTCAATACTGAATTCTCCATTTTTAGTTATTGCAGGCAAGATGAAGTCTGTTGTTGCAGTGCCAAACTCGTCTGTTGTGACTTCTGTCGTATCAATTTCATCGCCATCCGCATTGTTTAGAATTATGGATATTTTTTTGTCTGTAGCCACTTTTCTGACAGTTCCATTTATGATATCGTGTGCGAGTACGGATACATGAACTGTCTGACCTGGACGATAAATAGTGCGATCAGTACATATTTCTATTCTATTTTCAATAGAGTCTCTTGTGTCCTTATTGTAATATGTGGACACCTCTCTTGCATATTGTGCTTTGTCTTCGTCTGTGGTAGCATAAACAAGATACTTCTTGTCTTCATCGAAATTATAAATGTATTCTCCTTGTTCATTTACTGGCATGACGGCGATTTCCTTGGCTTTTGAGTCAAGGAAATGTAATTTCGCATCAGTAACCGGTTGACCGCTTGTTTTGTCAACTACAACATATCTTGTTTGCTTTTCTCCTTGACGTAATGATATTATCTCCAAGTCGCTAACAATTAATATTGCTTTGTTGTACCCCCACTCTTCTTCATCTGTAATTAATTGTATGAGGTATGCTCCAAGTGGAAGTTTTCCGATAGAAAGTGTGTCTTTGAAGATTTCGTAGTGCTTGTGCTCTTTGAGACGCTTTGATATAGATATTTTTTTACCAGTTTGAAGATGAGGCTTTAATGCCTTGAGCGTATTAGGGGAATAAAGGTCTATTTCGCTGATTTCCTTTGATGATAAACCGATGATTGGTGTTGCCGTTATGGTAACACTTGATACGTTCCTGATTTTATTTAGATAAAATCTTGCTTCTGCCTTACTGCTGATGATATCGTTGTTGCATTCTAAGCTAATGGATGGTTGCGTAAGGTCATTTTTCTTGTTTCTTAGCTCATTCATCTCTTGCCATTTAGACCAGCGTGTAAGAGATTCATCAATCCATTCTAAGACTTTCTCCTTTTCTTTAGGATATGTGCATGGAAGTAAGTCTGCCTTAGCAACTGCCAAAGCACCACATTCTGGTAAGTCCTTATAGATGTTTATCAGAGAGTCTGCTTTATTAAGATATGTTTTCTTTTCGTTGTATGAAAAATGACTTCTAAGTTGAAGTGCATAGGCAATGCAGGCGGCTTTTCTGTTCCCCTTGTCTGAATAGTATCGTGCTAATGAAGCATAATCTCCAAGTGAGTAGGCTATGAGACCTATTAAACTGTGATTAAAATACTTGCTATCAATGCCTTTTGTAATAAAAGGTATGTACTTCAGTGAGCCGTTCTCTTTCGTGAGTTCCTTGACTGTCTCTGGATTTGTATGATAGAGAAGGCTATCAACAAGTCCTTTCTTGGCTTTGTTGACTGCAACTTGATAAAGACATGCTGCCAACGGATCTTTCTTCGTAAGCTCCTGATATTTTGCCTCCATGCGTTTTTCCATAGGGGCAATGGAATCTCGGGAAATCTCTTGAAGGAGATTTTTTTCTGTAAAGAGTGCAGCGAACAGATGACCATAATGCTTTTCTTTTTCTGCCTTTGCTTCTATCTTCTTTGCTGCAGATAGAGCTGTCTTGGGCTGATCTTTCTCTTGTGCTTTCTCTACAATCTTCCAGAGAGAGGCATAGTCTCCTTGTGCTGACAATCCTAATGTCAGCATAGAGAATAGCAATATGGTCAATATTTTTTTCATTTATTTTGTCTTCACAATCTTGGTCTTCTCCTGTTCCTTGTTTCGCCTGTTCACAACAGTTACAACGCTCTGAGCGAGTGCAAGGAATGCCTGACCTGTTATGGTGTTCTCGTCGAGAGCTGCTGGAGTCCCTGCATCGCCCTTTTCGCAGATCCCCTGAACAAGTGGAATCTGGGCAAGCAATGGAACGTTCATCTCCTGAGCAAGATTCTTGCAACCTTCCTTGCCAAAGATATAGTACTTGTTCTCTGGAAGTTCTGCTGGAGTAAACCATGCCATATTCTCGATGAGGCCAAGGATAGGAACATTAACCTTGTCGTTGGTGTACATGTCAATTCCCTTACGCGCATCAGCAAGAGCCACTTGCTGTGGGGTACTTACAATAATAGCACCTGTGATAGCGAGTGTCTGGAGTAGGGTGAGGTGAATGTCACTTGTGCCAGGAGGCGTGTCGAGAATGAAATAGTCGAGTTCGCCCCAGTCAGCATCTGCAATCAACTGCTTCAAGGCTGAGCAAGCCATACCACCTCTCCAGAGAGTGGCTGTGTCTTTTCCTACGAAGAAACCGATAGAGAGAAGCTTAACTCCGTATTTCTCAACAGGAACAATAAGTTGACGACCGTCTTTCTCTATGGCATACGGACGCTCGTTCTCTACATCGAACATCTTTGGCATACTTGGTCCAAAGATATCTGTATCAAGAAGTCCGACCTTATAACCGAGACGTGCAAGTGCTATGGCGAGATTGGCAGATACTGTGCTCTTACCAACGCCACCCTTACCAGAGCTTACTGCAATGATATTCTTAACTCCGGGAAGTAAATCCTCAACCTCTGGACGTGGGGCTGACTTATACTCTAATTTGATATTTACTTCTACATCCTTACCTACGTGATAGTGTATGGCTGCTTCTGCTGCCTTTACCGTTGATTTCAGGAATGGGTCAGTCTCGCGTGGGAATATCAGGACAATCGTCACACTATTGCCATTTATGCTTGGAGTGTCAGCAAGCATTTCTGACTCGATAATGTTCTTTTTCGTACCGGCATAGATGACGGTTGCAAGTGCGTCTGTTATGAGTTTCGGATATAAGTTCATTGCTGTTTTTTTATTCAAAAATGATTTTCTTTTAGAATGCAAAGATAGTGATAAAAATGGAGATTTCCAAATCTTATTAGTGAAAAGAGATTAAAGCACGAAAAAAGGCCTGCAACAGAAGTTGCAAGCCTTGTATAGTTTTTTTATTATGTTCTGATTCTTAGAGGTCGAAATAAATACCGAACTCAAGATTGTTGCCATCTACACCAAGACCAAACTGATCTTTGTTACCAGCTTCCTTGTCGTATGTTTTCCAACCGAAGTAACCGAATTTAGCAGCGAGGGTTACACCATCTGCAACCTTGTATGCAAGACCAGGCTGAATGCCAATACCGAATGAGCTACCATTGTCCTTGCCGTAAGATGTGAAGTGAATACCACCATCAACGAAGAATGAGAGGTCGTCTATCTGAGCGAATGTGTAGCGAGCATATGGGCTAACAGTAAATGTTGTTACTGATTTTTCTACTAGAGCTCCATGTTCTTCTTTGTAGCGTGATTCGCCACCTACAGCAATTTTACCTGCTATTGCCCAGTTCTCGTTGATGTTGTAGCCAATCTCTGGAGCAATTTTCCATGAAGTTGTTGCCTTGGCACCATCCCACTTGCCTTTTTCCCAGTTGAAATTGAAAGAACCACCAAGCCAAGCCTGTGCGTTTGCTGTAAGAGATGCTACTGCGAGAGCAGCGATTGCAAAAAATTTCTTCATAATTTTTAGTTGCTTAATTTTGTTTTATTCCTACTCTGTTCCTGAATACTGAGGTTTTCGGATTACCCTCATTTTTGTTTTATGTTATTTTTGAATGTAAGTGCTTTTTTGCGAAATAAATTGCCTTCGTCAGCCCATAGAGACTGGTGGGCGTTTCTGATTTGTGGGTGCAAAATTATGCCGAGAATCCATAATAGGCAAATAATTATAGTTAATTTATGTATGTATATAATATTTCTTTGACAAGTGTCAAGAAAACCGACGTATAATCATAAGTTTTCAGAAAAGCCTATGAAAATTCAGAATTTGTCTTATTTTGTGATACTTTTCTGCAAAAAAATGAAGAAAAACCACAATTTTCAGGCGTATCTTACAATTTCAGTTACCCTTTCACTTCCCTTCATGGTTATAAGATCTTTCTATATGACAAGGAACCAAACTCGATGAAGGTCCGTTCTAAGAGCGAACATAGAGCGGAGGTTCATCGAGTTTGGTTCCTTGGATAAGCGAAAGAATAGCCTCCTTATTTTGGAGTAGTATGTGTTGTTTTAAGCGAATGGTTTTCTGTATGTGCAGCCGTTTTTCCATTCTGAACATCCGTATGCTGTCTTGCCTTTTATGATAGTTCCTTTTCCGCATAAAGGGCATATAGTAGGAACTTCGTTGGCATTGGAGCGTTGAGAAGATACAGGTGTGTTAGAGGCATCTACAGTCTTTTTCTTTGTTGAAGTCTTCTTAGTTGCCTTCTTCTTTTGCTCTTCTTCTGGATCAACGACTGTGACTCTTCTGTTGGTATTGTCTGCAAGGACCTGATTCACAATGCTTGTAATCTGCTCCTTGAGTTCGGAAATGAACATTCCTGCATCATATTTTCTGTGCTCAATGTCGCGGAGTTTCTTTTCCCAAATACCAGTAAGCTCTGGACTCTTCAACACGTCTTCGTGTATAAGGTCTATCAATTCTATACCTGTAGGAGTCGCTACGAGGGTTTTGCGCTCCTTCCTTATGTAATGGCGCTTGAAGAGCGTTTCTATGATAGCTGCACGGGTAGAAGGGCGACCTATGCCGTTCTCCTTCATAGCGTCTCGCAGTTCATCATTATCCACGAACTTACCTGCCGTTTCCATAGCACGAAGCAATGTGGCCTCTGTGTAAGGCTTTGGAGGCTGTGTCCATTTCTCTGAAAGAGAAGGGATGTGAGGACCTTTCTCGCCCTTTGAGAATGTCACGTTTGAAGATGCGTTGTCCTCTTCCTCATTCTCATTGTCAGAATCTACAATCGCATTATCCTTCTTGAAAACGACCTTCCAACCTTCATCCGTGACAATACGTACAGAGGTTCTGAAGAGCACGCTGTTCTCATCATTAAGTGCCTCTTTTCCTGTTTCGAGGACTTCTGCCTCTTGTGTAAGTGCGACTCTTCCGAGAATAGTGGTCGTTTCAAACTTCAAATCAGGATAGAAAGCAGCAATGAAAGCTCTTGCTACAAGGTCGAAAACATTACGCTCCATGTCTGACAATCCCTGTGGAGGTACGCCTGTAGGGATTATAGCATGGTGATCTGTTACCTTTGAAGAGTCGAACACCTTCTTGCTCTTCTTCAGAGGTTTGCCACCAATGGCTTTCACAAGTTCTGCATAAGGAGCCACGCCTGAGAATTGCGTCTTGAACAGACCATTCATTGTCTGAGGACATTTTGGATAGATGTCATCAGAAAGGAATGTGGTATCTACACGTGGGTAGGTAGTGAACTTCTTCTCGTATAGTGATTGAATTAGCTGAAGTGTCTGATCAGCTGAATATCCGAACTTTTTATTGCAATCTACCTGGAGCGAGGTAAGGTCGTAAAGACGTGGAGGTGCTTCTGTTCCTTTTTTCTTTGTTATATCTACGATGTGGAAATCATTATCCTTGATGGCTTCAAGAATCTTCTTTCCTTCTTCCTCGGTGGTATATTCTATCTGACGGAAAATAGGACCTTTCGACTTCTGTGTCTTGCCATTCTTAGCTGCCTCGGCAACTTCAGCAGCATCTTCTGCTTCTGCCTCTTCGTCGTGCGCGATGGCGGTAAACTTTGAATCCTTGTATATGGTTGTAAGAACCCATGACTGACGAGGCTCAAAGTTTTCGATTTCCTTCTGGCGATTTACAATCATTGCAAGGGTAGGGGTTTGTACCCTTCCAATGGAAAGTACTTGATTTGTACGGCCTTGTGGACGGTATTTCAACGTGTAGAGACGGGTGGCATTCATGCCAAGGAGCCAGTCGCCTATGGCACGTGAAAGTCCGGCAAGATACAAAGGCTCGTATTCTTGCTGATCCTTTAGTGTCTGAAATCCTTCACGTATGGCCTCTTCTGTAAGTGATGAGATCCAGAGTCTTTTCACAGGACATTTAGCTCCGGCCTTTTGCATTACCCATCGTTGGATAAGCTCTCCCTCTTGGCCGGCATCACCACAGTTGATAATGGAGTCTGCCTCTTGCATCAGTTTCTCGATTGTAGCAAACTGAGCCTTGATACCTTGGTCGTCTTTCAGTTTTATTCCGAAACGCTGTGGTATCATAGGTAATGCCCCCAATGACCATACCTTCCACATCGGGGTATATTCACCAGGGTCCTTCAGCTCGCACAAGTGACCGAATGTCCACGTTACCTGATATCCATTGCCTTCAATGTACCCTTGCTTAGAATTCGTGGCTCCAAGTACATTGGCAATATCACGAGCTACGCTCGGTTTCTCGGCTATGCAAACAATCATTATTTGGCTGTATCTAAACTGCTACGTTTATCTCTGTGATACGAACGATAATCATCCAATTCAATCTCTTTTTCTGACTCGGAGAGTTGTTTTTCTTGTGGAAGAAGGAACTTCATGTATTTGATGTTAAGTCCACGCTCAATCCACATAGACTCGTAATAGGTCTGGATAGACAGAATCTTCTTTGTCTCTTCGTCAATACCTTCGGTATGATAGAGATCTGTTGTGCGGAAAAGAACTGGCAGTTCATTATGCTCCACCATATAGGTGGTGTAAGTGAACAGGAAGTTAGAGTCCGTCTTTAGATGTATGATTCCGTTATCTACAAGGAAATGACGGTAACGCTCAAGGAAGAAAGTAGAGGTAAGACGCTTGTGCACGTTCTTCATCTGAGGGTCAGAGAAGGTAAGCCAAATCTCCTGTACCTCATCTTCAGAGAAGAAACGGTCTATTATCTCGATGTTAGTGCGAAGGAATGCAACGTTCTTCAGTCCTGCTTCCAAAGCCTTGGTGGCACCTGTCCACATACGCGCTCCCTTTATGTCAACACCAATAAAGTTCACATTAGGATATAGTTGGGCCAGTTCCACCGTATATTCTCCTTTACCGCACCCCAATTCGAGTACGATAGGATTGTCGTTGTGGAAGTACTGTTCTCTCCAGTGACCTTTCATTTCGAAAGGAACATTATCCACTACAGAGAATGGATATTGGAACACGTTCTCATAGCGTTCCATGTCTGCGAACTTCGCGAGTTTACCTTTTCCCATTGATTAGTGATTTGTGAGTGTTTTCTTGTACTCAAGAAATAAGGCGTGTCGCTCATGGAGCGATGCCTGTCTCTGGTTTATGAATGCAAAGTTAATCAATAATTTTCAGAATTCAAAATCTTATATGGAAAATCTCTGGTTGTACTTCTATTTTGGATGCAATAATAAAGAGCAACAACTTAATGGTTGCTGCTCTTTATCTTTATTGTGATGTTCATACATAAAATTATGTATGCGTAGATCTTTTACTTAATCATCGAAATCATCATCGTCAATAGGTTCATCTGTAAGATAACCTGTTGTGGTGTTTCCGTTCTCCGAGATGGCTGCAAGAAGACTCTCCTCTACAGCCATTTTCCTTGGTCTGAATTCTGGTGTGATATATTCTTTTTTCATAACTGTATCTGTCTTATTAAATTAATATACGACTTTCTTTGTGGTTGTCTGTCCGTTCTTAAGAGTACTCTTAACGATGTTAATACCCTTTACTGGTGTTGTTGCAACCTTACCATCAATAGAAACGAACTGAGAATCCATAACCTCATCAGCAGAATCTGTAACACCGTCGATACCTGTTGTCTCTCCGTTAAACTCAAGAACCTCTACAGTTCCTTCCTCGTCAACGAACTCAACAATAGCATTTTCAAGCTTTGCAGCAGAATTCTTATCAAGAGTAATGTAAGCGCGACCTGGCTTGAGTCTTGTGCTGTTTACTGGCATCTTACCAAATGTACCGCTCAAACCAACGATGTATGCATCTGCAAGTTCTTCCTTGGTCTTTGCTTCGTAGTTGCCATTGAACTTAGCAGGCTCGCTTGACTGTTCATCACCACTCCATGACTTTGCAACAGACTTCTTAACCTCAATGCCCTGTGTGCTTGAAAGGCTCATTACAGAGGTACTTGTGTTTGCCTTACAAAGCATTGGCATATTAGCCTCCCATTCACCAAGTGTGAACTTTACCTGTGTCTTATCTCCTACTTTATTACAAGAAGTGAAGGTTGATGTGCGGTTGAAATAGTCTGACTTGTTCTGGAAGTTGAATGGTACGGTAATTGTGTAGTAGTTACCAGCTGTGATGTTACGTGTGTAGTCAATGTTCTTTGCATTGAAGGCCTTTGAAACTTTGATTTCTGTACCATCATCTGCAAGTTCATAGTTCTCACAACTTGTTCCATTGATAATGTTTACACCTTCTGCAGAAATTCCGTCGGCAAAATAAGCAAGACGGTTTGCACCTACAGTTGAGCTGTTGATAGAACCAACAATTGTTGTACCAGTAAAGTCATAGTTTAAAAATGCCTTACCTGCAACGATATTGTTGAATCTTGCCAAATCTACCAATCCTGATACGATACCAACTTTTGAGTCCTCATCTGATGCGGTTGTTGTTGGCAATGGGATGTTAGAACCAATATAGGTAGGAATGAAATTGTCGGTACAATTCAGGTATGTTGTACCCTCTTTCCAGTTGCCTGTTGTTGCATTTATTAATATAACATTAACCGCATCAGGAGCATCAATATAATACAAGCCTTCGTTTATTTGCATATGATAAAGGTCAAAATCTACGCCTTCTTCAAGCAGCTCTGCTCCAGTGTAGACGTATAGACCTCTTGTTCTGGCTTTCTCGCATGCATTCTGATATGTTGCGTATGCGGCCTTTTCTGCATTTGTGTTCTGCCTTATTTTGTAGTACATCTCTGATGGAGGCAGATTATTTCGTTGAGTTCGTGGGAAATTCAGTCTGTTGTCGGTTGCAAAAGAAGAAAGAGTTGTGTTCAGATCGTCATTTGTTAGATCTTCACCAGAAACCACCGCGCGTGAAAAACTTTGCAATTGTGATGGGAGAATAGAATAGTCGTTGATGTCTGATACAGTCAACTTAATGTCTCTGGTGCGGTTTGCAACCCTTGTGAAGGCTACATAGTCGATTGATAATGTTGACCCCAATATTATATTCTCCCTGTTGTTCTCGCTGTCTAAACTACTTTGACCTTGCGCTGTAATTGTAACATCAGAGTTTGCGGAGTAGGTGTAAGTGATGTTGTTGTCGTCACTATACACGGTTTTTTCTTGTGCAAATGTAATACTTGCACTTGCAGAAAGAACTGCAGCTAAAAGTAATAGTCTTTTTTTCATATCTGTATGTTTTTTTGTTTATATCATTAGAATTAGTGTTTCCTTCCCTCTTTTGAGTTGGGTATACTATATAAATCGGTACAAAATTAGCAATTTCCTATGAAATGACCAAATTTTTTGTCGAAAAAAAGAAGAAATTAACAAAAAAAGTAGAATAAGTGTAGATTTTACTATCTATATAAAAGAAAATAAGACTACGCGCCACGCGTAGTCTTATTTATTTAATTGTTAATTACGATGTTAATATTCTTCATCCTCGCAGTCGCCAAAGTAGCCGAAGCTGCCAAACATTTTAGCATCGCCTCCTCCTACTTCTTCGCCAGGACCGCTACCGCCATTGTCACCATTATCGATGTGAATGTTCTCGTAGGTTCCTGCAAGAATGTTACAGATTTGCATACGCTCCGTGTAGACTTTTGGTTGAATATATATTTTTTTCTTCATAATATCTGTTATTTAACGAAGAGCTTCTTTGCAGAACCATCAGCCATCTTTACGATATTCAAGCCCTGCTTTGTTGATACCTGCTTGATACCATTAACGTTGTAAATCTCTGTAACGTTGTTCTGGTCGGACTCAACAGAGTTGATAGCAGTTGTCTCCTCGTTTCCAAATTCGTCAAACTCGATAATCTTTGCATTGTTGATCTTAACAAGCTGACCGTCTTTTGCAGTAATCTGCAGATAGAAACGGCAAGGATTTATAGTTGCGCTTTCGTTTGTCTTCTTGAACTCGCCACCACTCAATACGTAACCTCCTTCGTAAGGAACGTTTGTTACTTCGTATGCACCTATGAAGTCACATATGTGCTCTGTGGAAGCACACTGGATAGAGTTGCTCTCTGCAGGGTAGATTGTGGCATCGTTGATTGTGATTGTCTGCGTGCCTGTATTCATTGCCTTAATGAGATATGGGTGATTCTCTTTAAGAGTGCCTTCGGTAATGCGGACGATCTCGACATCCATATCTTCTACCTTGCCATCACCATCATTGTCGTGTGAATGTACGTTGAGCAGTTTTGCAACGTAGAACTTGTCTTTCCAGTCGTCGTATGACATCCTGAATGGAATGTAAAGAGCCTGCCATGCAGTATTGTTGAAGGTACGTGTGTAGCTGAGTGTTGTTGCAGTTTCAGTCTTGGTATTTGTGTATGCCGCACCATCTGTGATGGTGTATGTGCTGTGTGAGACTGTAATCTCGCAAGTTGTCTCTACATATCCGTCTTTAGACATAGCGGTGATGGTTACGTTACCTGCTTTGATAGCGTGTACCCATCCGTCTGCGTCAACTGTTGCGACAGTTTCATCAGAAGACTCCCATGTTGCTGACTTGTATGTTGCACTTGCAGGGGATATAGTAGCCTTCAACTGGAATGATGTTCCAGCGTTCATTTTCAAATTTTGCTTGTTGAGTGTGATGTTGTTTGCTGGCACGAACTGGTTGTTGACAGTAACGACACATTCTGCATAGTATCCTGTTCCGTCAGCTGCTGTACAAGTAATTGTTGCAGATCCGTTTTGAGTACCAGACTTGATCTGTCCTGTCTCCCCGTTGACGATTGCAACGATATTTGGGTTGCTAGTTGTGAATACAACATCCTTAACATCTGCGTCTTCAGGAGCGATGGATGCATTTAATTGGAAAATGGTATTTGTAGGCAATGTAAGTGTTGCCTGATCCAATGTGACGGTAGAGATATGCTTGATTGCAATATCTCCAACAAAATATGCGCTGTATGAATCCCAATGTGTGCTGTTGCTGAAAATGCCTGCCATCTGTGTAAAAACATGAATATGCATGCCAGATACCTTATTGAAAGGGTCAGAGATACTTATCTGCAGATGCCTTGGTGTGTTGTTTACGTAAATGTCGTTGATGGTTGTCTTGTCAAATGCAAGATCGCCAATAGAAGTAACACTTGCAGGGATGTTCAGTGTGCCTATTGTTGTTCCGTTATTGTAGAATGCTTTATTCTTGATTGCGGTCAGATTTTCTGGAAGTGAAACATAGGTAAGCTTTGCACCCTCGAATGTTCCAGACTTGATTTCTGTAATTTTTTCTGGGATTGTGATAGAAGTGAGTCCAGTGTACGCAAATGCATAGGTTCCAATGCTAGTTACAGTGCTAGGCAACTGTATGCTTTGAAGCGAAGTACAATCTCTAAATGCGTTGTTCTTTATTTCATTAATACCTTCTGACAATACAACATTGTTAAGACTTGTACAATACTGGAATGCAGACGCACCTATTGTCAAAACTCCTGAAGGAATTACAATTTTTGAACTGAGAGCACGGGCTTCGTAAAATGCATTATCGCCAATTGTGGTGAGAGATGCTGGCATGTTGATAGAAGCAAGTGATGAGCAGCCCTGAAAAGCACTTTCGCCAATAGAAGTAACTCCATCTGGCAGAACGACACTTGTCAAATTAGAACAATTCAGAAAAGCATTGTTTGCAATGGTTGTTACTTTTGTTGGAACTACACATTCGCCACTCTTTCCACCTGGACAGTAGAGGAGCGTTTTCTGATTCTTGCTAAGAAGGAGGCCACCGATAGAAGCATATTGTGGGTTCAGATTATCAACAGTGATAGCTTCAAGACCTGTACATCCGCTGAAAGCCTGGCTTCCGATTGATGTGATGGATGCAGGGATAGCCACGGTTCTCAAACCTGTAGAATTATAGAAAGCATATTCTTGTATGCCTACTACAGGATATATATTGCCGTTGAATGTTACAGTTTCAGGAATGTCAATGTTTCCACTGTATGAGTTGGCACCTTTGGTACTTCCCTCTGATTTCATTTCGCTGTTTGTCAAAACGGCGGTTCCTGCTTCCGAGTCAATGAAAAAGTACAGACCGTTTCCGTTGTCAAATGACCAACCGTCCTTTGTTTCCCAAAAGCCACCGTCGGCTCTTGCGCCTGTCCATGAGGCACTTGCGATTAAGAGCAGAAGAATGCTCAAAATTTTGCTTGTAGATTTGTTCATAATCTTCACTTTTTACTGATTTAGCTATCCCTGAATAATCAGCACAATGTTTAAAAGTTATAGTTATAGTCGTTGGGTACTCTACACACTTTTTCGTTGCAAGCCGTCTTTTTTAGTTGACTCGTCTTCTGTCTCCCGCAATTCACAAGGTGTAAACGCTATTTTTTCTTATTTATGTTATCGCAAACACGAATTTGGGGACAAAGTTAAAAATTTTTTTCTAAAAAGAGAAATAATATGTGTGTTTTTTGCTAAAAAGTAACATTTTTTTGTATTTTAACGTGAAAATTTATGAATTTTTCGGTGATTATGTGCGGGGAAATGTCAAAGAAAACAGACCTTCCGATGCTGGGCTTTTGAACGGAAAAATCTCAATTTTGTCAGAGCGTTTAATTCTGGGTGTTTTGGGGTAAAAACGTAAAGACGCAAAGTCGCAAGGTTTTAGTCCCCTCTGCGTCTTTGCGTCTTAGCGTTCTATTAAAATTTATGAGTGTTTTTATTCTATAACGACGCGAGTCCAGTTGTGAACGTCTGGCTCGATACCGTACTGAATGTTGCGGAGCTTGGTGAAGAGCTTCTCAGAAACAGGTCCAGGCTTCTCGCCAAAGACATAGCTCTTGCCTGTCTCGATGTCGTCGATACGTGAGATTGGAGAGATAACGGCTGCTGTACCACAAGCACCTGCCTCCTCGAATGTCTCAAGCTCCTCCTCTGGAATCTGACGACGCTCAACCTTCATTCCGAGATCCTCAGCCAACTGCATGAGAGACTTGTTGGTGATAGAAGGGAGGATAGAGGTTGACTTTGGGGTGATGTAGGTGTTGTTCTTGATACCGAAGAAGTTAGCAGCACCTGCCTCGTCGATATACTTCTTCTCCTTTGCATCGAGATAGAACTCGCAAGCATAGCCGAGCTTGTGGGCCTTGTCGTTTGCCTGAAGGGAAGCTGCATAGTTGCCACCTACCTTATATATACCAGTTCCGAGAGGAGCGCTACGGTCGAACTCACGAACGATAACGTATGGGTTTGCGAAGAAACCGCCCTTGAAGTAAGGACCTACCGGAGTAACGAAAATCATGAAGAGATACTCCTTGGCTGGGTGAACACCAACCTGAGCACCAGTACCAACGAGCAGAGGACGAACATAGAGAGTTGCACCAGACTCGTATGGTGGGATATAATCCTGATTCAGACGGACCACCTTGTCCACCATCTCATTGAAAAGCTCTGTAGGAACCTCTGGCATGAGAATTCCGCGACTTGTTGACTGCATACGAGCAGCATTCTCGTCGGTACGGAACACACGCACCTTGCCGTCTGGACAACGATAAGCCTTGAGACCCTCGAAAGCCTCCTGACCGTAGTGCAGACACGTAGCAGCCATGTGCATGTTGATGTATTCACTGGAGCAAACCTCGATTTCGCCCCACTTGCCGTCACGATAGTAACAGCGAACGTTGTAGTCTGTAGGTCTGTAGCCAAACCCCAGATTAGACCAATCTAAATCTTTCATATTGATACTTTTTAGTTCGGAAAAATCAAATTTCAAAATGCAAAAGTATAAATTTTCTTTTAATTTTGCAAGAAAGTAGGCTTTTTTTTCATTTTAAGCTGAAAAATCTTGCTTTAGAATTGAAAATGATACCTTTCGGGCTTTTCTCGTAGGTAACAGAAACTGGGCTTTGAGTCCGAAGCATCTCCATCGCTACTCCATCGCATCTCCATCGCTTGTCCATCGTTTCGATGGAGTATCGATGGACTATCGATGGAGATGCGATGGAGTATCTATGGAGGAAGAGCAGAATTAGAGCGGAGGAAAAGAAGAGTAAGAAAAGAGGAAGAGAGGAGGACGGGCAAAAAAATAAGGAAGGCAAAACCTTCCTTATTGATTGTTACTTTCCGCTTTCGAGAATTTTCTTTATTTCCTCGTCGGTTTTCGTGAGTTTGTCTTTGCAAAGCTTGATGAGCTGCTGCGCTTTCTTCAGTTCGGTGCTCATAATGTCAATGTCGAGTTCTCCGCTCTCCATTTTCTGTACAATCTCCTCGAGTTGAGAGACTGCCTCTTCATAGTTAGGTGCCTTTTTCATATCTTGTCTCTTTTATTTTACGATAGTATCAATAGCGCCAGAAGCCATTACGACCGTTACTTCGTCGCCTTTCTTGAGCGATTTAGGGTCTTTTATCGCCATTCCGTCGTGAAGGGCGATGCTGTATCCTCTTCTCAGAACGTGGATTGGATCAACGGCATTAGTGCGTTGTGTCAGCATTTCGAGCTGATAGCCGGCTCGCTCAACGCGGCTCTTTGCTATGAGTGGAAGCCTCTGCTCGATAGTCGCTATTCGGTTCTGCTCTATATTTAAGGACTGGATAACGGAAGTCTGTAGTCTTGTGGCAAGATTAGCAAGCCTTGAGTCCTCTTTTGTCTTCTTCAAGGAGAAAGCAACGGGTAGGAAACTCTGTATCCTGCCAAGACGAAGACGTTCACGCTCCATTCTTGAACGGACGTAATCTGTTATACTTCGTGAAGCATCCTCGATTCTGTCGAGAGTCTCTAAGAGATTGTCTATGAGCCATGTGGCGGCAGCCGTTGGGGTTTTCACTCTTACGCATGAAATCATGTCGAGAATACATTCGTCACGATCATGTCCGATACCGGTTATTATTGGTAAAGGGAAGTTCGCCACGTTCTCTGCAAGCTCGAGAGTGTCGAAACCTGAGAAATCGCTCGTCGCACCACCTCCTCTGATTATTACAACCACGTCGAAATCCTCGATGGAATCGTTGATTTTGTTAAGTGCCTCTATGATTGTCTGCTCTACTTGCTCGCCTTGCATAATGGCAGGGAAGAGTCGGGTATAGAACTTAAATCCGTACTCGTTATTTTGCAGTTGGTCGCAGAAATCCCCATATCCAGCGGCTGTTTGAGAAGAGATAACGGCAATTCTCTGGGCGAATATCGGGATGGATAGGGATTTGTTGAGGTCGAAGATTCCCTCGCGCTTCAAGGTGTTTATGATTTCCTGCCGTTGGCGAGCCATATCGCCAAGGGTATAGTTCGGGTCAATATCCTGAACAATCCATGAAAAGCCGTATGCCTCATGGAACTGGGGCTTGACCATTAGCAGAACCTTCATTCCCGGACGTGGACGCTCGCCTGTTACCTTCATGAACTTTGGCAGGACATAGCTCCAAGTACTTCTCCAGCATCTTGCCTGAGCACGAGCAACCAGCGTGTCCTCATCTTTTTGTACCAAATCCATATAGCAATGTCCGCCCGACTCGCGGCATTCCGCAAGTTCGGCTTCAACCCAGTAGGTTTCGCTTAGCGAATAGTCGATAACCTGTCTGACGAGATTGTTGAGTTGGTAGAGTGTGAGGTTCATAACATAGAAGGCAGGTTCTGTTAATTCCCACCTGAATTTTCCGCAAAGATATGAGAAAAAACTGATTTGGCAAAACAAATTGGCGAATTTATTTTGAAATGATATAAAAATATACTAACTTTGTGCCCTAAATAAATAATGTTCGTAAATGGATAATAAACAAACCGCTTTGGAAGATAATAAGCAAGCCACTTTGGAGCTGGGTACAAAGCCTGTTGGAATGTTGCTGATGCAGTATGCGCTACCGGCAATCGTCGCTATGGTTGCTGCCTCGCTCTACAATATGGTGGATAGCATCTTTATCGGTCAAGGCGTTGGCGCTTTAGCAATTGCAGGATTGGCAATCACCTTCCCGTTCATGAATCTCTCTGCTGCCTTCGGTGCTGCGGTAGGTGTGGGCTCCTGCACATTCATTAGCATGAAACTTGGACAGCGTGACTATGCCATAGCTAACAAGATATTGGGTAATTGCATGATGCTGAATATCGTTGTGGGAGTCTGCTTTGGCGGAATATGTCTACTGTTCCTTGACCCAATACTTAGATTCTTCGGAGCTTCAGACAATACACTCCCATACGCCAAGGATTATATGCAGATAATTCTTTTGGGTAATGTCTTCACGCATCTGTACTTCGGTTTGAATGCCGTGCTTCGCTCTGCCAGTAAACCTCGCCACGCTATGTATGCCACGATTTTCACGGTTGTGGTCAATACAATTCTCGACCCGATCTTCATCTATGGGCTTGATTTGGGAATCAGAGGTGCAGCTTTTGCTACGGTACTCTCGCAGTTCCTTGCGCTTTCATGGCAATGGAAGCTGTTCTCCAACAAGGAGGAGCTTCTGCATTTCGACTATAGTCTTTTCAGACTTGACAAGCCGATTGTGAAGAATATCATAGGTATCGGTATTTCGCCATTTGCGATGAATGCTTGTAGTTGTCTCGTGGTGATTTTTGTCAACACCTGTCTGATGAAGCATGGAGGTGACCTTGCTGTTGGTGCGTATGGCATAGCAAACAGAATAGGTTTCGTGTTTGTTATTGTGGCAATGGGCGTGAATCAGGGAATGCAGCCTATAGCCGGCTACAATTATGGAGCGCAGAACTATGATCGTCTTCGCAAGGTCGTGAAGCTCGCAATATCTTGTGCTACTGTGGTTTGTACGCTCGGATTCCTTGTAGCCATGTTCGCAGCCCATCCATGTGCAAGGCTGTTTACCAAGGATGAATCGTTGATGAATCTTGCAAGTACAGCCATTAGGATGATGATGATGATGTTCCCTATTGTGGGATTCCAGATAGTTGTAACCAGTTTCTTCCAGAGTATCGGCAAGGCAAAGGTGAGTATGTTCCTCTCCCTTTCTCGTCAGTTGCTGTTCCTCGTTCCAGCTCTCGCTATCTTCTCGGAGATATGGGGGCTTTGGGGTATATGGAGCGCAATGCCGTTTTCTGATGCCCTTGCTTCAATAGTGGCAGCGGTAATGATGAAAAAATCGAGCGTATGGAAAAGATAATTATCAATGTAGGTCGTGAGGTTGGCAGTAGCGGTAGTGAAGTTGCCAAGTTGCTTGCAAGGGAGTTTAATGCTCGTTTGCTCGATAAGGAGCTTCTTGACCTGGCTGCCCAGGAGAGCGGTTTTTCCGCAAAGTTGTTCAAACAGAACGATGAGCACAGAGGGTTCTTCAATCATCTGTTCCATCTCAGCGGAACTGCAACTTCCGGAGACTTCTATGAGGACAGGCTTTCGCCAGAGGCATTGTTCAAGTTCCAGAGCGATGCCATTAGAAAGGCTGCTAGTGAAGGTTCGTGCGTTATCTTGGGCAGATCGGCTGACTATGTGCTCCGAGATATGAAGAATGTTGTCAATGTCTTTGTCCATGCTGACTTGGAAGACCGCATAGCGTGTGTTTCGAGGGTAAAGATGTGTGATGCGGAAACGGCCAGGAAACTGATAGAGAGGAAGGAAGAGGAAAGGTCGGCCTACTACAACTACTTCACAGGAAAGAAGTGGGGCGACTCAAGGAGTTACGATCTCTGTGTCAATTCCTCTCTGTTGGGAATAGAAGGGACGGCAAGGCTGATCTCGGGCTTCGTGCGTGAGGTTATCTCTTTAAGAAAAGAACAAATGGCTAATAACAACAATTAATACTTTGAACAAATGAAAAAGATTTTACTGTTAGGTTCTGGTGAACTGGGTAAGGAGTTCGTTATTGCTGCAAAACGTAAGGGCGTTTATGTTGTGGCATGTGACAAATATGATAATGCTCCAGCGATGCAGGTGGCAGACGAGCGTGAGGTGTTCTCCATGCTCGATGGCGATGCCCTTGCTGCTGTAGTGAACAAGCATAAGCCTGATATCATCGTGCCAGAGATTGAGGCTATCCGTACAGAGCGTCTCTTCGAGTTTGAGAAGCAGGGCATTCAGGTAGTACCTTCTGCACGTGCGGTGAACTATACTATGAATCGTCAGGCAATACGTGACCTTGCTGCCAAGGAACTTGGACTTAGAACAGCAAAATATTACTATGCCAAGACATATGAACAGCTTGTAGAGGCAAGTAAGGAGATTGGTTTCCCATGTGTAATCAAGCCTCTCATGTCTTCTTCTGGTCATGGTCAGAGCACAGTTGAGAAGTTTGAGGATTTGAAGACTGCGTTCGATGCTGCTATGGCAGGTGCTCGTGGTGATGTGAAGGAAGTTATCATTGAGGAGTTCATCCACTTCACTTCAGAGTTTACCCTTCTCACAGTTACCCAGAAGAATGCTCCAACGATTTTCTGTCCTCCTATCGGACATGTTCAGAAAGGTGGTGACTATCGTGAGTCTTGGCAGCCATATCAGATTCCTGAGAAGGACTTGAAGGATGCCCAGCAAATGGCAGACAAGGTGACAAAGGCTTTGACTGGCTATGGTATCTGGGGTGTTGAGTTCTTCCTCACAGATACAGGCGTTGTGTTCTCTGAGCTTTCTCCACGTCCACACGATACAGGTATGGTGACACTCGGTCACACAACAAACCTCTCTGAGTTCGAGCTCCATCTGCGTGCTGTTCTCGGTCTTCCTATCCACGATATCCGACTTGAACATGCTGGTGCCTCTGCTGTTGTTCTTGCTGACAAGGACTATACCGAGGCTCCTGAATATAATCTCGTTGACGCATTGAAGGAAGAGTGTACCCGCGTTCGTATATTCGGTAAGCCGGGTGGGCATTTCGGTCGTCGTATGGGTGTGACTCTCTGTTATGGAGATTTGGATGCAGATGTAAATGCACTTCGTGATAAGGCAAAGCGTCTTGCGAAGACAGTTCTGGGAACTGACCCATATATGGAGAAGTAAGAATGTATAAATGGTCTTTGGGAAAAGAATCATAGAATATATCAAGAACATGGGAAAGTCGCTATTCTCAAAGGATAGTCTCGGCTTTCTTGTGTTCATGTATGCTCTTGGTGTAGTTGAGAGCTATGCCGTTCTTCCACATTGGAAAGGGGCAAAGGTATATGACAATCTCTACTATGAGCTTTTCTTTGACCTGCTGATACTTACATTCCTTGTTACGCTTGTTCCGCAGAAGATAAGGAAATTTCCTCTGCGCAAGGCTGTAAGGGGTATCATCTACGTAATTGCCTATTCGCTTGCCATCATAGATACGTTCTGTATGGTGCAGTTCGGCAATACCATAAGTCCGTCAATGTTGTTGCTCGTCGGAGAAACAACAGGAAACGAGACGGCAGAGTTCCTGAGCACCTACGTCAATCTTGAGGTGATTTTTACTACCGAACTCGGTTGGGTGTTGCTCGTATTGCTTGTGCATATCATATACGAAGCTGTAAAGTGGAAAGTGAAAAGGACAAAGTGGAAGGTTGAATCGGTAAATAGGATAGTTCCTTTTGCCTTTTGCCTCTTGTCTTTACTCCTCGTCATTCTTGGATGGAGTGATACTATCACCAACAAGAAATGCATGATTCGCCACTTCAACTGCAAGACGGTAGGAGATGTAGAAAAAGACATGAACCTTCATCCTAGGGTGGAGATGTATCTGCCTGTGTATCGTCTTGCTGATGCATTCTTTACCAATCACCTTGTCTCTCTGCAACTCGACCGATTGAAAGAAGAGGCTGAGAAGGTGGAAAATATGACTCCTGAGCAACTCGGAATACCTTCCGACTTGAAGGAATCTAAGCCTTCGAATATCGTCCTGATTATTGGCGAGAGTTTCAATAAGTACCACTCTCAGCTCTATGGGTATGAAAAGAAGAATACCCCACGGCAGGTGAAGATGGAGAAGAGTGGGCGATTGGTGAAGTATTCAGATGTCATGGCACCATGGAACCTTACGAGCTTTGTCTTTAAGCATCTTATGACGACCTATTGCGTAGGCGATGAAGGTGACTGGTGTGACTATCCGCTATTCTGCCAACTATTCCGTAAGGCAGGTTTTCAGGTCAACTTCCTTACAAATCAGTTCTTGCCTCATGCTAAGGATGCCATCTATGATTTCAGCGGTGGCTTCTTCATCAACGACGAGATGCTTAGCAAAGTGCAGTTTGATATCAGGAATGAACAGACACACCTCTGGGATGAGGATTTGCTGAAGGACTATGCTCGACTTGTAGCACCACCGGAAGGTGTTGTAGATACAGCTTCTGTTCCGTCGCTCACCATATTTCATCTTATGGGACAGCATGTGAACTATCGCATCAGATGTCCGAAGCAGAAAATGAAGTTCTTCGCGAGTGATTATGATTGTCCGCAGAACACTCAGAAGGAGAAACGAAACATAGCCTATTACGACTGTGCTGTGTGGTATAATGACTCTGTAGTAGGTGCTATTGTTGACCGTTTCAAGAACGATGATGCTATAATCATATATTTTCCAGATCATGGTGATGAAGTTTATGGACCAGGTTCTTTGCATCATTGCGGAAGAAACCACACCACAAATATCACCAAGAACATCGCCCAGCAGGAATATGAGATTCCGATGTGGTTCTATTGTACGAAGAAATATGCCAATAGGCATCCTGATGTGGTGACTGCAATAAGGAAAGCAAAGAATAAGCCTTTCATGACCGATGCTATGTCGCATCTGCTTCTTGGTCTAGCCGGGATAAAATGCAAGGCATATCGTCCGGAATTTGATTTGCTCAGTCCTCAGTATAATGAAAAAAGGCAAAGACTGATGCAGCATCTGGTGGATTATGATGAAGTTGTAAAGAGCAAATGATAAAATTAAGCAAGTCCGAATCTCAGGCGATGCGTGGAATTGCCATCCTCGCTATCGTGCTACATAACTACTGCCACTGGCTTGGAAAGATGGTGCAGGAGAATGAATATCAGTTTTCTGAGCGTAATGTCAGACGGCTGATGGTTGAACTTGCTCATCCCTCTTGGGAACTCATTGCCCATCTTCTTTCATTCTTTGGACACTATGGTGTGCCAGTATTTGTATTCCTTAGTGCCTATGGACTGGTAATGAAATACGAGAGATTGCCTTTAGCAGAAGACAATCAGGAAAGTGCGCTCTCTTTTATCTGGAAGCATTACAAGAAACTCTTCTTGATGATGATAGTCGGATATTCCGCATACGTCATGGTTGACTATATGACACCTGGTCCACGTCGATATGAGTTTTGGAATGTAGTAGGGCAGTTGGGTATGTTCAGTAATCTGTACAAAGATCCTGATCACGATATATGGCCTGGTCCATATTGGTACTTTGGATTGATGGTGCAGATATATTTCGTATATCGCTTGATATTCTATCCTCAAAAACTGCAGTCGAATAAATGGCTTATCGGTGGATTGTTCATAGTTACCCTTTTTGCTCAGTTGTTCTTCCTGCCTGAAGGATTGGCGCTTCAATGGTATCGTTATAATGTGATGGGTTCTCTGCCTGTATTTATTGCAGGAGTGTTGTTTGCCCGATATAACCGATTTAACGAACCTACACGCACCACCTACGCATTCCTTGCCATTGCAAGTACGGCATTGATATTTCTGTTTAGCATGTGGTTCACCACGTGGATTATCGTACCTTTCCTAATCTGCATAGGCACGGTGGCAATCGTAAAACTGCTTCCGCAATCCTTGATGAATATCCTTTCATGGGTGGGAGGTATCTCTGCTGCAATGTTTGTGTGCCATCCAATCACACGAAAGGTGATTATCCCGATATCACGCCACGGCGACCTCTTTGCAGGATTGCTGCTATATATTGTTGCCACTATTGTGTTGGCAATTATTTTCAAGAAGGTAATGGCTCTAATCAAGTAATCTGTATTTCTCGTGAAGATAAAGGACATAGACCTCGTAAACGTCTCCCGATTCAGGGCGGAGCACATGGGAATGGCGATGCTTTTCGTCATCCTCTTCCACGTGGGATTGCCAAGGTGGAGTGATTTCTATGGTCTCCGCCGAATGGGTAACCTTGGTGTGGATATGTTCCTGTTCCTAAGTGGCGTAGGTTTGTGGTTCTCATGGGCAAAACGGAATATTGAAGGCTCTTTCTTCAAGGATTGGGTAGCCTTCTATATGAGGCGTTTGAAACGTATCTATCCTGTATGGCTCATAATTGCCTGTCTGTACTATATACCGCGATTTGATGGGGTACATTGGGTGGATCTATTCGGTGATATTCTCATAAACTGGGATTTCTGGCTGCACGACGAACTTACGTTTTGGTATATCCCTGCCACGATGATGCTTTATATCTTTGCTCCGCCATATATGGAACTTATACGTCGGCATCCGATTTATAATTGGCTTGTGCTTGTAATGGTGATGTGGTGCATCCTCGTTCAGTGGGTAACGCCAATCCATCAGGCTGTGGGGCATATTGAGATATTCTGGAGCCGAGTACCGATATTCTTCCTCGGCATCAACATGGGTGAGATGGTTCGACAGAAGAAGAGCCTTGACGGACAGTGTATATGGATGGTGTGGATAATGTTCCTTATGTCACTCTGCACAAGTATCTGGCTTGAACAGGAGATTCACGGAAAGTTCCCTCTCTTTATAGAGAGGATGCTCTACATTCCTCTCACCGTCACAACGATCATCCTTCTTAACCGTGTGTTTCGTCGCACTCCACAATGGTTTAATAAGAGTGTGGCGTGGTTCGGAGCCCTTAGTCTTGAAGCATATCTCATTCATATTGAGTTTGTGCTCAAACCGCTTGAGAAGAATACAGACTTCGGATATTGGATGACATTCCTAATAACTGTAGTCGTTACAATGCCATTGGCGTGGTTGCTGCATTACTTAGTAAACAATGTCATTCTGAAATACTTATTCAGTAAACAAAGATAGCATGATGAAAAATCTCATCCGACTAACACGGCCATATCAGTGGGTGAAGAATATCTTCATCCTCCTGCCACTGTTCTTCGGTGGCGCTCTTACTAATTTCCCGTCTGCCATACTTGCGTTGAAAGCATTCTTTGCATATAGTTTTGCCGCTTCTGCTATATACTGCTATAACGACATCATTGATGTGGAGGACGACCGCAAGCATTCGGAGAAATGCAAGCGTCCGATTGCATCGGGAGCGATTAGCATTAAGCAGGGCTATGTGATTATGGCATTGATGATGATTCTCTCTACCGCAGTCATTGCGTGGATGGGCGAGAGAGCGTTGCTTGTCGGTGGGGTAGTAGTGACATATTTCATCCTCGACATTCTCTATTGCAGATGGCTGAAACGTCATGCTATAGTGGATGTGTGCGTCCTGTCGTTCGGCTTCGTGCTGAGAATCCTTGCTGGAGGCTTTGCTACTAATATAACACCTTCAAATTGGCTCGTGATGATGACCTTCCTACTCACTCTCTTCCTTGCCTTCGCCAAGCGTAGAGATGACGTGGTGAGGATGCTGAAGACGGGTGAGGCTCCACGACATAATACAGAGCGTTATAACCTTACGTTCATAAATCAGGCTGTCACCATTACGGCTGCGGTTACGGTGGTGAGTTATATCATGTACACTGTATCGCCGTCCGTTACACAGCGCATAGGTTCAGAATATGTGTATTTAACTTCTGTCTTCGTGATACTTGGCCTGCTGAGATATATGCAACTCACCCTTGTTGATGAGAAGAGTGGCGACCCAACCAAGATGCTGTACTCTGACCACTTCCTCCAGTTGGTTATCGCAATGTGGTTTGCGTCGTACCTTGTCATAATATATGTGTAGATAATGTACAATTTATTCTTCTCCGATTTCGACGGCACATTGACCACCAAAGACTCGATGATGTCGATAATAATATATCAACGTGGCAGGTTTGGACTTGTTTTTGCTCTGCTCCGTATATTCCCTTTGCTTATATTAATGTTCATGGGCAGATATTCCAATCAGCGAACGAAGGAGCGACTTCTGCACCATTGCTTCGGACGAATGACGGAGGAGGAGTTCAATACTTTCTGCCAGAGATTTGCAGACAGTCATAGGCATATACTGCGAAAGGACCTCTACGACAGGCTCATGGAGGCAAAGAAGAATGGTAACGAGGTGGTGGTGGTGACGGCAAGTCCTGAGAATTGGGTGAGTCGTCTCGTGCCAGAGTTTAAAGTATTAGGGACAAAGATGGAGTTTAGCCCTTGTTTCACAGGAAGATTCCTCACTCCCAACTGCTATGCACAGGAGAAAGTGAACAGAATACTTGAAGCATACCCTGAGTTGAAAACGGATAGGAACAGATACCGCGTCACCGCATTTGGTGACTCACGAGGTGATAAGGAGATGCTTGAGTTTGCGGATGAGAGAATTACGATTTCGTAAATAAGATAGATGAAGAGTATATTTGACATATTCAGAATACGTAAGGACGAGCGATGGCTGGCAATTGTGTCGGCTTTGATATTCTCGTTCCTTAACTTCATGACGGTATATATGTACTGGGGACGATTCTGTGTTCTGTCATCTAATTATCATCGTCTGTTCGTGCGCTGGTTCAAGATTTCTGGCTTCGACCCATTGACATACGAGGTGATATCCTATTGGGATACGGCATATAACGTATATCGTCATCC
This sequence comes from uncultured Prevotellaceae bacterium, assembly GCA_946406435.1. Classification (GTDB taxonomy): domain Bacteria; phylum Bacteroidota; class Bacteroidia; order Bacteroidales; family Bacteroidaceae; genus Prevotella. The sequence continues at coordinate 21,557 of CAMJKP010000003.1, read as the reverse complement.
GCTCTTGGCATTTTTCATGTGGCCGTTTGCTCAGTTGAATCAGTTGCTGATGACGCTTACGGGCAAGAACTTCGCCACGGTCATTACAGCGCTCATTGTAATCTTCTGTGCCCTGTATTCTGCAATCTTCCTGTTCAGGATATTTAAGGATATAATAATGGTGAAGGTGCGTGAAGCCTATTTGCTCACGATACTCTCATTCAGCATGGCATTCATCATGCTCTCAGCAATGGTGCCCGACCACTTCATCATGTCGATGTTCGCCCTCACCTTGACGCTGTATCTCTCAGGCAAGAAACTGAGGAACGGTTCTGCTCTCAATATGTGGCAGACGATAGCATTGTTCATCCTCACGGCAGGCATCTCGCTCAACAATGGACTAAAGGTGTTCCTTGCTGCTCTTGTCACTCGTCGGAAGCGTTTCTTCGAGTGGCGTTTTCTGCTTCTTGCCGTCATACTGCCTTGCGCTATGATATGGGGATTTGCCCGTTGGGAATACCGCACATACGTATGGCCAAAGGAAATGGCACGCAACGAGGTAAAGGCGAAGAAGAACCGTGAATATACGGAGAAGATACGTCAGCAGGCACGTGACTCAATTGGTTCACAGGACTCTCTTGCCGTTGAGGCATTGACAAAGAAGATAAAGAACCAAAAGGCGAAAGAGAAATACCGTCGTGACCATCAGAAGATATGGAACAAGAACACTGGTAAGCCGATAGCCAAGGGAGAGTTCATGCGCTGGACAGACAAGACCACCTCGCGTTGGGACGTGGCGTTGGAATGCCTATTGGGTGAGGGCATACAGTTGCACAAGGACTACTTGCTCGGTGATGTCCTGCGTAACCGTCCGTTGATTGTACGATACGATACCAGTAATATCCTTGGATATATCAACTATTTCGCAGAGGCTGTTATTGTCCTGTTGTTCCTGATTGGAGTATGGATGGGCAGAAAGAAGATATTCCTATGGACGGCTATGTCATTCCTTATCCTTGATATGGCTCTCCACATGGGGCTTGGTTTCGGCATCAATGAGATATACATCATGTCGGCTCACTATCTCTTTGTGCTCCCTATTGCTATAGCATATCTGTTCAAGGCGCTAGAGGCGAGGAAACGGTCATACATGGCTGTCACTGCCGCTTGTGCGCTGACCGCCGTGTGGTGCTTTGTGTGGAATATAACTAACATCATTGGATATTGTCTATGAAGAAGTTTCTGACCAGACATAAGGAGACCTTGTTCGTTGCGCTGATAGGATTTGTCATCATCGTAGCACTCAACATAATGATGCTTCAGTATCACTATGCACCGTGGACGAATCCGAAGGTAGGCTTCTGGTCTGCATTTTGGAACAGATTTGAGATTTCAGGCTTCGACCCATACACATACATCGTGGTATCCAAATGGCGTACGCTATATGTGCTCTCACGTCATCCTCTACTTGCTGGCATGATGTGGCCGTTGTCGCAACTCAACGCATGGCTGATAGAAGAGACTGGCATGAACTGTGCCATTTTCATAGTGGGAGGATTGCTCGTGGTGTGCAGTCTGTCGGCATGGTTGCTGATGTATAGGATAATGCGTCGGTTGCTGAATATGTCGGCAAAGATTAGCCTCCTACTCACCTTCTACTTTTATTCCTTCTCCCATGTGATGCTCACCATCTTCGTGGAAGACCACATGGCATTCACTCTTCCGCTTCTCCTTTTCTCCATATACCTTGCAGGAAAAGCCATCAAGAAAGGCAGAACGATGCCTCTGTGGCAGTCGTTGCCGTTGCTCTTCGTCTCAACAGGCATAACCACGACAAACTGTGTAAAGATAGGATTGGCTGACCTTTTCACACAATGGGGTAAGAAGCCTTTCGCAAGGATAGTGCTTCATTTCCTCATATATCTGATTCCTCTCGGAGTAATTGGATACTTGTATTTCTATCAGCAGGAGAATACACAGAAGGAGGAAAAACGCAATATAGAGCGGACTGTGAACAGGCGTATACAACGCGATTCCGTCTTTGCCGTCCAATGGAAGAAAGAACAGACAGAGAATAAGATACGCAAGGAGAAGCAACTTATTCACCTTGACTTCGTCACTAACACTGACTATAAGATAGATCGTCTGCCATCGCTCGTGGAGAATGTCTTTGGTGAGGGCTTCATCCTTCATTATCGCTATCCTCTGCGTGATGCGAACAAGGAAAACCATCGTCCAGTTCTTGTGAGATACAAGTATTGGTGGAACTATGTTTTCGAGGCATTGATAGTCATGCTCTTTGCTGCAGGAGTGTGGTGCGGAAGGAAAGAACGCCTCATGTGGATGGTGATGTCAATGTTCCTTTTTGATATGCTTTTACACGTTGGATTCAACTTTGCCTCAGCCGATGTATATATCATGACAGCCCACTGGGCATTTGTCATTCCGATAGCCGTAGCATATCTCATAAAGCGTACTGCCACCGTGCCAAAACTCAATATGGCGGTTATATGCACCATACTCTTCCTCACGTTCTATATGTGGGGACATAATCTTCAAATAATTGTTCCGCATATCCTCAGATGAAGGTACTGATATTAAGCACATTCCAATCCTCGGGCGGAGCCGCCATAGCCGCCACCCGACTGATGCACGCCCTTCAGCAGAATGGCGTGGAGGTTTCTATGCTTTGTAGGAAGAACATTTCATTCGGTCCTGCGGGACTTAGGAAACAGTCGTGGACAAGTATTTTCGAGCGTGCCTTTATCTGGATGTGTAACGGTTTCTCAACTCGTAACCTATGGGCAACAGATATTGCACTTCTTGGGCAGGACATCACCCATACCTGTGAGTATAGGGAGGCTGACGTGATACACCTTCATTGGGTTAATCAGGGATTTATCTCTCTTGCCTCTATTCAGAAGATGCTTGATGACGGTAAGAAAGTGGTGTGGACTATGCACGATGCGTGGAACTCTATGGGAGCGTATCATCTGAAGATACAGCAGAAGGAGGACTATCTTGAACGCTCTACTCGCAAGCGCAAGCAGAGGCTCTATGCAGGTAGCAGAATACAGTTCGTTACTTGCAGTCAATGGCTCAGGAACGAGGCTTTGATAAGTCCGCTGATGGCAGGACAGAAGGTAGTAGCAATACCTAATCCGCTTGACACAAGCATATTCAAGTCTGAACCGCATCCTAACCATCGTCGTGTGCTCTTCGTGGCGCAGTTTGTCAACAATCCGATGAAGGGAATGCAATACCTTGATGAGGCTGCCAAAATCATCAATGAAAAAGTGACCGAGTTTGGCTACGCAGACTCAAGTCGCGTGGAGATTATCGCCCTTGGCAGGGACATTCCGTATATCTCCGACACCCGTGAGATGGCTCGGCTCTATGCCTCCGTTGATGCCTTTGTACTTCCTTCTCTTTCTGAGAATCTGCCAAACACCATTATGGAGGCAATGGCTTGTGGCACGCCGTGCGTGGGCTTCCGTGTAGGAGGTATTCCTGAGATGATAGACCATCTTGAGAATGGATATCTCGCCAACTACAAGGACTCAGAGGATTTGGCAAAAGGAATACTCTATGTGCTTGATGAGGCAAATCATCAGCGACTTGCCGATAATGCCCGACAGAAGATTATAAACTGCTACGGAGAGGAAGCCGTTGCCAAACGCTATATCGAAATCTACGGAAATGAGCAATAGGAAATACTCTATCATCGTTGTCACGCTGAATAATGCTGACGGACTCAAAAGGACCCTCCAGAGTGTGAGTGCCCTCCGTTATCCGTGCTTTGAGGTCGTAGTTATCGACGGTGCAAGTACCGACACAACAAAGACCGTTGTGGATGGCTTTGATGAACTCGTTACCGTCTTTGTCTCAGAGAAAGACAATGGCATCTACAATGCGATGAACAAGGGCATTACTCATGCCACGGGAGACTATTCCGTTTTCATGAATGCAGGTGACTGCTTTGCAACTCCCGACGTGCTCACCCTTGTTAGCCGATGTGATGCAGATATAATCCTTGGCGGAGCAAAATATGGAGATTCTGAACGCCCTGTTCCTGAGAAGATGACGCTCTATGATGTCCTGTCGCTTGGCATCAATCATCAATCCACCTACTATCGTACAGACTTGCTTCGTAAGTATGGCTTTGATGAAACCTACCGACTCATAGCCGACCTGAAGTCAGTTGTCGAACTTATGGCACGCGACCACGCTACTATTGCCACCGTTCAGGCAACGCTCTCTATCTGCGAGGGTGGGGGAGTGAGCAAGCAGAACTGGAGAGATACGCTCGTAGAAAACCGTCGTATCGTGTCAGAAGTGATAGAGCCATACTATCGTGAAGACTACCTCCGATTCTCGCGTGTCAATAACAGTATGCTCGATGACTTCATCGTACTCTCACACTTCCAAAGCATCTTCCCTCTGCTCCGTCTTATGGCGAAGGTGATGCGTTTCCTCAACTCTAAGTTTAAGCATATTCCTCTCTAATATGACCGTAACAGTAATCGTTCCCGTCTTTGGCGTGGAGAAATACATAGTCGAGTGTGCGGAATCACTCTTTGCACAGACATATTCTGATATGGAGTATGTGTTCTGCGACGACTGTACTCCCGATAGGAGTATGGAACTGCTACGTGAGGTCATGGAGCGATACCCTGAACGCAAGGAGCATGTTCGCATCATACGCAATGAACAGAACAAGGGACTGGGCGGTACTCGCCGACATCTCATATCGCATATCAATTCCGAGGTTTTCCTTATTGTTGATAGTGATGATATTCTTCCTCCTGATGCTGTAAAGATTCTTGTCAATCGGATGAAGGAAACAGATACAGAGATAGTTGATGGAGCCTACGCTATCTATGTCGATGAGAAGGCAGGCAAGATTGTTACTCCTCCACATGATGAACCGTCAAAGTATCTCGAAAAGATACTCTGTCAGAACATAATACTGCCTCGTGTATGGGGAAGACTATACAAGACCTCAGTCCTGGATAAAGTCAAGGATCTCTTTATCGAGGGTATCGACTTTGCTGAGGATATCTGTGCTACAAGCCGACTTGCTTGCGTCACATCGCGTTCGTGGACCGATGAGGTGGTTTATTTCTATCGCACGGACAATATCAATTCCTATACGCGCAACATAACCAAAAGAAATATTCTTTCGTATTTCCGTGCTATGTCGGTGGTGCTGTCTTTCTATCATCAGCGCAAGGGACATCTCCCTATGTCGTTGGAGATAGGTGTGCTCAATGCCTACCGTCAATGTGGAAGGTCGCAAATACCTGTCAGTATGGCAGATGAAACCATAGGCTATGTGCCTGAGCATTTCAGCGCTCAGTTACTCTATTGGCTATTTCATCGCAAATCAAAGTTTGTTCTGAAACTAACGGATTATCTTTATAGACTAATAAGAATTTGTAATTAAGAATAAGTGCCTGAATCTCTAAAACAAAAAACGGCGAAAGGCCTGTTCTGGGGAGCGCTCAACAGCGGAACTACCCAGATACTGAATCTCATAATAGGTATCATCCTTGCTCGTCATCTGACCAAGGATGACTACGGCATCATTGGTATTCTTACCATCTTTACCGCCATTGCTGCCGACCTTCAGAGTGCGGGCTTTACTCAGGGACTTATCAATATAAAACGACCTACGGCACGCGACTATAACTCGGTGTTCTCGTTCAATGTCTGTATGTCGGTACTGATGTATGCCGTACTCTTTTTCTGTGCACCATTCATAGCCGAATACTTCCATCAGCCATGCCTTGTTTCTGTGTCGCGCGTGGTGTTCCTCACCTTCTTCATCTCATCGCTCGGAATAGCCCATGGTGGTTATATGGCAAAGAACATGATGAATCGTGAGATTGCCGTCATAGGTGCGCTTGCACTCATTATCTCGGGCGCGGTGGGTATCACGCTTGCCCTTCTAGGCTTTGCATATTGGTCGCTCGCTTGGCAACAGGTGACATATATGATAGTCGTGAACCTCGGACGTTACTACTATGTGCGTGACTGGCGCCCACGTCTTTCACTCGATTTCGGACCTGTACGCCTTATGGCACCATTCGCTGTCAAGATTCTTGTCACCAAGATACTCAATACACTTTCTGCCAATATCCTTACGCCTATATTCGCACGTTGGTTCCCCCTTCATCAGGTAGGAAGTTATACTCAGGCATTCAAGTGGAACACTATGGCATATTCGCTTGTGTCCAATACCATTGGACAGATAGCACAGCCTGTCTTGGTAGAAGATGAGAGACGTGATGCCTTTCGTAAGATGCTCCGCTTCACCTGTTTCCTTTCCATGCCGTTGATGTTCGGATTCGCTCTTGTAGGTAGGGAGTTTATTCTGATTACAATCAAGGAAGAGTGGCTTGAATGTGTTCCGCTATTGCAGGTGCTCTGTATCTCAGGTGCATTCATGCCGATTCATACCATGTACCAGAATCTTGCAATAAGTCATGGACGTAGTGATATCTATATGTGGCTCAATATCGGTCAGATATTACTCCAAATAGCAGTTGTATATGCGTTCTCGGACTATGGAATGTTTGTGATGGTATCAGCCTATTCTGCCATGATGATACTATGGCTATTGCCTTGGCATCTCTTTACAGGAAGACTCATAGGCTATAGTTGGTGGAATGTATTTAAGGATATTGCGCCATTCACGCTTGTTGCTGCTGTTACGATGGCAATCACCTATTACGCCACCATAACGATAACCAATATCTATCTTCTTCTTCTCGTCAGGTGCATTATTGCCGCAGCCATCTACTATGCGGTGATGAAACTCTGTAAGGTACAGATACTTGCTGAGTGCGAGGAGTTTGTGTTGAAGAAAATAAAGCACAAACAGTAACAAGCCTTTTACTTTTCAACTCTCTTATATAAATCCACGAAAGCGTGGTTATGGTGGCTTATGCGCTTTTCTTCGGGAGGCAGTTGCATATAGTCACCGTACATCTGTGTGAGATATTCGTGATAGTTTCCTGGAATATAGACCTCGGTATCTTCAAAATGTTTCTTTGTTAGGGGAAGAATCCATTCCTTTGGATGAATCTCCTTTTCTGCCCATGCGCCTCCGTAGTTGGCAATGTATTGTGAAGAGTTGAAATCGTGTGAGGTCGCAATAGCGTTGAGTTTGTTTATAAGTCGCTTGCGGATAGTCTCTCTTCCGAAGAGGAAGGCGGCTGTCTGGAATGCCATGCGTCCCCATTGCTTTGGTTGGAACAATAGGCTGAGATATTCCCCAAATGTGAGATGCGCTATTGTCGCATCAATTTTGTTTGATATACGCTTGAAGTTCTTCATCATCTGAGTTGCCTCTGCCTTGTCGGATGATGTGCCGTCTATTGGGAAGATGTCGATAAAGATGCCGTAGAGACAAGGCACGTTTTCAATCTCGATGAGTGAGGTGTCCTTGTCGCAGAACTTTGAGAAGAAGAACGGATAGCCTTTCATTTCAGGCGTGGCAAGTTCGTAGTGACCGAGGTCTATTGTCTTGCAGAGATTGAGGAAACGGTCGTAGTCGGGGCGTGGCATAGCGACGTCTATGTCATCATCCCACGGAATCATACCACCATGACGCACGGCACCAATAACAGTACCTCCTACGCAGAAGTATGTGAGTTGATGTGCCTCGCATATTTCTTCGAACTTATGAAGGCATCCCATAAGGATGTCATTCCAACGTTTCTTGTCTTCTTCTGAAAATTGATATTCCATTTATAGCATACATCCATAGTGGTCAACGATGCCGAGCAGATGCTTCTGCTTGTCGGCTACGAGCACGCTGTGAACCTTGTATTTCTGCATTACTGCCTGAACTGCGGTAATCTTTGTCGTTGGTAGCACGATCTTCGGTGAGGTGGTCATAATGTCGCTGACCTTATGATTGAAGAACTGTTCCTGCCAACGCTCTGTGGCGCGTCGGAGGTCACCGTCGGTAATGAGTCCGATGATACGTCCTTCCTCGTCAAGTGATACGCCCATTCCGAGTTTTCCTCGGCTCACCTCAATGATAGCCTCGCCAAGTCGCATATCAGCAGGAACTATAGGCAGATTGTCCTTGAACATCACATCCTCGGCTGTTGTGAGCAGTCGCTTGCCAAGTGAACCGCCTGGGTGGAAGAGTGCAAAATCGTTAGGCTTGAAGTTTCGCATGTGAACTAGAGCACAGGCAAGTGCATCACCCATAACCATTGTCGTGGTGGTTGAAGAGGTAGGTGCAAGGTTCAGAGGGTCTGCCTCGTGGTCAACGGCAATGTTGAGGTGGCAGATAGAGTATTGTGCAAGGAGTGAGTCGGGATTTCCCGTAATGCCGATGATTGGCACCTTACGCTCAATAAGAAGCGGTATGAAGCGGAGGAGTTCGTCGGTGAATCCTGAATATGATATTGCCATCACCACATCGTTTTCGTCTATCATTCCGAGGTCTCCATGATAGGCATCGAGCGGATTCAGGAAGAAAGAAGGAGTGCCAAGAGAGGCGAGTGTGGAGGCGATTTTCTCTCCCACGTGACCGCTCTTGCCAACGCCTGTGACGATGAGTTTTCCTTTACAGTTGTATATCATTTCCACCGCTTTATGAAAGCCGTCGTCAAGCAATGGAATGAGGTTCAATATGGCTTGAGCCTCGTCTTTGAAGCATTTTATGGCAAATTCCTTAATATCCATTATAGGTTAAGTAGGGTTTGCAAAACTTATTGTTATATTAATTTAAATCATTTTAAATCATGTGCAAAGGTAGCAAGTTTTTTTGTTATCTCCAAATTTTTTTATAATTTTGCAAACATGAGCCTAGATCGTACATTTAAGATTACAGTAATAGCAAGTATCTTTTTGCTCTGTCTGACTATCTCTGCGAAGGATGAGTTCACGCATGTGGAGCAACAGCAGATAAACGTTGAGACTCCTGGACTTTTTTCTCATTCCAATGCCTTTCAGGTGGATTTCACCCAAGTGGCAAAGGATGAATATTCTTTCCCTCTTCCTGTGGGAAAGATTGCTGAAAAAACTCATTCTGACATAATCATAGAGACAAGCAAGGGGGATGCAGTAAAGGCTATGTTTGGTGGAGTGGTTAGATTATCACGTCATACACCGAACATGGGCAATGTCGTCGTGTTGCGTCATGACAATGGCTTGGAAACTGTCTATGGACGTAATGCACAGAACCTTGTAAATGTCGGGCAACGTGTCAAGGCTGGTGAGACCATCGCCATTGTTGGTAATGAGAACGGTCGCGGAAGCCTTCAGTTTGGCATAATGGTGAACGGCTGTAGGATTAATCCCGAAACTATACTCGATGTGGATGCACATGCTCTTCATCGTCAGTTGGTAACGTTCAAGAAGGTGGATAAGGGCATCGATGTTTCTACTACCCGTAAGGAGCGCAAGAAAAAGGAGCCCGAGGGAATGAGTCTGGATACTAATGACCCTTTCGGAGGCAACTCTGTGTATCGTCTTGACCTTTCTGCCATAACTTCATGGCATTATCCTCTGAAGGACTCTCATGTGATAAGCAACTTTGGAGGTCGTCGTCGTCATTCGGGTGTGGATATAAAGAATGCTCCGAATAAGGATGTCTATGCCGCGTTTGACGGCCTTGTAGTGCAGTCGGGTGTGTTCTCTGGCTACGGAAAATGTATTACCGTGCGTCATGCTAACGGACTTGAGACTCGTTATTCTCACAACAGCAAGAACTTTGTGAACGTTGGTGACAAGGTGAAGGCGGGTGATGTGATTGCCACTACAGGCCGTACTGGTCGTGCCACTACTGAGCATCTGCATTTCGAAACCCGTATTGCAGGACGTGCCTTTGATCCAGCATTCATTTTTGACCACGTTAACCATTGCCTGCATAACTGTATCTTGCAGTTCAAGAAGAACGGAAGTGTGAAGAGAGTTAAATAGTTTTCCCTCTATACTTAAGAAGAAAATATTTGAAAATGATGAGTCTTCTTGCAGAATCCTTTGGTGCAGATGCAAAGGCATTTCCTTGCAAGCCTCATTCTTCGGCTTTCTGATAAATACCTTTTTCCTTCACCAACCACTGCGTGGCTTAATCATATTCAAAAGGAAAATGACCTTCAATAGGTCTAAAATTGCCAATATGACATAAAATAAATGTGGTGAATAGCCGTTAACTCTATAAGAGTCATAAAGTGAAACTATAATTTAATATTTCATGGAAATATCAAGAAAAACAATTGAAGATGCGCTTCGCAAGCGACTTGTTGATTATTGCTATCCCATAATCGGGTGTATGCACAAGGTTCATGATGCTCTTGGTCCTGGACTTCCTGAGTATGTTTATCAGGAGGCTTTGTACAAGAAATTGAATAACTCGGGATTTGAAAGTACGGTTAAAGAGTATCAGCACCACATTGAATTTGAAGGCGAGATGTTGCAGTCTTTTGTCAAAATGGACTTGATGATACCTTTGGAGAAGGGAAATGTCATTATTGAGTGCAAATCTATTCCCAAGATTACGGAAAAAGAGCAATATCAGACATTCGGCTATCTTAGGGCTACACAATTCCCTATTGCTTTACTCGTGAACTTTGGTACATGGCCGAAGGCTCAGGTTGAGCGATATTATTTTGACAGAAAGAATATGAGTATTCACGCATTTTGATATTTGTACGATATTTATTTTATGCCGCATTGGCAATTTTAGTTCCATTGGAGAACATTTTCCATTTATTGGAATTGTCAAAATCCCCGATAGGGGATGGGTTTATTGTAAAGACATTATCCGAAAGTCGAGGTACGAGGCTTGCGAGATATGTGTTTGCAATATAACCATAGGCCTCATTAAGAGGACTGAAAATTTCAATAAATATTTTTTTCAAAAACAGAAAAGGATAATTATAGGGATTTCCCTATTCGGCTTTCGGGATTATATATTTGTGTATCTTTGAAATAATGTGTAATTTTGTACGCAGAACGTAAAAGGTATGTAATTTTCAAGTATATGAGAAAGTCAATCATTATAGGTGCTTGTAGCGTATTGTTGCTGAGCTCTTGTGGTTCAACTGCAGGAGAAGGTGCTTTCAACGGTGCTATGCTTGGCGGATGGTTTGGTTCTGCCATTGGCGGTATCATCGGTGGTCATTACGGTCACGATGTCGGTACGGTGGTTGGTATGGCTACAGGTGCTGTCATCGGTGCTCAGAATGGTGCAGAAGAGGAGGAACGACGCATTGAGGCATACGAGGAGGCTCGTCGTGAGCGTGCAGAACGCCGTCATGAGCGAATAGCGCGCCATCGTGGTCAGAAGCATCGTGGTCATGCCAAGAGCGAAACAGAAGAGGACTATGACAGCGGTTTCGACTCAACAAATTCGGGTGATGACCGCATAGAGTTCGAATCAAGCGTGGCAGAGTCAAGTTCCGCAGTATTTGAACTGAAGAACGTGCGTTTCACTGATGCCAATGGCGATGGAATCCTACAGCGCTCAGAGGTGGGAAAGGTCTCTTTCGAGATAAAGAACATAACCTCTCAGATGCAGTACGACGTGATTCCTGCGGTTGTGGAGTGCACAGGCAACAGCCATATTCTCATTTCTCCTTCCGCTCATATCGAGAACATCCTCCCTGGTCAGACCCTCCGCTACACGGCTATGGTGGTGGCTGACGGAAGTCTGAAGGACGGCAACGTGAGTTTCGAGGTTTCCGTGTCTCTTGACGGCAGAACGCAAGGCGAACCCTTGTCTATTCAGGTCGCAACGAGCAAGACGAAGGTTGAGAATTAAAAAAACTGTAAAATAATATTGCATTCTGATTATTTTTTGTTATCTTTGCACTTGATTCAGTTCATAGTTCATAATTCATAGTGCATAGTCATCGGTTGCACGTTGATTAACTATGATTATGCTATGCACAATGGACAGAAAGCAAACGTAAACAACCAATAATCTCAAGGGAAATGCAACGAAGAAGATTCCTCCTTGAAGCAAGGGGGAGTCTTTTTTTAGACCCTCTAAATCCCCTTAATGGGGGACTGAGAAGTTAAAGGACTAAATAACCAAAAGATTAAAAGATGCCCCTACCCCCCAAGGGGAACTCTTTGATACAATTATACTATCTAAAAGCCCCTCCCCCTCGGGGGAGAAGGAGGGGGGTCTCTTTAAATATGAATTCTACTCCACTACGCGACGTCACGTTTCTCAATCTGATGAACAAACGCATCTACCGTGTGCTTATCATTGCTAATCCTTACGACGCCTTCATGCTCGAAGACGACGGTCGTATAGATGAGAAACTCTTCAACGAATACACCGAACTAGGTCTTCGCTACCCACCTACGTTTACTCAGGTGAGTACAACGGAGGAGGCTCGTGCCGTGCTCACGTCTGTTGACGTGAACCTCGTCATCTGTATGCCTGGTAACTTGGACAATGGTGCTTTTGACGTGGCTCGCGCGGTGAAGGCCGACTTCCCTCATATGCCTTGCGTGGTGCTCACACCGTTCAGTCACGGTATCACCCGACGAATGCAGAACGAGGACCTTTCAATGTTCGATTTCGTGTTCTGTTGGTTAGGAAACACCAACCTCATCCTCTCTATCATCAAGATTATCGAGGACAGTATGAACCTTGAGCACGATGTAAACGAGGGCGTTCAGGTCATCCTCTTCGTTGAGGATAGTATTCGTTTCTATTCATCGCTCCTCCCGCATCTCTACAACTTCATCCTCATGCAGAGCCAGCGTTTTGCAACCGAGGCTCTCAACCCTCATGCCGCTGCCCTTCGTATGCGAGGCAGACCGAAGGTGGTTCTTGCCCGTAACTATACCGAGGCGGTGAGGATTTACGACAAGTACAAGGAGAACATGCTTGGCGTGATTTCCGACTGCCGTTTCCCTATCACGGGCTACACTCAACTCAACGGTGAGAGCGAGAAAGTGGCTGATGCAGGCTTCAAACTGCTCGATTACATCCGCAGTCAGGACGAATATGTACCTCTTATTATGGAGAGTGCAGAGCCTGAGAATGAGGCTATTTCAAGGGAGAAAGGCTATATGTTCATCGACAAGAACTCGAAGAAGATAAGCGTGGATTTGCGTAAGGCAATGGAGGAGCACATGGGATTCGGTGATTTCCTTTTCCGTGACCCGAAGACGCATGAGGTTGTCCAGCGTGTGCGCTCGTTGAAGGAATTGCAGGATCATGTGTTCAGCATCCCTCGTGAATCTATGCTCTATCACGTTTCGCGAAATCATGTATCTCGCTGGCTCTCTGCCCGCGCCATATTCCCAGTTTCTGCTTTCCTAAAGCATATCACGTGGCATAAGTTGCAGGATGTGGATGCTCATCGTCAGATTATTTTCGATGCTATCGTACAGTATCGTCACATGAAGAATATCGGTACGGTGGCTGTTTTCGATAGACTGAAGTTCGACTCCTATAGTCACTTTGCGCGTATCGGCGAAGGCTCTCTCGGAGGTAAGGGACGTGGTTTGGCTTTCCTCGATAATGTTATAAAGAGCAAAGTGGAGTTCGACCAGTTTGAAGGTGTTAAGGTGTCAATTCCGATGACCGTGGTGCTTTGTACCGACATCTTCGACAGGTTCATGGAAGAGAACGACCTTTATCCTATTGCGCTTAGCGATGCCTCTGACGAGGAGATTCTTGAGGCATTCCTGAAGGCTCAGTTCCCTGAGGATATGCGTCGCGACTGTGAGACGTTCATACGTGCCACCAAGCGTCCGTTAGCCATCCGTTCGTCTTCACTTCTTGAGGATAGCCATTATCAGCCTTTCGCAGGCGTCTATAGCACCTATATGATTCCTTACATAAAGGACCACGAAGTGATGCTCTCAATGCTCGCAAAGGCTATCAAGAGCGTGTATGCCTCTGTCTATTATAGGGATTCAAAGGCCTATATGACCGCTACCTCCAACGTCATCGACCAGGAGAAAATGGCGGTGGTGCTTCAGGAGGTTGTGGGTATGCCTCACAGTTGCAATGGCGAGACTCTTTACTACCCTAACATGTCGGGTGTGCTCCGTTCGCTCAATTACTATCCCATTGGCGACGAGACCTCCGAGGAGGGCATTGCATCCCTTGCTATGGGCTTGGGCAAGTATATCGTGGATGGTGGCAGAACCCTCCGCGTGTGCCCTTATCATCCTAAGCAGGTTCTACAGATGAGCGAGATGGAGATTGCGTTGAAAGAGACGCAGACCATATTCTATGCGCTTGATATGAGCGAGGGCGACGAGGATTTCAAGGTTGACGATGGCTTCAATATCAAGCGTGTGAGGGTGAAGGAAGCGGATTATAACGACGGCTCTATGCGTCATATCGTCTCAACCTTCGACCCTTACGACAACGTCATCCGTGACGGTCAATACGATGAGGGACGAAAACTCATTTCCTTCGCAGGAGTGCTTCAGAATGGTGCTGCACCTATCCCTGAACTAATGCAGATGGCTATGAAGTTCGGCTCTGAGGCTATGCGTCGTCCTGTCGAGATTGAGTTTGCCGCGAATATCAAAGGCGACAAGACCGTGGATTTCTATCTCCTTCAGATTCGTCCGATTGTTGATAGCAAACAGGAACTCAGCGAAGACCTCACCAGATATTCCGACGATGAGTGTCTCATCCGCACCAATTCCTCTCTCGGTCATGGTGTATCAGAGGATGTGCAGGATGTGGTCTATGTAAAGACCGACGAGAACTTCACAGCCTCAAACAACCCCTATGTGGCTGATGATATCGAGCGTATCAACCGAGGATTCCTTGCCCGTGGCGAGAACTACATCCTTGCAGGTCCAGGTCGCTGGGGCTCAAGTGATTTCTGGCTCGGCGTACCTGTCAAGTGGCCTCATATCTCTGCTTCAAAACTGATAGTAGAGGTCGGCTTGGACAACTACCGTGTAGACCCGAGTCAGGGCACTCACTTCTTCCAGAACCTCACCTCCCTCGGTGTAGGTTATTTCACCATCAATCAATATCGCGGTGAGGGCATCTTCCGCAAGGAGATTCTCGATGCTATGCCTGCGGTTGAAGAGACAAAATACGTGCGCCATGTCCGCTTCCCAAAGCCCCTCAAGATCATGATGGATGGCATGAAGCAGATAGGGGTGGTGTTGCTCAGCGAGTAAGCCTTTGTCCTTCCCTTCATTCGCCCTTCCGGATAGGGCTTAGCACCGCTGTGGGGAACGGACTTGCAACGGCTTTATAACGGTATCATAACGGACTTGAGCCTCTTTTAGCTGTCTTTGATTGAGGTGCGTGTTAGCCCAACGGTAGGCGCACGTCCTTGTTTTTACGAGTGCAAAGTTACAACATTCTCATTGCGGTTCACGAATCTTTCGGCAACTTTTTTAAAATTTTTCTGTGGTGTCATTGGTGTCAGGTGTCACGAGTGTCATTAAGCAACTTTGAAGTGCGGGGGGAGGCCATAATAATATATAAAAATATTTTTATATATTATTATGAACAGAAATACACTTTCCCTACAATTAGAAAATTCTTAATGACACCAATGACACTTGACACTAATGACACCGCATAAGTTACAGAGGCTGTAGGTGCTAATTCAAAAAAATACTCACAAAACACAAAAAAAATCGGGAAAAATTCGTGAACCGCAAGAAAAATTTTGTAACTTTGCACCAGAAATAAAAACGGTATAATAACGAAACTTAAAAAGCATCGATGATGACAAAATCAATGAAATTCTTAATGCTTATGCTGACACTGGTAGTGTCAGTGGCAGGACATGCTCAAAAGGCTGTTGGTGAGCAAACAGAGATTAATGGTTTGTATTATAATCTTGATTATTTTGATTTCAAAAAAAATAGTCGTATTTTTGGTGAAGCGGAAGTTACTGATGGTGAAAAAAAATATTCAGGCGATGTTGTTATTCCTGCAACAGTAACTTATGGCAAAGATTATAAAGTGGCGAGAATTTCTATGGATGCATTCTCTCGTTGCCCAGAACTAAATTCCGTTACAATTCCTAATTCCGTAACGAGCATAGGTTATGGAGCTTTTTCAGCTTGTTGTATTTAGAGACCTCTAAACAACAATAAACAACGAAAAACACATAGAGATAAACCCTTGTATATCAACTACTTTTAGATTTTAACACTTCAGACTCGTTTTTTGGTAGTTCTCAAAAATCCGCTTACCTTTGCAACGCATTTCTACCGCGGAGAATTTTGAGGGCTTTTATTTTGCCATCTCGTGGACAGGGTTGACAAAGGTTGACAAGAGTGGACAACGGTTGACTGATGAACGAGAGGGAAAAGAGCAAGGAAGTGACCTCATTTGAAGAACGTGACATCGTGGAATGAGTTGACAATGGGTGTCAATGATTGACGAAAGTTCACTCCGTGGCGGTTTGCATGAAATTGATTGTAAAACCACATAAAAAGGAGTCAAATGAGAAAGACAAGAAAATGCGCCTTCTGCGGCAAGGAGTTCACTTGTAACAGCGGCTCGCAGAGGTATTGCTCAGAACAATGTGCTGAGGCAGCAAAGGCTCAGCGCAAGAAAAGACAACAGGACTTTTTGAAGGCAGTCCAGCCAGTTATAGACATCGCCAGCCAGGAGTATCTCACATTCTCCAAGGCTGCCATCCTCATGGGATGCTCCCGTCAGTACGTTTACAAGTTGGTAAACGAGGGTAAACTTCCTGCATCACGAATCAGCAGCCGTATGGCTTTCATCCGCAAGGCTGACATCGAGAAGATGCTTGCTGGCAATCCTTATCATAGAGTATTGCCAACCTACAAGCCCTTGACTCCTTCTTCCCTATCGTTGAAGAAAGGACGTGCTTCAAGTAAGCCAGCGAGAAAAGAGGATTCTGTTCAGAACATCGAGCCACTTGAATACATCTCTGGCGAGGACGTTATGGCTATCTACAAGGTAAAGAAGTCATGGCTCTATGTATCTGCCAAGAGGAACAACATACCTATGTGCAAGATTGCAGGCAAGAACTATTATAGCCGAAAGCACATGGATGCGCTCTTCGGAGTTCCTGCTGAGATAGAAGCCATAACAGAATGGCTGACTACGGATGAGGCAGTAGTACTCTATTCCACGACCAAGGAATCCTTGCGCACCCAAGCCTACCGCCGCCATATTCCCACCAAGCGAGAATATGGCACGACCTATTACTCAAAGAAACATCTTGATGACATCTTCCGTCCCGACCTGAAGGCGAGTGATGCCTATTACACCACCACCGAAGCTGCCGAGAAGTACGGCATGACCAAGAGCAACATCTGCGTTATCGTCAAGACGAACAACCTCACGAAGGTGAAAGTCGGAGTGCAGAACCTCATCGTCAAGGAGGAATTAGACCGAATAATGGCAAGCAGACTTGCACAATTCGGGGCTTACAGGCTCCAATAATGCCCAATAATAAGCATCAACTGCGTGAAAGTACAATTATCCATGAGTTATGAAAGGGTAAGTTGGTCACTCTTCCATCACGCAGTTACTTTGCACCTGCTATGAGACGCATAGCCTTCGATTATTAACAAAACAAATTTCATACAAGTATGAGTAACATTTGCAAGACAGTAACCTTGCGTACGCGTAAGATAAAGAAAGGTACGCAACTGAGTTTCTACCTTGACTACTATCCCGGCTACAGGGACGAGTCAACCATGAAGGTACAGCGACATGAGTCACTTGGCATCTACATCTTTGCCAAGCCCAAGAACCAGCGCGAGCGTGACTACAACGAGCGCATGACGGAGAAAGCCGAGGCACTGCGCTGCCGACGCTATGAGAGCATCGTGAATGAACGCTACGACTTCTTCGACAGAGAAAAGGAGAAAGGCAGCTTCCTCGCATGGTTCAAGAAGAGGGCCGATGCCAGGAACACCAAGTGGCAGAACGTCTATAAGCATTTCGAAACCTTCTGCGAAGGGAAATGCACCTTCGGGGAGATAGACGTTGACCTGTGCAACAAGTTCAAGGAGTACCTTTATACCGCTCCACAGACCATCCACAAGAAGCAGAAACTGCACACCAACACCATTGCAGGCTACTGGTCAACCTTCCGTGCCGTTCTCCACACTGCCTACCGTGACCACAAGATCAAGGAGAATCCCAATGGCTTCCTTGACAGGATAGACACCATTCCTACGGAGAAGGAACACCTCTCACAGCCGGAACTCGTAAATCTTGCCAACACCGACTGCAAAGAACCTGTATTGAAGAAAGCATTCCTCTTCTCCTGCCTCACAGGACTCAGAAAGAGCGACGTCAAGGCGCTGACATGGAAGAAGATTCAGCCATACGGAGATGGAGGCATGTATATCACAGTGCGTATGCAGAAGACTCAGCAGCTCGTGAACAACCCAGTCAGCGAAGAGGCACTTGAACTCATTGGCTTCGATGACGGAGAACACGAACCCGATGCAAAAGTCTTCCCAGACTTCAAGGACAAAATGACTGGCACCACCTTGAAGAACTGGCTGAAGGCAGCAGGCATCACCAAGCACATCACATTCCACTGCGCCCGCCATACCTTTGGCTCCTTGCAGGTTGATGCAGGAACAGGCATCTACACCGTCCAGCACATGCTCGGACACAAAAATGTGGAAACCACTCAGATTTATGCGAACATGGCTGACGAGAGCAAGCGCGAGTCGGTCAACCGCATCACGTTGAAGCCAAAGATAACTCCGCAACTGAAAGTCGTCGGGCAGGGATAAACCTATTTGTTGGTTCTATTTCTTCGAGAAATGAAACCAAAGATACTATTTTCAGGTCACAAACATGGAAAGATGAGAACCAACAGGATTGGCTCTCATTTTTCGTTATACCTTTGCCAAGCAATCAAACAACTGCGAAAAAGGAGGAAAAGGCCAAGTGTGAAAATCATACTCACTTCAAGTATGATTCACAAATAAACATAAATCTCTGGCCTACAGACGAAAAGACTATACGTCATAAGCAAAAATCTTCTTAACTTTGCAGCGCGTTTTCTGAAACAACGAACAATAACACATAAAGACAATGAAAATAGATTCACCATCTTCAATCACTTCACGGGAGGCATCCATCCGACTAGAATGGATCTCCACAAGAATACTGCCGGGAGTTGCAGTACTTCTTCTTTCAATTCCACTTTGTCAGTGGGCTGACTCAATCTTACCCGATGACATTGTTCCTGTCGGTATCATCTACATGATGTCAGTAATTGTCCTATGGTCAATGTATATGGCTGTGCAGTATGCTTTCGTGGGAATAGCGCAGACGAGGAAAACCAAGACTCATGCTTGCAATTATCAAACTGCAACAAATGAATCAACAGCACAGAAACCTGTTTTTCTTTTGGAGGCAATACCTATTATCAACGAGTCTGAAAACATTGATACCATTTGCGAAGTGGAAACCACTGAAGAGATAAATGAGACAGAGGTTGTAGAAGAGGTATGTGCGGAAGATACTGAAGTACTCCCGAAAGAAAACCATGCCAGTGCAACCTACCAGCAAGGCATTGATGACTTTTATCAAAGTCAGGCAGAAAACCAGAAGAAGAAACTGGACACCATTCATGAATACCTTCTATACATCATGTCACCTTTTATTTACGAGGAAGACATGGACGAGTTCTGTACAGACCTGTTGAGATTTGCCATGGATCACAACTATCGTCCTGAAGTTGAGTGGAAGAGATACAAGACTAAACTGAGCAGCTTCGATGTCCGTCATCTGGTCTGGAGCATTGCCATAAGGTTGGGACTTGGCAAAGGCAAGGTTTACAGCAACGATGATTGCGCCTGCTATATCGAGCGTCGTTTTGCTTCATTGTGCGTAACAGCCAGTGGGGAGCCATTGTCACATAGCACACTCAGGAACTTGACAGTCACATCCAACAGCGACCAGATACATTGTGACATCCAGGGAGCAGACGGACTGCTATTCCATATTCCTTCACAACTGGGCGTAGAGAAAGGCTGATACCAATCTTTCTCACCTATTCAGCATCTATACTTAGACATCACATATTGGAGCCACATTAGAAGCCAAACTTTGGTGTGGTCCTGATGTTCCTATGCCCTTTTGCACTGAAATCTTACCCCAAAAACAGCCGAAATCCCAATTGTCATTCATTATACTTATATGTTCAATATTGTCAAAATCCGCTTCAAAATCCTGTTTTATCCACGAATAACAGCCAAAAACAAGGCTCAACTGCGTGATTGTTTCGTGACGCACCAGTTATAAAACTGTGGCTTGCCCTCCGATTCATAACGGGGTTCCTTTGCAGCACGATTCCACTAAAGGGTCGTGTTGTCAAATGATAAAAGATCAAATTACGTTCAATGACCTTCCGCAGGTCATCGCCGAACTTCGGGATGAAGTATCGGGCATGAAGGCGTTACTGCTGAACCTTCAGAACAGACCAACTCAGCAGAGAGAGAACAGACACCGCCCTGTCACGCCAGAGCAGGTTGCCGAGTACACCAACATTCCCCTTGCGACCATCTATCAGAAACTCGCGAACAGGGAAATCCCCGGCTCCAAGCCAGGCAAGCGATGGGTCATCTACCTTGATGAGATAGACAAGTGGCTGGAAGCGAACCGCAAGAATCCCATCCCTCTGACGGATGAGGAACAGAACGCTGCAATCCTTGCATCGCACAAGCGCAAGCCGAACAAGTCCAGCTGGAACGATGAAGGTTTAGCTCGACGAAGTCAACCTATTGCAAAACCTTTTGATGGGGATAAAATCTAAAATCAAGCAATTATGAACGAGCATATAATTCATTACTGCTTCATTCTGTCCGAGGAACAGATGAAGTATCTCCGCAGCAAGAAGTACAAGATTGACCGCATGGAATGCTTCATGTCGCTTGTAGAACTCGCTGAACGCGAAACGAAACTGGTACAGATAAGCAAGACTCAACAGGTTGAAATCTTGCCCGGCCAAGTGATGGTTGACAACACCCAACTTGCCAAGATCTGGGATAAAGACCGCAAGACGGTTCCCAAACTTATAGAGGCGATGGAGGCTCTGGGTATTTCCTCTTCACAGAAGGTAGGAGATAACCGCATCCATACGCTTCATGCTTTTTCGGGCTGGTATGTGGATGGCAGGTTTGTCAAGAATCCGTTCGCAACAAGAAGGAATGCCGACGGCACTGCAATCGTCACCGCGGAAGTTCCACCTGCAAGGGTATTCACTATTGAGGTGCCAGATGACAGAAACAAAGGTGCGGAAGGTTCTGACTCAGGTTTCTACAATTCCCAAGTAACTAGCGTGGGCGTTGTTCCTTCTGCCGATGGTCATGTGTTCCATCCGTCACTACAATCTAATGATAGTGACAATGTGGGTAAATCTGTGACGGATGAAAGAACATCCGATTCTTCTCAGAACAACATTTCCCATCAGTCTGCTGACATCCCTTCTTCGCATGTAGAAGCCGATGGCAGTCAGAATGAAGGGAAAAGAAATGATGTGCCATCAGTACAGCAAGTAGGACTGTCACCACAATCAAACAACGCCTTGTCTGATGGCAGTGGAGACTACAGTCAGAAGTCTAATGGCTATTCCAATCCTAATGGT
>CAMJKP010000002.1 GCA_946406435.1 uncultured Prevotellaceae bacterium | reverse complement strand
TTTACCTTGAAAGTTCACACCCTGCCAAGTATCATCTCAACAAGCTCTCCGACCACGTACTTCGCTTCGTAAACAACGATGGCGATGAGATTTCCCTTGTCAAGTCGGAAGACAAGAGCCTTTTGCAACTATTCGAGAAAATAAAGAAGTCAATCGACCATATCAACCAGGGAGAGCTTATCAAGCGCGACTCTGTAATGTCAGTTGGCAACAAGCGCTTCCATGCATACGTTCAGGTAAACCCTACTACATATAAGGTTTATCAACCAACCGTAAATGATGATGGTGTATCGGTAGATCATGCCTATTTTGACAACATCGTGCACATAGCACTATACGACGGCGCAAGGAAGATTATAAACCGCGACTATCGCAAGAAGGATTTCTCTGCATACGTTCCAAAGGAATATATAGACCATTGTATCCTTTCTGATATTGTCATAGAGAAGGCAACTACTGATGAGGTTACGTTCGTAGCCATACTCAGTACCCCTGACACCTATACATCATATCATATAAATATCGTGGTCAACAATACCGACGGCACGGTAAAAATGAGCGTATAAAAGCCCATGCACAAGGTATATGACCATAAGGAACTTGCAGCAAGGATAAAGACGATGATATGCGACAATCATCTCTTTCGTGACATTCATTTCTCACGATATACCCTTGCCAAGGAACTGGATATATCCCCAGCAAGGGTAACTGCTATTTTCCATGAAGAAATGGGCACGTCATTCTATGATTTCGTAAACAGACAGCGTATCTACCACGCACGACGCCTACTGAAATCTGCCGTACACAAGAACGACACTCTTGAGGATATTGCCTTGCAGTCAGGTTTCAACAACCGCATGACTATGCACAGAATGTACCTCAAGGTTTACGGAATAACTCCGGGAGAGGAAAGAAAAAAAGGAAAAGCCTAACCAAGCATCATCGCTTTTGGTTAGGTTTTTCTTATGTAGTAACAAGCCTATTCCTCCGAAACAAGTCCCATAGTATGTCCATCTATACAAACGGACTTACAACGGACTTATAACGGACTTGCAACGGAGTTATAAGGGAAGAACAACGACAAAATAAAGAAAAGAAAAATTCCATAAAGCCAAGGAAACATGAAAAATTTTGGTAGTGTCATTTTTTTTTCTTAATTTTGCTCCTCGAAACAAACATAAAAAATGAACAACAACTTTCAATATCAAGGCGAGCGTTTCGCCGACATACAGATGCTCAGATACCAGCTACCTGGTTTCGAGGCATTGTCGTTAAATCAGAAACTGTACATATATTATCTCTCAGAAGCAACGCTTTGGGGAAGGGACATTACTTTCGACCAGTTTGGCAAGTATAACCTGCTTATCCGCAGTACTCTTGAGAAGATTTACGTAAAAAGTATAAAGGGTAAAGTAGAAAGTGAAAAGACTCCCGAGTTCGACAAGCTCACGGAGTATCTGAAGCGTGTCTGGTTCTCAAACGGCATCTATCATCACTATGGTTGCGAGAAGTTCAAACCTGAATTTTCACAGTCATTCTTTGAGGATATTGTCCGTAAGACTCTCGGAGAAGATGCAGAAGAAATACTAAAGCAAATCACTCCTATCATCTTCAATCCGAATATCTTACCTAAGCGAGTAAACAAGGCAGACAACGAAGATCTCATCAAGACTTCTGCCTGCAACTACTACGAGAATGTATCGCAGCAGGAAGTGGAGGATTACTACTCCACCCTATCCGACAAGAACGATCCTGAGCCTCCTTCATACGGCCTTAACTCAACCCTCATAAAGGATGCTGACGGTTCACTTCATGAGGAGGTATGGCGTATTGGCGGTAAGTATTCCGAAATCATAGAGCATATCGTGGAGAATCTCAGTAAGGCTTCTGAATATGCCGAAAATGACCAGCAACGCAAGATTATCTCTCTGCTTATAGAATACTACAAGACAGGTGACCTCCGTCTCTTCGACCGCTATTCTATTGAGTGGCTAAAGGAACTTGAGGGCAACATCGACTTCATAAACGGATTCATTGAGGTATATGGCGACCCTCTCGGCATAAAGGCTTCATGGGAGGGAATCGTGGAATATAAGGATTTAGAGGCTTGTCACCGTACTCAGACAATCTGCCAGAATGCACAATGGTTTGAGGATCATTCGCCTGTAGATCCACGTTTCCGCAAGAAGGTGGTAAAAGGCGTAACAGCCAACGTAATCTGTGCGGCTATGCTCGGAGGTGACGAATTTCCTTCTACAGCCATAGGCATTAACCTTCCGAATGCAGATTGGATTCGTGCTCAGTATGGTTCTAAGAGCATCACCATAAGTAACATAACCCATGCCTATAACGAGGCAGGCAAGGGTAACGGTTTCCTTGATGAGTTCGCGATAGACAAAGACACGGTGGCTATGGTACGCAAATACGGCGACCGTTGTGACGACCTCCATACCGACTTGCACGAGTGTCTTGGACATGGTAGTGGTCAGCTTCTTCCTGGCACAGATCCTAACGCTTTGAAGAATTATAGCAGTACCATAGAAGAGGCTCGCGCAGACCTTTTCGGACTTTATTACATCGCAGATCCGAAGCTTGTAGAACTTAATCTTCTTGATGATGCAGAAGCATATAAGTCGCAGTATTACACATACTTGATGAACGGACTTCTCACTCAAAGCGTTCGCATCAAACTTGGTGATAACATAGAGGAAGCACACATGCGAAATCGCGCTTTGATAGCCAACTGGGCATACGCTCATGCCGAGGGCGCTATGGAGCTTGTAAAGCATACGGAAGGCGATACGACAAAGACTTATCTCAAGATAAATGACTACACACGTCTTCGTGAACTCTTTGCCACTCTCCTTGCCGAGATTCAGCGCATCAAGAGCGAGGGCGACCTTGAGGCAGCACGTAATATCGTTGAAACATACGGAGTGAAGCTTAATCAGGACCTCCATAAGGAAATCCTCGACCGTTACGAACATCTAAACATTGCTCCATACAAGGGGTTCCTCAATCCAAAGCTCACCCTCGTAAAGGATGGTGATACTATTAAGGATGTAACCGTTTCATACGACGAGACACTTGATGAGCAGATGCTGAGGTATAGCGATGAATATAGTGTAAAGAATAAAGATTAAAGAGTAAGGAGTAAAGGGTAAAGAGTATGACAACAGAAGAAAATCTCAAACATATCAAGCAGTCTTTCCGACTTCTGATGAATGGCGTAACAGCACAATCGTTGCGTGACAAGGGAGTTGAATATCATCTTAACTGGGGTGCTAACCTATTGCATCTCAAGGAAATGGCAGAGCCTTACGGAAAGGATTTCGACCTTGCCATTGCCCTTTGGAAAGAGGATATCCGTGAATGTAAGATTCTCGCAACCCTTATCATGCCTGCGGAGAAGTTCGAGAGCGACCTTGCAACCCTTTGGATAGAACAGGTACGCTCACAGGAGATTGCCGAACTGCTCGTCATGAACCTTCTACAATACGTCAATTATGCGAGTGATATGGCATTCCAGCTGCTTGCAGAACAGGCAACGCTCCCTCGACTCATCGGTTTCAATATCCTGTCACGTCTCTTCTCACGAAATATGTCGCCAAACGAGCGTGATATAAACGAGTTTATAGATCAGGCAATAACAGCCCTCAAGGACGAATCATTATCGCTCCGACACGCTGCTCTCAACAGCGTTCAGCGCTTCGCAACATTGGGCGAAATGCGCGAAACAATAGCAAGAGGCGCACTAAAACCGCTCGAAATGGACTATCTCGTGTAACTTTTCACGGAAAATTGCTTGATTGTAAAAAAAATTCATTACTTTTGCACCTTATTATATAACAAAAGTAAAACTAAAAAATAGAATAACAACAATAAAATACAAAAATGCTAACACTGAAACTTATAACTGAAGAGACCGAGCGCGTAATTGCGGGTCTTGAGAAGAAGAATTTCAAGGGTGCTCGTGAGGCTATCGACAACGTAATGGCTGTTGACAAGAAGCGTCGTGAGGCTCAGCAGAAGATGGACAGTCTTCTCGCAGAGCAGAAGAAGGCTGCCGGCAACATCGGCCGTCTGATGAAGGAAGGCAAGAAGGACGAGGCCGAAGAGGCTAAGAAGACCGTTGCTGCCCTCAAGGACGAGTCAAAGGCTATGCAGGACGTAATGGAGGCTGCCGAGAAGGAGCTTACCACCCTACTCTGCCAGATTCCTAACATCCCTTACGACGAGGTACCAGAAGGCAACTGCGCTGAGGACAACTGGGTTGTAAAGTCTAACCTCAAGGAGTGCGTAATCGGTAAGGACACCGTAGGCAACTGGGATGCAAATCCTGTTGTTGAGACAGCTAAGCTTCCTCACTGGGAACTTGCAAAGAAGTATAACCTCATCGACTTCGACCTCGGCGTAAAGATCACAGGTGCCGGTTTCCCTGTATATATTGGTCTTGGTGCCCGTTTGCAGCGTGCCCTCATCAATTTCTTCCTCGACGAAGCTCGTGCCTCTGGTTATACAGAGATTATGCCACCAACAGTTGTAAATGCTGCTTCTGGCTACGGCACAGGTCAGCTTCCAGATAAGGAAGGTCAGATGTACCATTGCGAGATCGACGACCTCTACCTTATCCCAACAGCTGAGGTTCCTGTAACCAACATCTACCGTGACGTTATCCTCGACGAGAAGGACCTACCTATCAAGAACTGCGCTTACACACAGTGTTTCCGTCGTGAGGCAGGTTCTTACGGTAAGGATGTTCGTGGTCTTAACCGTCTGCATGAGTTCTCTAAGATTGAGATCGTACGTATCGACAAGCCAGAGCATAGTGCAGAGTCACATAAGGAAATGCTCGCACACGTTGAGGGACTTCTCAAGAAGCTTGAACTCCCATATCGTATTCTCCGTCTCTGTGGTGGCGATGCTTCATTCACATCAGCTATCTGCTACGACTTCGAGGTTTACTCTGAGGCTCAGAAGCGTTGGCTTGAGGTTTCATCAGTTTCAAACTTCGACACATATCAGGCAAACCGTCTGAAGTGCCGTTACCGCAATGCTGAGACAAAGAAGACAGAGCTTTGCCACACTCTCAACGGTTCTGCTCTCGCTCTCCCACGTATCGTTGCCTCTATCCTCGAGAACTTCCAGACAGAGGAAGGCATCCGCGTTCCAAAGGTTCTCGTTCCTTATATGGGATGTGAGATTATTAAGTAAGGATAAAAAGACCCACCCCTTGCCCCTCCCATAAATGGAGGGGAATAGTTACACTACTTTGGTGTTGGGCTTTTCTGAATAGTAACTAAACTTAATTTTTAACTACCCACTCAGCAAAAAAAGGTATCTACTCCCCTCCCTCTATGGGAGGGGCAAGGGGGTGGGTCTACTACAAAAACTTATGTCTTTCAAAATCGTATCAAAGAAACAATTCTCCGAGAAGGTATTCTGCATGGAGATTGAGGCTCCGCTGATTGCCAAGAGCCGTAAGCCTGGCAACTTCGTCATCGTACGAGTTGACAAGCATTCAGAGCGTATGCCTCTCACCATCGCTGATGCGGACATCCAGCGTGGTACCATCACCCTCGTCATTCAGGAGGTGGGTATGTCATCAACAAAGCTATGCCGTAAGGAGGCTGGTGACACCATCGAAGACCTCGTTGGTCCTCTCGGAAATCCTACACATATAGAGAACTTCGGTACTGTAATCTGTGCTTGTGGCGGACTTGGTGCTGCTCCTATGCTGCCAATCATCCGTGGTCTTAAGGCTGCCGGAAACCGTGTACTTTCTGTTATCGCTGGTCGTACAGCCGAACTCGTAATCATGGAAGATGAGATTCGTGAGTCTTCTGATGAGGTTATCATTATGACCGACGACGGCTCAAAGGGCGAGAAGGGCGTTGTGACCGTTGGTATCGAGAAATTCTGCCAGCAAGAGCATATCGACAAGGCATTTGCCATCGGTCCTCCTATCATGATGAAGTTCTCTTGCCTCATGACACAGAAATACGGCATCTCTACTGATGTCAGCCTCAATACCATCATGGTTGACGGCACTGGTATGTGCGGTGCTTGTCGTCTCACTATCGGTGGCAAGACAAAGTTCGTATGTATCGACGGTCCTGAGTTCGACGGCGCTCTCGTTGACTGGGATGAGATGTTC
Organism: uncultured Prevotellaceae bacterium; assembly: GCA_946406435.1. Classification (GTDB taxonomy): domain Bacteria; phylum Bacteroidota; class Bacteroidia; order Bacteroidales; family Bacteroidaceae; genus Prevotella. The sequence continues at coordinate 90,318 of CAMJKP010000002.1, read as the reverse complement.
AAGCGCATGAGCACTTTCAAGCGTGCAGAGCTTGAGGAGATGGAGCATATCGAGGAGCATATCTACGAGGATGTGATGAACGGTATCAAGGAAACTACCGACGTGGTAATGGACAGCGATCCTACCAACGATCCTATCGAGGTGCTCACCGACCGCAACGCACCTTGGCGTGAAGAGCTTCGCAAGAGCATGAAGCCAAAGGAGCGCACAGCTATTGAGCGTGTAAAGATGCCTGAGCTTGATCCTGTATATCGTGCAACCACACGTCTTGAGGAGGTAAACAAGGGGTTGACAAAGGAAATGGCACTCACAGAGGCAAAGCGTTGTCTTGACTGCGCTAAGCCTTCATGTGTAGAGGGCTGTCCTGTAAATATCAACATCCCTTCATTCATCAAGAACATTGAGCGCGGACAGTTCCTTGCAGCTGCCAAGGTACTCAAGAACACCTCTGCCCTACCTGCCGTATGTGGTCGCGTATGCCCACAGGAGAAGCAGTGTGAGTCAAAATGTATCCACCTCAAGATGAATGAGCCAGCTGTTGCTATCGGCTATCTCGAGCGTTTCGCAGCCGACTACGAGCGTCAGAGCGGTAATGTCTCTCTCCCTGACATTGCACCTTCAAACGGCATCAAGGTTGCTGTGGTTGGTTCAGGTCCTGCTGGACTCTCTTTCGCTGGCGATATGATTAAGAAGGGCTATGACGTTTATGTATTCGAGGCACTTCACGAGATTGGCGGTGTGCTTAAGTATGGTATTCCAGAGTTCCGTCTGCCAAATGCTATCGTTGACGTGGAGATTGAGAACCTCCGCAAGATGGGCGTTCACTTCCTTACCGATGTTATCGTGGGCAAGTCAATCTCTGTTGACGAACTCGAGGCACAGGGCTTCAAGGGTATCTTCGTGGCATCAGGTGCAGGTCTGCCAAACTTCATGAACATCCCAGGTGAGAACCTCATCAACATCATGTCATCAAATGAGTACCTCACTCGTGTGAACCTCATGGATGCTGCCAACCCAAAGACCGATACTCCTATCAACCTCGGTAAGAACGTACTCGTTGTCGGTGGTGGTAATACAGCTATGGACTCATGCCGTACAGCAAAGCGTCTTGGTGCTAACGTAACACTCGTTTATCGTCGTTCTGATGCAGAGCTTCCAGCACGTGCCGAGGAGGTTAAGCATGCTAAGGAAGAGGGTATCGAGTTCAAGACACTCCATAACCCAGTTGAGTATATTGCTGACGAGAACGGTGCTGTTAAGCAGGCAGTTCTTGCAATCATGGAGCTTGGCGAGCCAGACGAGTCAGGTCGTCGTTCTCCTGTTGATACAGGCAAGCGCATCACTATCGACGTTGATCAGGTTGTAGTGGCAGTAGGCGTAAGTCCTAACCCACTCGTACCAAAGTCAATCGAAGGTCTTGAGCTTGGTCGCAAGAACACCATCGCTGTAAGCGAGACCATGCAGTCATCACGCCCAACCATCTATGCCGGTGGTGACATCGTCCGTGGTGGTGCAACCGTAATCCTCGCAATGGGTGACGGTCGTCGCGCAGCAGCAAATATGCATGAGCAACTGTCGAAGAAATAAAAAAGACCCACCCCTAGCCCCTCCCATAAAGGGAAGGGAATAGTTACATAGCTTTGGCGTTGGGTCTATTAATAACAACAATCAAAACGTAAACCATTCCCTATACTCGGAAAGAGGTATCTACTCCCCTCCCTTTACGGGAGGGGCAAGGGGGTGGGGCTTTAATAATGAACGCATTTTACACTATCCTACTGCTCGTACTAAGCAATATCTTCATGACGTTTGCGTGGTACGGGCATCTTAAATTACAGCAGACAGGCGTATCATCAAACTGGCCATTGATAGCCACCATCGCCTTCTCATGGGGAATCGCCTTCTTTGAATACTGCTGTCAAGTGCCAGCCAACCGTATCGGATTCATTGACAACGGCGGTCCATTCAACCTCGTTCAACTGAAGGTTATTCAGGAAGTTGTCAGTCTTATCGTCTTCACGGTAATAGCACAATGCATGTTTACCGGACAGTCACTTCATTGGAATCACCTCGTTGCATTCCTCTGCCTCGTAGCAGCCGTCTATTTCGTGTTTATGAAATAAGCTAACGTGAGTTCGCCAACTTGCGTTATTCTGCTTTTCCATGTTTGCCCATCTTTCGTTTTATTCGCTTTCTCTACCCAATGTATCTCCGATACAGGGAACGGACTTGCAACGGATTTGAAGCGGAGGAAGAGCGAAGTTAGACCCTCTAAATCTCCCTGCATAGGGAGACTTTTTTTGTCCCCAAGTGACCGCCATCACATAACACCCATTACCCCAACACCTGATTCCTTTGTTTCCGCTCGTGACCTTTGATTGGAAAGCATAATCAGAATTCTTCAATTCATCTGTAGCATCTCGCACTTGAAAGATAGTTAGTGACCACCAACACCTAACACCCAACATCCATCACCCAAATCCCGAGTGCAAAATTACAACAATTTCTTCCGAAAAACATCAAGTAACATAATTTTTTAATGTTATTTTCCGAGAAATTGCATTTTGTGCTCATAACTAATTAATACACAGAGGGAAATTTTCGGAAGACAATTCTCGGTAACATATATCTGTTACTTAGACAAGGGAGAGGGGGGGGATGTGAACTATACCTCAAAATATATAATATAATATTAATATTATATTATATATTTTGAACTTTGGAGTGAGTGTGTGGGTGTCCCTTTTCGGTAACTGATATATGTTACCAGCCATCCACGGTCAAGACCTACGACTGAGGGTGTGCCTTTTCAGTAACTGATATATGTTACTTGCCCCGAAAGACAGCCTTCTCTCCCCTATCCTCATGCCTTGTCTGAGAGAGACAAATCATTTCAAACACCGCATTATTTTTCCCGTATCTAAACATCAGTATGTCAACAAGATATCATTTCAATAGGTCACCAAAAGAAAACAAGCGAATGTTATATTGGCAAACAACATTCTCCCTTTGGACGAAGGTGTAAGGCTCGGTAACATATATCTGTTACCAAAAACAGTGACTGGGGGTAACCTAATCCCAATGCTGAACGATTCGTTCACCGTTTCTTTCGGAACAGCATGGAAGAAAAACATGGAAAAATGAAGAATGTCAATCAAAAAAATCAGCGTGATTTCTTGCTTTTTACGGAAAAAATTTGTATATTTGCAAGTGAAATCCGTCAGTAAAAGAAGTGTATTGGTATGAATAAACTCACTCAATTCCTCATAGATGAATGTCAGGCGAAACGCAAAGGAGGTCTCTACCACAAGACACAAGTGCAGTTAGCCTATAATTCCAATCGAATCGAGGGCAGCAAGCTCACAGAGGAGCAGACACGCTATATCTTTGAAACCCGCACCATAGGTTTTAAGGATCAGGAGGCAGTGCCTGTAGATGACATCATTGAGACAAACAATCACTTCGTGGCATTCGACTACCTTCTGCGAACCGTAAACGAGCCTCTTTCGGAGAATATTATCAAGGAATTTCATCGGATTCTGAAGACGGGAACTGCTGACGCACAGAAAGAATATTTCAACGTTGGCGACTGGAAGAAACTTGCTAATGAGGTGGGCGGACACGAGACTTGCAAGCCTTCTGATGTGGCAAAGGAGATAGAGAAACTTGGTGCGTGGTATGAATCACAGAAAGAGGTAACAGTCAACACGCTTGCCGAATATCATTGGCGTTTTGAGAGCATCCACCCATTCCAAGACGGTAATGGGCGTGTCGGGCGACTGATATTGTTCCGTGAATGTCTGCGTAACAGCATCATGCCATTCGTCATCGACAACGAGCATAAGATGTACTATTATCGTGGTCTTTCGGAATTTGCAACGACACCAGGCTTCCTCGTTGGCACAATACAATCCTCACAAGACACTTACGAGGCATGGATTAAGTATTTCAATGAAGAGTTATTGGAAGGTTTGAAAGTGGAGTAAGAAGATAAGGCACATTCCTTAAATGGGAATGTGCCTCTTATTTTATTATTGTCATTTTTCTATACTATTCACTTGCAAATATCAAAAGAAATGTATATATTTGCACACAGAAAAGCAAAATAGAGGTTAATCTCTGATGATTCACACTCACATTTTGCTTCAAAATAATCTAAATTAGGTTCAAAAACGCCTCATTATTTAATAATTTTCAATACCAAATCAACAACTTTCAACAAAAATAAAAATAGTATGATAAACATTATAAAGAAACTATTTTGTGACTCCCCTTATGATTTCAGCACAAAAATGCTGAAAACACTTATTGAGATTGCAACCAATGACAATAACATAGCAATATCGCCATCAAGACTCCAGAGTATTCTTATCATACTGGCAAACTGGGCGAATCCTGACATAAGGCAAAAGATTCTTAAAGCTATGGATATAGAATCACAGGACATTAATGAAGCTAACAAGTTATGTGACAAAACCATGTTTAGCATAACTCCTTGGGAGAGCAAAGAATATATTCCCAAGATAGAGTTAAACACCTTCTTTTGGCTTAAGGACGGATTGGATATAAACAAAGAAGCCTTTAAAAAGGTTTCTTCCATATCCAATATAATGCTTAAAATAGTTGATTTTACCAAGCCTGAAACAAAATCAATTATAGACAAAGCTATTGAACACGCAAGTCATGGTCTTATAGAAGGTATAAATTCCTATATACCAGCAACTACATTAGCTCTGATAACTGATATCCTTTATTTCAAAGCTAAATGGAAAAAGCCATTTGACGAGGAGGACACCAAAGAACAACTTTTCTATGGAACGCAAGGAAAAGTAAAAGTCCCCATGATGCACCAACATGACACTATGGATTATCATGAAACCTCAAAATTTCAAATGGTGAGGTTAAAGTACGTTTGTGAGTCTAATGAAGGCAAATGTTTCTCTATGAGGATTATTCTACCGAAAAAAAGGATTGACTTTGCAAATGTCATACAAGATATGAATAAAATGAATTTATACAAGTGCTTTGAAGAAGAAGACGTTAAGCTCTCTTTGCCAAAGTTCACAATAGAATCCGATATTAACATGAAAGAACTCCTTTCAAATATTGGCTTAGAATGTATCTATGAATCCAATGATATTATGCCTGAATGTGTAAAGAATCTACAAATCAACAACATCGTTCAGCAAGTTAAGGTAAAAGTAAACGAAAATGACACCGAAGCAGCTGCATTAACATATATAGATTTCATAGGATGTTGCCCTCCAATAGAGAAGCCCAAAGCAATAGTAATGAAAGTGAACCGTCCTTTCATTTTTGAGATTGTTGAGGATAGTAGCAATACTGTACTATTTGCCGGAGTCATAAATAACATATAGAAACTCTCTCCGACATAAACGAACAAAGACCCGCGATTGCGAGCCTTTGTGTTTTTTATATGTAGGGAAACTACAGTTTCAATTCCTTGATGATGCTTGAGATCTTCTGCAATGTTGTTACTCGTGTTGGAACGAGTGGCAGACGAAGCTGGTTCTTGATGAAGCCCATCTCGGTGAGAAGTGCCTTGACACCTGCAGGGTTACCGTCAACAAAGAGAAGAGAATAGAGGTCGGTGAACTTATGGTGAATCTTCTGAGCAGCCTCAAACTCACCGTTGAACTCAAGACGAATCATGCGAGAGAACTCCTTTGGAAGTGCGTTACCGATAACTGAGATAACACCAACAGCACCACAGGCAATCATTGGGAAGGTAAGAGCATCGTCACCGCTGATAACCTCGAAATCGTTTGGCTTGTACTTGATAATCTCGTCAACCTGCTCAAGTGAACCAGAAGCCTCCTTGATTGCCACGATGTTCTTGCAGTCTCTTGCAAGGCGGCATGTTGTCTCAGGCTTGAGGTTGATACCTGTACGACCAGGAACATTATAGAGAACTACAGGAAGCTCTGTTGCAGCAGCGATAGCCTTGAAGTGCTGATAGAGACCTTCCTGAGAAGGCTTGTTGTAGTAAGGACAAACAGACAGAACACCATCAATACCAGAGAAATCACCGTTCTTGAGTTCCTCAACAACAGCAGCGGTATTGTTACCTCCGCAACCCATAAGGATAGGCACACGACCAGCCACCTGTCTTACAATAGCACTCTTTATCTGTGCCCTCTCAGCGAGAGAAAGACATGGTGTCTCACCAGTAGTTGCAAGGATACAGAGGAAATCGGCACCGTTATCCAACTGATAGTCGATAAGGCGAGAGAGAGACTCGTAATCTACGGCTCCATCTTCTGTGAAAGGTGTGATGAGTGCGATACCAAGACCGCGGAAGATATTATTCATATTGTTTGATTTTCTTACCTAAATTACAATTTTTGGTGCTTTTTCGCACGAAGGAAATAGGGATTATCGCTTGAAAAGCGGTGCCCGTTTTGAATTTTCGAGTGCAAAGTTAGCATTTTTTCTTTATATTCGTGCATAAAACACTAACTATTTTTGCACTTGTAACAATTTTTGGGGATATTTTTTAAGGAGTACAAGAAGTGCAAGGAGTAGTAAGGAGTACAAGACGATTGTTTTTCTCGTTGAAGGTTGAGATGAAGAGGTGCTATTATCAAACCTTATTCCTTACTCCACCAACCCCTATTCCGCATATAAGACATTCGTCTTTTACTCCTTACTACTCCTTGTACTCCTTGCACTCCTAAAACTATTTGTACATACTTCCCAACCAGAGGAAAACAAGTCCGAGGAGAACGAGGAAGAGATCCACGAACTTTGATTTCAGGTTCTTCTCATGGAACATCACAGCACCAAAGAGGAAGCTGACAATAACGCTTGCCCTTCGTACCATGCTCACGATTGAAATCATAGCTCCGTCGATGCTGAGCGCATAGAAATACACGAAATCGGCAACAGACAGGAATACGCTAACGAGAATGATTGACCATGACCAATGGAACGGTGTCGTCTTCTTATGTGTCGGCCACCAGAGAATCATCACCATAGCACCCATGATAAAGCATTGGTAGATATTATACCATGACTGGACATCCATCTTGTTGAGCCCTACTCCACCATTCGATACAGGTGCCATGAGGTATTTGTCATAGAGTCCGCTTACAGCTCCAAAGATGGCAGCTCCGACAATGGCGAATATCCACTTATTATGCTTGAAATCAATACCTTCCTTCTTACTTGTACGGCTCAGCATGATATAGCTGACAATAGCCAAGGCAACGCCAATCCATTGATATACGTTCAGTCGCTCGCCGAATATCAGCAGCGCACCTACAAGCACGAGAATAGGACGAGAGGCATTGATAGGGCCATAGATTGTGAGCGGTATATGCTTCATTCCGAAGTATGCGAGAAGCCAAGAGGCAAGTACGATGAGACTCTTCATCAATATGTATTTATGCACCTCCCATCCCACTACGGGTACATAGAACATACTGCCGTCGAGACATGTTCCGTAGGCACTCAGGAGAATGAACGGAAGGAATATCAGCGAACAGAAGAATGTGTTGAGGAAAAGTACAGGAAGCACCGCGTTTCCGTTGAGTGCCTGTTTCTTGAATACATCATAGAATCCGAGCAATGCTGCGGATGTGAAAGCTAATAATAACCAAACCATTTTATGTACAATTTACCATTTACAATGTACGATTTTCATTTTGTACAATTTATTCGCTAAAGCTCATCAAGCTAAAGCAAGTTCCCATTTACAATGTACAATTCTTAATGTACACCAAATATCTTTTTTATCCTGGATACTTTATATCAACGAGGAAAAGAGCATTTCCCGGCATACTCTCGCCTGCCTGAGTGCGTTTCTTACCCTCTATAACGAGTCGGAATTCGTCTATTGTCATCCTGCCACGACCTACTTCCACAAGCGTACCGACAATGGCTCTTACCATATTTCTGAGGAATCGGTTCGCGCTTACAACGAACACCCAGCAACCATCACCCAAGTCTTTCCATTCTGCCTCTGTAACATTGCAGAGAGTGGTCTTTACATCGGTGTGAGACTTGCAGAAACAAGCAAAATCCTCATATTCAAGTAATACTTTAGCCGCCTCGTTCATCTTATTGAAATCCAAATCAAAATGACATTCGTACGAATAGTATCGTTTGAACGGATTCTTACGTGTATGAACGAAGTAGTTATAGGTTCTCAAAGTGGCAGAGAATCGGGCATGAAGTTCGTCGTCAACCTGTTCTATTTTATGGATTGAGATGTCCGGCGGAAGCATACGATTCACCTTGTAGGCAAGCTGTTCGCAATTCAATCTTCCTTCCTTGCAAAGTCCATTGGGCAGGGACGTTTCCTGAATATCAAAATGAGCTACCATCATACTTGCGTGAACACCAGCATCCGTTCGTCCTGCACCAACGATATCTGTCGGGATTCGAAGAATAGTGCTAAGACAACGCTCTATCTCACCTTCCACAGAAATACCGTTTGGCTGGATTTGCCACCCGTGAAAACGAGTTCCATCGTATGATAAATAAACAAAATACCTCATTTGGACTGCAAAATTACAAAAAAAACGCAAAACTTTTTCAAAAGTCACCATTTTTTTGTACCTTTGCACGTCAATTTATGACTTTTCGCAATTAAGGCGAATACAAAGTAAAGAATACAATAAAAACAAACATAGAAAATATCAAATGAACATTTCTTACAAATGGCTTAAGGAATATGTCGATTTCGACCTTTCTGCAGAGGAAGTGGCAGCAGCCCTTACAAGCACAGGTCTTGAGGTTGACTCCCTTGAGGAGGTTCAGGCAATCAAAGGTGGATTGCAGGGACTTTATGTAGGTGAGGTACTCACTTGCGAGCCTCACCCTGATTCTGACCACATGCACGTCACAACCGTTGACCTCGGTAAGGGCGAGCCTTCACAGATTGTATGCGGTGCTCCTAACGTGGCAGCCGGACAGAAGGTTATCGTTGCCGACCTCGGTTGCAAGCTCTACGACGGCGACAAGGAGTTTGTCATCAAGAAGTCAAAGCTCCGTGGCATAGAGAGCAATGGTATGATTTGCGCAGAGGACGAGATTGGCGTTGGCACAAGCCACGACGGTATCATCGTTCTTCCTGCAGATGCAAAGGTCGGAACACCAGCAGCAGAATACTACAACCTTGAGAGCGACTGGCTCATCGAGGTTGACATCACAGCAAACCGTGCAGATGCCCTTTCACACTATGGCGTAGCACGCGATTTGTACGCATGGCTCAAGCGTAACGGCTACGAGACAAGCCTCCATCGCCCAAGCTGCGATGAGTTCAAGGTAGATAACGAGTCTCTTCCTATCGAGGTTGAGATTCAGAATACAGAGGCATGTAAGCGTTATGCCTGCGTAAGCGTAACTGGCTGTGAGGTTAAGGAGTCACCAGAATGGCTCAAGGAGAAGCTCACAGTTATCGGTCTTCGCCCTATTAACAACATCGTGGACATCACAAACTACGTAATGATGGCTTACGGTCAGCCTCTCCACTGCTTCGATGCAGATATGGTGAAGGGCAATAAGATCATCGTAAAGGACAAGAACGCTGGTCAGCCATTCGTTACCCTCGACGGCGTTGAGCATACTCTCGGTGAGCACGACCTCGCTATCTGCAACGCAGAAGAGCCAATGTGTATCGCTGGTGTATTCGGTGGTAAGGGTTCAGGCACATACGAGACAACAAAGAACGTGGTTCTGGAGTCAGCTTACTTCCACCCAACATGGATTCGTAAGTCAGCTCGCCGTCATGGTCTTTCTACTGATGCAAGCTTCCGTTTCGAGCGCGGTATTGATCCAAACGGCACTATCTACGCACTCAAGCAGGCTGCTATCCTCTGTCAGCAGTTAGCTGGCGGTAAGGTAAGCATGCAGATTCGCGACGAGTACCCTACCCCAATCGCTAACCCACAGATTCGTCTTGACTACTCATACGTCAACACCCTCATCGGTAAGGAGATTGGCAACGACATGATCAAGTCTATCCTAACTTCTCTCGACATCGAGATCAACAAGGAGGATGCAGAAGGACTCGACATCACCATCCCAGCATTCCGCGTTGACGTACAGCGTCCATGCGACGTAGTAGAGGATATTCTCCGTATCTATGGCTATAATAATGTAGAGATTCCAACACAGTTGAAGTCTTCACTCGTTATCAAGGACTTCGAGGATCAGCGTCATAAGATGGCTAACCTCGTAGCAGAGCAGCTTGTAGGTGCTGGTTTCAACGAGATTCTTAACAACTCTCTCACAAAGGGGGCTTACTACACAGAACTCAAGTCTTACCCAGAGGACAAGTGCGTGAAGATCTTCAACCCTCTGAGCTCCGACCTTAACGTAATGCGTCAGACATTGCTCTTCGGTGGTCTTGAGTCAATCATGCGCAACGCAAACCGCAAGAATCCTAACCTCCGTTTCTTCGAGTTCGGTAACTGCTACGAGCACGACGAGGAGAAGCGCGACAACGAGAATCCTATGAAGGCTTACAAGGAAGAGAACCACCTCGGTCTCTGGCTTACAGGTAAGCGTGTTGAGGGTTCTTGGATTCATGCCGACGAAGACACTAGCTTCTACGAGCTCAAGGCATTCGTTGACAACATCCTCCGTCGTATCGGTATGCCACAGGGTATGCTCGTTACGGAAAAGACCACAAACGACATTTTCTCTACTGGCCTCACACTCAAGAATCGTGGTGGCAAGGTATTCGTTGAGATGGGTATCGTTAGCAAGAAGATTCAGCACAAGGCAGACATCGAGCGTGAGGTTTACTTCGCTGACATCAACTGGACACTCGTCACAAAGGCTGTGAAGAACGGTTCTGTCGATTTCCAGGAGATAAGCAAGTTCCCTGCTGTTAGCCGTGACCTCGCCCTTCTTATCGACAAGAACATCGAGTTCGCACAGATTGAGCAGATTGCACGTCTGTCAGAGAAGAAGCTCCTCAAGAAGGTTGAGCTCTTCGATGTATATGAGGGCAAGAACCTCCCAGAGGGCAAGAAGTCATACGCTGTGAACTTCATCCTTCAGGACACCGAGAAGACTATGGGCGACAAGCAGATCGAGGCTGTTATGAATAAGATTATTACTAATCTCAAGAATCAACTCGGCGCAGAACTTCGCTAACACCTTAATTTATTTAAGGAGAAAAAGAATTAATACAAAAACAAACAACAAAATAAATTTTTATAATTTTCATGGGAAGAGCATTTGAATACCGTAAGGCTACCAAGTTGAAGCGTTGGGGCCACATGGCAAAGACATTCACACGTCTGGGCAAGCAGATCGCAATCGCAGTACAGAGCGGTGGTCCTGAACCAGAAAACAACCCTACACTCCGTTCTATCATCGCTACATGTAAGCGTGAGAACATGCCTAAGGATAACATCGAGCGTGCTATCAAGAACGCACTCGGCAAGGACAAGAGCGCATACAAGGAGGTTACATACGAAGGATATGGCCCTCACGGCATCGCTGTATTCGTTGACACCCTTACCGACAACACAACACGTACCGTAGCTGATGTTCGTTCTATCTTCAATAAGTTCGGTGGCAACCTCGGCACAACAGGCTCACTCGCATTCCTCTTCGACCACAAGTGCGTTTTCACTTTCAAGAAGAAGGACGGTGTTGATATGGACGACCTCATCCTTGAGCTTATCGACTTCAACGTTGACGACGAATATGATGAGAACTACGACGAGGACAAGGACGAGACAACCATCACTATCTACGGTGATCCTAAGTCTTACGCTCAGATTCAGAAGTATCTTGAGGAGCAGGGCTTCGAGGAAATCGGTGGTGAGTTCACCTACATCCCTAACGACACAAAGGACGTTGACGACGAACAGCGTGCTACTATCGACAAGATGGTTGAGAAGCTCGAAGAGTTCGACGACGTTCAGAACGTATATACTAACATGAAGCCAGAAGGCGTAGAAGAGTAATGAAAGAGCTCGTTTACGAAACACAAGGCACATGTGCAAAGGCAATTCGTGTTCTCCTCAATGACAACAACGTCATTGAGGAGGTACGATTCTTTGGCGGATGTAACGGAAACACCAATGGAATCTGCTCCTTGGTCAAGGGAATGAAGGCTGAAGAGGTGATAAATCGTCTGCAAGGCATACCATGCGGAAACAAGGGCACAAGTTGCCCAGATCAGCTAAGCAAGGCATTAAAGCAGATGACTTCAGGTGCCACAAATTGACATAAGTCAATCATCTGAAAACTGTCAGTCAATTTTATTCTGAAATATTTTGGATTCTCAGAAATAATGCCTACCTTTGCACCCGCAAATCAGAAATAACTGAAGAATTGGTTCGTTAGCTCAACTGAATAGAGCATCTGACTACGGATCAGAAGGTTGCAGGTTTGAATCCTGCACGAATCACTTTCAAAGGTTATGATTTCAAGATTTTGCACTATTGGTTCGTTAGCTCAACTGAATAGAGCATCTGACTACGGATCAGAAGGTTGCAGGTTTGAATCCTGCACGAATCACAAAAGCCAACCCGATAAAGGTTGGCTTTTTTCTTTCCCTACAAACGCAACTTCGTGCTTGTTTTTTACAGAAAGTAAATTACCAGAAAATATATTTCAGTAAATTTCATGTCAATATTTTGGAAGAATCAGATTTTTTACTTATTTTTGCAAACAGAAATGTAAACAATTAATTATCAACCCATAAAAAACAAATAACAAGAAACAGAAAGTAAATCGTAATTAAACAGATGAACGGTAACGTTCCCCCATATTATGACTTTCCTCTAGTAGAGAGAGAAAAAGCCGCAAGAGCAAATATGGCAAACGATTTGTAATATAGTCATTTAGTTGTATAATATAACATCAATTATCATGAAATCAATTGTTTTATGCCTTATGATGCTATTGACCTATCCAACCAATAATCTAATAGCTCAAGGTCAACCAAAAAGATGCGAGGCAATTACAAAGAAAAAAACTCGCTGTAAAAACAATGCAGTGAGAAATACTAAGTATTGTCAAGTACATCAAGCCAAGTCTCCGTCTGTCCAGCAATGTAAAGCTAAGACAAAGAGAGGCACTAGATGTTCCAGAGAAGCTAAGATTTCTGGATATTGCAAACAACACTACAAAATGTTTCTTGAAGGAAAGTTGTAATAATCAAAAGAATTTGAATATGAAGAATATCGGTCATATTATAAATGGGATTTCTAATCGTATAGGAGGATGGGGAGCGATGTTGTACATTATTGCTTTATTTTTATGTGCATGTGATGATCATAATCATAAAGCTAATACTACATATGAACCTAGTTATAATGTCCATGAGCCTACATATACTCCTTCGACACCATCATATAACTACTCGACTTTCCCTTCCGTACAATCTCAATCAGTAGTAACCACTAGAAGTCCAACTCCAGATGATGCATATAGTGAAGGTTATGATGAAGGATACGAGCAAGGGAAATCTGATGGCAGACACGGACATGATCACGGATATGGTTACGATGATTCAAGTAGTTACTATGACTACTATGAAACTAAATACCAAGAGGGGTATGAAGAAGGATATGATGAAGGCTACGATGAAGGTCACTCCGAATATGAGGAAGCCCAAGAGGAAGAGGAGGAAGATGAAGAAGAGGATTAATTAAACAATCCGTCTTTCTTTGTTATTATTTCATAAACTAAACGAATAATTATATTTTTCTTATACTGACCACAGATTTTGAGGATTACACAGATGTCAATCCCAATTACAGTTTTTTATAATTTTGCAGAATTCACGGAATAAAAAGAGTGAATTTGAGAACTGTACCAATAAGTTCAATTAAGAATTAATCTGCTTATGAAACCAAACGAATACGAAAACGAATCAGGTCTTTGCCCTTATTGCGGTAGCGAGGATATACAAGAGCTTTGCGATGGAACTTGTAGATGTCTTGAGTGTGGTTCTATATGGAAATGGTAAAAGGCATAGAACTCCCAAGCATAGGATATATTCACTAATAACGAATCGCACCTTTGGTGCTTGAACTGACAATAAATACCAATCTACGCAATCTTTTTCCATAAATATTCATTTCTTATTGGTTTAAGATTGGTAAGATTGGTAATTATTGTCAGTTAAAAGCAGCTTGCTGCTAATCTCCATCAATTAATTGACGTTACTTTATCTTCTTACCGTCAGAGAATGCCTTACCAACGGTCTTGCCCAACTGAATGTAGGTGTGATGCACAGGATTGTAGGTTATAAGTCCCATCCTCTCCACATCTGGATTGCCGTCAGCAGCAAGGTATTTCTCATCACAAAGGATGTTCACAATCTCAGCTACAAGGTAATAGCCGGTTTCAGATTCGTCAATCTTCTGCTTGACACGACACTCCAATGTCATTGGGAAATCCTTGAACACAGGAGCATTCACATTAGGAGCTTTCTCTATTGTCCAGCCAGTCTTTTCCATCTTATCGGCTACATTTCTGCCACTCACGATGCCAACATAGTCAGAGGCAACCATCGTATCAACAGTAGCAAAGGAAACGGTGAGGTCTGTATTGTCCTTGAGATTATCAGTTGTGGCATGAGAACCCAATGAGATGATGATTTCATGCATATCCCATTGTCCACCCCACGCAGCATTCATAGCGTTAGGCTTACCATCCTTGTCATAAGTACCGATAATCAGTACTGGTTGTGGAAGAATCCACGGCTTTGATCCAAGATTTTTCATAATTGAATTGGGTTAAGTAGTTTAGGAGATGTGCCTCCGTTCTACCTCCGTTGTGGCTCCGCTATTATTGCAGAGGATTAGCGGAGAAACAACGAGAGTATGACGATGGCACTGGGAAGTTTCTAAGCTTGCAGATTATAGCACTCCGATGATTTCCTGTACGGACTTGCAACCGTGGGAATCAAGCCACTGGTCAATACCGTCCTTCACCTTCTTGGTAACAGCAGGATCAAGGAAGTTGGCAGTTCCTATCTCTATGGCAGTAGCACCAGCCATGAGGAACTCGATAGCATCGGTTGCAGTAGAGATACCTCCAAGACCGATAACTGGGATATGAACCGACTTTGCTACCTGATAAACCATGCGAAGAGCCACAGGCTTAACAGCTGGACCGCTCAAGCCACCAGTACCGATAGAGAGGTTGAAACAACGTTTCTCGATGTCAATACTTGTTCCCATCAGAGTATTTATGAGAGATACTGCATCTGCACCTTCCGCTTCAACCGCGCGAGCTATCTCCGTGATATCCGTAACGTTAGGTGACAATTTCACGATGAGAGTCTTGTTGTATGCCTTACGAACTTCACGCACAACGCTTGCAGCTCCCTGAGCAGTCACGCCAAACGCCATTCCACCGGTCTTAACATTAGGACATGAGATGTTGAGTTCAATGGCAGGAATCTTATCCAAAGCATCAATGCGGGCAGCACATTCTGCATAGTTCTCGGGAGAATTACCGCTAACATTTACAATCATGTTAGTGTCAATATCCTTGATCTGCGGATAGATATTGTTGCAGAAATAACTTACGCCCTTGTTCTGAAGTCCAACGCAGTTAAGCATTCCCTGTGCAGTTTCAGCCATACGGGGATATGGATTGCCCTCACGAGCCTGAAGAGTAGTACCCTTGACAATGATACCGCCGATTTCATCGAGAGAAACGAAATCCTGAAACTCAATGCCATAGCCGAATGTTCCCGATGCTGTCATCACAGGATTCTTCATCCTGAGATTACCGATATTTACTTTTAAATCTGCCATTTCAGTTTCTTTATGTTAATTACTGGACCTTCCTTACATACACATACATGACCGTCGATAGTGTCTTCCACGCAGCAGAGACAAGCACCAACGCCACACGCCATCTTGTTCTCAAGACTAACCTCGCACTCTACTCCTGCATTTGAAGCATAGCGTGCCACAGCCATCATCATAGGCTTAGGACCGCAAGTGCTTATCATGTCGAAAGTCTCGTTTGAAAGAACAGAATGATTGGTTACAAAACCTTTCTCGCCCTCTGAGCCATCTTCCGTAGTGATAAACACACGTCCGATTTTCCTGTATTCATCGAGCATAAGCAAGTCTTTCTTGCTACGTGCACCAAGCAGGAAAACAGGCTCACCGCCCATTTCCTTAATCTTACGACCAAGATACAGAAGAGGAGCCACACCTACGCCGCCACCAACAAGAAGATGTTTCTTCTCTGGGGATGCAGGCATTGTGAAGCCATTGCCCAAAGGCAGTACGATATTCACCTTTGCACCGACAGCGAGAGTGCCGAGCTGACGTGTGCCGTCACCGATACAAGCGATAAGCAAGTGCAGGGTATTGTCCTCACGGTCAACGTCATTGATAGAAATAGGACGACGTAAGAAGGTTGTCTTTGAGCCGTCAACCTGAATTTCTACGAATTGTCCTGGAATCATCTCAGGGAGTGGATTCTCATCAGTAAGTTTCAGAAGAACATACTTTTCATTGATGTGTTCTACCGATTTCACCGTAAGGTCTAAACAGTATTTCTTCATTTTAATGTTGTTGTACAATAATTATTTGACTGCAAAGTTAAACAAATATCCTCAAAGTAACGAAAAAATCATATATAAATAGGTGGAAACTACCCTTTTTCTCGGTTTTATCGGGATTTTCTGCCTGTTTTTTCGTATCTTTGCACGAGAAAATAATAAATGAAAAATGACAAAAGGTCGCTTTGCTCCATCTCCATCTGGCCGCATGCACTTGGGTAATGTGTATGCTGCCTTGCTTTCTTGGCTATCAGTCAAGAAAAAGGGCGGCTCGTGGGTACTAAGGATTGAAGACCTTGACCCTCAAAGATGCAAGCTTGAATATGCCCTGCAACTGGAAGATGACCTTCGATGGCTTGGGCTTGACTGGGATGAAGGCGGTACGGAGAACAGAGGCAACTGCGGTACTTATCTTCAAAGTCAGCGCTCTGAGATATATGAGGAATACCTTAACAGGTTGAACAAGACAGGACTCACCTACCCTTGCACCTGTACACGTGCCGATATAATGGCAACTCAGGCGCCTCATGAATCTGACGGAAGAATTGTTTACAAAGGCACTTGCCGTCCTTTGGGAATGCCGAATCATACTACATCAGAATATCCCCATTCAGGCAAACAAGCCGCTACAAGGCTCTATGTTCCCGACAAGCAAATATCCTTCACCGACGGGCATTACGGGGCACAGAGCGTGAATCTTGCCACCCATTGTGGGGATTTCGTGCTTCGCAGAAAAGATGGCGCATGGGCTTATCAGCTTGCCGTTGTGGTAGATGACGCCCTAATGGGTATAACGGAAGTGGTAAGAGGCAGGGATTTGCTCTTGTCTGCATCGCAGCAGATATATCTCTACGATATGCTTTCGCTACGGACACCTGATTTCATCCATTTCCCATTGCTTTGCAATAATGAAAGACAAAGATTAAGCAAACGCGATAAAAGCTTGGATATGGGCATTTTACGCTCACAACACACACCCGAGCAGATAATCGGTAAAATCGCATATTATGCAGGACAGACAGATCGTCCCGAACCGATGAATCCGGAAGAATTGCTCAAAATCTTCGCATGGGAGAAAGTTCCGGTAAAAGATATTATCATCGATTGCTAATCAACATCAATTCGATAACATGCTTTTGCTTGGTGAGTCTTAGCGAAAAAATAAAGACTAGCAACAAGTTGCTTTTAACTGACAATAATTACCAATCTACGCAATCTTTAACCAATAAGAAATGAATATTTATGGAAAAAGATTGCGTAGATTGGTAATTATTGTCAGTTATAGCACCAAAGGTGCGAACTAATCGTAAATTATACCAATAAAAAAATCCCCCATGGAGGGGGATTCTTGTGAGAGGTTTATTCATTGTACATTGCTGCTTTCTGTTCCTTGATGGCTTCATCGTAGATGTAGTCATCATAAGTCATGAGCTTGTCAATTGTACCCTTAGGGGTAAGCTCAATAATACGGTCAGCAACGGTATTGATGAACTCGTGGTCGTGTGAGCTGAACAGAATGTTGCCCTTGAAACCCACAAGGTTGTTGTTGAATGCCTGAATTGACTCAAGGTCGAGGTGGTTGGTTGGTGTATCGAGGATGAGACAGTTAGCGTTCTGGAGCTGCATACGAGCAATCATACAACGCATCTTCTCACCACCAGAGAGCACGTTCACCTTCTTCTCTACCTCTTCCTGCTTGAAGAGCATACGACCGAGGAAGCCCTTCATTGCAACCTCGTTACCAGGACCATACTGAGAGAGCCATTCTACGAGGTTCTTGTCTGTCTGGAAGAACTCGGTGTTGTCGAGTGGCAGATAAGCGGTTGTGATGGTAATACCCCACTTGTATGTACCGCCGTCAGCCTCACGATTACCGTTGATAATCTCGAAGAGGGCTGTCATAGCCTTTGGATTGTGAGAGAGGAATACGGTCTTCTGTCCCTTCTCAATATTGAATGAAACGTTGTCGAAGAGTACGGTTCCATCGGCATCAACAGCCTTGAGGTTCTCAACTTCGAGAATCTGGTTACCTGGCTCACGCTCCATTGTGAAGATGATACCTGGATATTTACGTGTAGAAGGAGTGATTTCATCAACGTTAAGCTTCTCAAGCATCTTCTTACGTGATGTTGTCTGCTTTGACTTTGCCACGTTAGCAGAGAAACGACGGATGAACTCCTCAAGTTCCTTACGCTTCTCCTCAGCCTTAGCCTTCTGGTTCTGTGCCTGCTTGAGAGCGAGCTGTGAAGACTGATACCAGAATGAGTAGTTACCAGCGAATACCGTTACCTTACCGAAGTCGATATCCACGGTTTGTGTAGATACAGCATCGAGGAAGTGACGGTCGTGACTTACTACGAGAACTGTCTGCTCAACGTTAGAGAGGTATTCCTCAAGCCACTGTACTGTGTCGAGGTCAAGGTCGTTGGTAGGCTCGTCGAGAAGGAGGTTATCAGGATTTCCGAAGAGAGCCTTAGCCATCATCACACGCACCTTCTCATTGTTTGAGAGTTCTGACATCAACTTGTAATGAGAATCTTCCTTGATACCAAGACCTGAAAGGAGCTGTGCAGCATCGCTCTCAGCATTCCAACCGTCCATTTCAGCGAAAGCCTCCTCAAGTTCAGCAGCACGATTGCCGTCTTCATCAGTCATCTCTGCCTTTGAATAAAGGGCGTCACGCTCCTGCATATTCTCCCAGAGTGGCTGGTGACCCATAAGTACGGTGTTGATTACTGTGTAGTTGTCGTACTTGAAGTGATCCTGTTCAAGTACTGATAGGCGCTCACCTGCACCGAGCTCTACTGTTCCCTTGTTAGGCTCGAGTTCGCCGCTGATAGCGCGAAGGAGAGTTGATTTTCCGGCACCGTTAGCACCGATGACACCATAGATGTTTCCTGCTGTAAACTTAAGATTTACGTCCTTATAGAGGACGCGCTTGCCAAACTGAATGGCGAGATTGGTAACTGTTATCATTTTTGTTCTTTATACGAAGTACTATGAAGTACATTTTCCTGAATTCGGCTGCAAAGTTACTAATTTTTTTTCAAATCCACAACTCTACAGAGCCTAATTCCAATCTGAGACGGGTGTTTTTCCATATATTTCTGTAAAACCATAGGCTCAATTACCACTTTTTTATGAATTGACGATGCATTCATGAGGTGAAGACCGTCTTTTTCCCATACGGCAATACCGATATGTGAAGTGTCAAGTCCCTTCTTCTTGGTGAGGATGGCAATGATGTCGCCGTTCTTGATTGTCTGACGGAGGATACCTGAGTTATTAAGCCCCTTCTTCGGAATATAGCGGTAGAAACTTCCTGTGATATAACCCTCCATCTCTTTTATACCCTCCAGCCATTCTGGATGAGCAGCAAGCATGGCATAGTCCTTTACATGCTTTGACATATAGTCAACCTTAACGTGCTGAACAGCTGTGAAAGGCATATACTGGCTCTCAACTTTGGTTACATATCCCATACGGACATTATCCTCTATCCAATAAGTGAAATAATGAAGACGACGTGTGTATTCCACCTTACCATTACGATAGCGGATTTGCTGGAGCTGGTTTTCAAAATCGGTGAACTTCGTCTCGCCACGCTGTGCACAAAGCGTGAGCGCAAGCACGTTCTCTACGAATGTAGTACAATCAAGTTCACGGGTGTTAACCACAAGTTTCTCCTCATCTATATTACGGTCAAGAGTGTGGCCAACATAGGGAACACCAAGGAACTGTTTTCCGAAATGAAGCATAAGGTTGGAATCCTTAGGCAGTTTAGTCGCATCAGTAAGCAATCGCTCAATGCGCTCCATATCCTTCTTTGGCTGATAGGCAGATGCTCCCATTGAGAACATCATACAGAACAGCAGAATAACAATCGTTCTTATCTTCATAATTCGCGTTATTTTGAATAGTATTTATTTTTTTCTCCAGAAGTTATATCCCACATAGACATTAAGC
Organism: uncultured Prevotellaceae bacterium; assembly: GCA_946406435.1. Taxonomy (GTDB): domain Bacteria; phylum Bacteroidota; class Bacteroidia; order Bacteroidales; family Bacteroidaceae; genus Prevotella. Next base: position 69,827 of record CAMJKP010000002.1, on the reverse strand, counting down.
TGTCCGAATATGTTATCCGCACGAAGCTTGTCCTGATGATAGTGGTAGGTGTGGTAAATGGCACTTGCTCCAGCAAACCACTTGGAATTGTTCCATACAAGTCCGAGACGGATTGTACCATCAAAGGTGAAGTTGCTGATCTTGAAATCCTTAACCATACGCTCAAGCGACGGACTATAATTATCTCCGTGTGACCACATATAAGATAAAGAACCTAACATCTGAGCTCCAAAGAGCCAGTTCTTAGCAAACACCCAGTTGTATCCGTATCCAAAGGAGAGAGGGACGCTACGATAGATCATCTCATTGAACACCAAATTGGAGTCATTGATCATATATCGCTCATCGCCTTTGGTTTTCTTCTTCACCTGCTTCTTGAAAGCCTCCCAATCCATCGACACGCTGCATCGGTTGTAGCCAGTACCGAATATCCAGGAGCCAGCATTCTGAAGCTGTCGGTTGGTTTGGTTAAAGGCTGCCTGATGCGAGTATTTTCGCTTGTTCACGACATAATACGCATTTACCGACCTGACGTTGATATCAAGTCCGTCAATCTCCATGCCTTTCAGCATATCGGTGGCATCATGCTCGCCATTATGCATTGAGCGTAGCGTATATCCGTCGCCGAGCTTTCGGTAAACAAGGTCAATGGCTATTGCAGGCGTATATAACGTTGTATTAACGTCAATATGCTTAGAACTCAACTGAATCGTATTCACATTGAATCCATATCCAAAGAAGAGCCATCTCCAACCAAAGAAAGGTCCCAGTTTCAGTCTTCTGGAAGGGGCAAACGAAACCACATTTTCATTCTCACCTTCTAACGTGAAATAGTCATCGGTAAGGGTTGTCTGAACCATGGCCGTAAAGTTATAGCGCTGTGGCTCGATATACATTGTGTCCGGCTCTGATGTAAAGAAACCGACGACATTCTTGCAAGCCCTGCCAAACCAGCACCCTTTCTTCTCTGTTGACTGTAAGGCATCTGATGCCGGTGCATCTGACACGATTTCATCGGGCTCTGTGGTGTCATATACGGAAACGCTGTCTGTCTGTGCATAAACACCAAGTGTCATACACATTAATATATATATAGCAAACCTGCGTCTCTTCATTATATAAACACAATCTCTTTTTAGAACTTCCCAAGAATCCTATCCATTACCCAGTTTGTTGGCGTTGCAGATACGCTTGTGCACTTGCAATGGGCAGTACCCTGCAATGTCTCTACCACATTCTGGATAAGAGGCAATTGCACGCATTTAGGATTGGGAACTGTTATCTTCTGATTACCACTTGAAGTGATAAGTTCTATCGGCTGATAGTCGAATACGGAGAACGAAACCATACCCTTATCGCCGATTACCTCTATTCGGTCTTCTCTTGCAGATTCGTGTCCTACAAAGCACCACGAACCGCTACCTGGAAGTCCACTCTCAAAACGGAAGCAGGCACTTACCGTATCCTCTGCCGTATATAGTTTTCCTCTATTGGCAGAATATCCTTCCGCATGAGTAATGACACCGAACATATACTGAAGCATATCCAACTGATGAGGTGCGAGATCATAGAAATAGCCACCACCGGCAATATCCGGCTGCAATCGCCATGGGCGTGTTTCCTTTGAATCGTAGTCAAGCTCACGTGGCGGAACGGAAAAACGTATCTGCACGTTGATGACCTCTCCTATCCTACCCGACTCCACCATATTCTTCACCTCAAGGAAGTAAGGAAGGTATCGGCGGTAGTATGCCACGAAACAAGGGACACCAGTCACCTGGCTCACATGATTCACACGGGCACAATCATCATAGGAAGCCGCAAGCGGTTTCTCCACATAGACAGGCTTGCCCGCGCGCATGGCCATAATGGCATAGGTAGCGTGGGATGATGGTGGCGTTGCGATATAGACGGCATTCACGTTAGGATCATCAACAAGTGCCTGGGCATCTGTGTACCACTTGGCAATGTCGTGACGCTCCGCATAAGAGCGTGCCTTCTGCGCATTACGGCTCATCACCGCTACTACACGTGAGCCCGGCACTTCGTTGAATGCCGGGCCACTTTTTATCTCTGTCACCTCACCGCAACCGATGAAGCCCCAGTTTATCTGTTTCATTACTTTTTCTTCTCGTCCTTAGAAGATGACTTTGAAAGGTCAGTCTTCTTGTAAGCCTTGTTAAGACCTGCTACCACCTGAGTGGTGATATCAAGAGCCTTGTCGCCATAGAGGATGTTGTCACCCTGCTTAGTGAGAATGAGAGAGTACTTCTTGTCCTTGTTATATACAGCGAGGAAATGCTGGATAGAGTCGCGGAGAGCCTTGTTGAACTTCTCTGTCTCGCTCTGGAACTCAGCACCAAGACGCTGCTGAAGACCTTCGAGGTCTGCCTGCTGCTTCTGAAGACCAGCATTGATCTGACGAGCCTGCTGCTCTGTATAAGCATTCTGCTGAAGCTTCTGCTGGAAATTAGCTGCTGCATTCTGAAGAGCAGCACCCTTCTGCTGAAGTGTTGACTGGATGTTCTGACTCTTCTTCTCGAGGATGAGTGTATAGTCCTTGCAGAACTGGTACTGGCTCATGATAGAGTCAACCTCAACAAAACCGATTTTAAGTTCTACAGGAGCTGTCTGTGAAGAGGCTACTGCCTCTGGCTGCTGATTTGACTTATCGCATGATGTGAATGATACGGCGAGAGCTGCTACAGCCATAGCCGATGTGAAAATCTTTTTCATTTGTTCTTAATATCTGTTTTTTAATCTGATTGCATTAATTTTAGGTGAAAAACGCGGTATTTCGGAAATATTTCATTACTTTTGCATGTTGAAAACCATCCGAATGATTGTCTTCGCGTAGATATTGTACTTTGTACATGGTACATTGTACATGATTTGGGTGCAAAGTTAATAAAAATATTCGTAAATCATACATAATTATTATTAATAATGAATAAAAATAAATTAAATCCTGAATGTGTGTTTGAGCAATTCGCTAAAATCAACGCTATTCCACGTCCTTCAAAGCACGAGGAGAAGATGATTGCGTTTCTGAAAGATTTTGGCGAGAGCCGTGGTCTTGAGACCATTGTTGATGAAACCGGTAATGTACTTATCCGCAAAAATGCAACTCCTGGCTATGATAACCGTGAGACGATAATTCTCCAGAGCCACATGGATATGGTATGCGAGAAACTGCCAGAATGTACTATCGATTTCAATAACGACCCTATAGAGACATACGTTGACGGAGAATGGCTCCGTGCAAAGGACACTACCCTTGGTGCTGACGATGGCATCGGTATCGCTATGGAGCTTGCCCTACTCGACTCTAACGATATTGAGCATGGTCCTATCGAGTGCGTCTTTACTCGTGACGAGGAGACAGGATTGACAGGTGCTGAGGGCATGAAGGCAGGTTTCATTACAGGCTCTATGCTTATCAACCTCGATTCTGAGGACGAGGGACAGATATTCGTTTCATGTGCAGGAGGTAAGCGTACCCAAGCTATTTTCCGTCCGAAATACGAGAAAGATGTGAATGGCATGTTCTTCTTGAAGATTGGCGTGAACTCTCTAACAGGCGGTCATTCTGGCGATGACATCAATAAGAAACGCGCTAATGCAGTTAAGTTGCTTGTTCGTTTCATCTATCAGGAAATGGAGAAGGGATTGGTTCGTCTCGGCACTCTCAAGGCTGGCGGTCTTCACAATGCCATTCCTCGTGACGGCGAGATGACAATTGCTGTTCCTTTTGCCCAAAAAGAGCAGGTTCGTGCCGATTTCAACGTCTTCGTTTCTGATATTGAAGAGGAATTCCACGTTACGGAGAAAAACATTAACATGTACATGGAATCAACTGACACAGAACCTCTTATAGCAGAGGATGACAGTCGAAAGATTATCCTTGCTTTACAAGGTGTAGATAACGGAATCATGTCTATGTGTCAGGATCAGGCTATTGAATGGTTGGTTGAGACTTCAAGCAACCTTGCGAGCGTAAAGACACAGGAAGACGGTTCTGTTCTCGTGACTACTTCACAGCGCTCAAACGTGATGTCGGCTTTGGATAATATGTGCGCAACTGTTCGTTCAGTATTCCAGTTGGCAGGTGCCGAGGTTGATACTGGCGAGGGTTATCCAGCTTGGAAGATGAATCCTAACAGCCGTCTGACAAAGATTGTTGTCGATACTTACAAAGAGCTTTTCGGTAAGGAGCCAAAGGTTCTCGGAATACACGCAGGACTTGAGTGCGGTCTTTTTGCCGAGCGTTATCCAAACCTCGATATGGTTAGCATGGGCCCAACGCTTCGTGGCGTTCACTCACCTGACGAGCGTCTGCTCATCCCAACCGTTGATATGGTTTGGAGACATCTGCTTGAGATTCTCAAGAAAGCATAGTCTTTACATAAAAAAATATCATGGTCAGAACCATATGTTTTTACTTCTTCTTTTCATTTTTGTTTACATCTTGCTACCGAGATGTAAACAAAAATGTATTATCAACACATGAAACTCGTTTTGACGAGGTCTTTACATCAATTATTGCCAAAACAGACACAAATGTTGTTGAAATTGTTTCTAAATTAGGAAACGAAATTCTGGAAGACAAACTACAAAACATAGGAAATGCCATTGGACCTAACGAAAGTTGTTTGCAGATTATATTAGTGAAAAACGCATTTGGATTTCAACATTCCCCACATGGTAAGGGAAGAATCTATATTGTAAAGAATAAAAAAGTAATAGGTTATTACAATGGCCTCATGTATAACTTTAATGCTTATTTGGACAATGGAATATTAATGATACAGCCAGAAGAAAACTGCCCATTCACAAAAATAGATTTTTCCAAGGAAATTCCATCAAATATATTTCTACTTGAAGACTCTTGCGGAGGTGGAAATGCTTATCCGTTTTGCAAAGAATAAATAGGACTATTAAGGATTATAATCCAAAGAAAGTCCGCTGTTCCTCCTAACCAAACTCGATGAACCTCTTATTCTATAGCAGACATAGAGCGGACTTTCATCGAGTTTGGTACGATAGGACAACGTAGGTATAACGGCAGATTAACGACAAAATTATTGACTATTGTTGAATATTTCAAAGAAAAAACAACATTTTTCAATCCTAAACTTTCTTTTCTCAATAATTATTCATAACTTTGCATCCGAATATATGAAAAGTGCATTAGCTTTTGGCTGATTTTGCACAAAGGAATTAGACACAAAGGATGAAACTGGTCATATTAACTCAACCCAAATTCTTTGTTGAGGAGGACAAGATATTAACTGCCCTTTTCGATGAAGGTCTAGATATACTTCATTTACAAAAGCCGAACTCAGAGCCGGTTTACTGCGAGCGACTGCTTTCCCTGTTGCCAAATGACTGTCACTCAAAGATACGTGTGCATGAACATTACTATCTCAAGCAGGAATTTGACCTAAAGGGCATTCATATCAACAATCCTGATACGCCAACGCCTGAAGCATTCAAGCGACACATCACTCGCAGCACATATCGCATAAGCGACCTGAAGGAGATGAAGAAGAGTTGCGACTATGTATGTCTCCACTCTCTTTTCGACAGCCTACATGGCGATGGCAAGGCATCTCTCAGCATTCAGGAAATGGAATTGGCACGCGACAAGGGACTTATCGACAAGCACGTATATGCCTTGGGCGGAATGAGCATCGAGAACATCCAGATAGCAAAGGAACTCGGTTTTGGCGGTGTTTGTATCTGTGGTGACCTTTGGAATCGTTTCAGCATTCAGCATGAACTGAATTTCAAGGAACTGATAGAGCATTTCCGTAAGCTGCGCAAAGCGGTGGGATAGATTCATGTACAATTTACCATGTACAATGTACTATTTGTGAAGAGTAAAAAACTTAAAGAATATAAATCATAAATCTCAATGACAGACAAAGATTCCTTTATGGTATTTTCAGGCACAGCTACTCGCTACCTAGCTGAGAAGATTTGTGCCAGTCTTGGTTGCAAACTCGGCAATCTGCAGATAACAAAGTTCTCTGACGGTGAGTTTGCTGTTTCATACGAGGAGAGCATCCGTGGTCGTGACGTGTTCCTCGTACAGAGCACATTCCCTAGCTCAGACAATCTCATGGAGCTTCTGCTTATGATTGATGCAGCAAAGCGTGCCTCTGCCCGTCAGATTATCGCAGTCATTCCTTATTTCGGCTGGGCTCGTCAGGATCGTAAGGACAAACCACGTGTAAGCATCGGCGCAAAGCTCGTGGCCGACCTTCTGAGCGTAGCTGGTATTGACCGTGTTATCACCATGGATCTTCATGCTGACCAGATTCAGGGCTTCTTCGACGTACCTGTTGACCATCTCTATGGTTCAGGCGTCATTCTCCCTTATATCGAGAACCTGAAGCTCAAGAACCTTGTAATTGCAAGTCCTGACGTTGGTGGCGCTAAGCGTGCAAAGTCATTCGCTAAGTATCTTGACTGTCCTCTCGTGCTCTGCAACAAGACTCGTGCACGTGCTAATGTTATCGAGAGCATGCAGATTATCGGTGATGTAAAAGACAAGGATGTTGTCATTGTTGACGATATGGTAGATACAGCCGGTACAATCACAAAGGCTGCCGACATAATGATGGAGGCAGGTGCCCGTACAGTACGTGCATGTGCAAGCCACTGTGTAATGTCAGGTCCTGCAAGTGAGAATGTACAGAATTCTGCACTTGAGGAGATTGTCTTCACCGACTCAATCCCTTATGCTAACCGTTGTGCAAAGGTTAAGCAGCTCAGCGTTGCCGATATGTTTGCTGAGACAATCCGTCGCGTAATCAATAACGAGAGCATCAGCAATCAGTATCTTATATAATAAGGTTATGAGGTTGTAAGGTTATGAGGTTATAAGGTCTTTACAATTCGACTTTCTGACCTCATAACCTTCAAACCTACTAACCTTACAACCTCACTAAATGTTAAAAGAAAAAGAGAAGTTCATTGAGATTAAGGGCGCTCGCGTCAATAATCTCAAGAATATAAGCCTAAATATCCCACGAAACTGCTTGGTAGCCATCTCTGGCGTAAGCGGTTCTGGTAAGTCTTCACTGGCCTTCGACACATTGTATGCCGAAGGTCAGCGTCGCTATGTAGAGAGCCTTTCATCATATGCCCGTCAGTTCCTTGGCCGTATGAGCAAGCCTGAGTGCGACTTCATCAAGGGACTTCCACCAGCTATTGCCATTGAGCAAAAGGTGGTGAGCCGAAATCCACGCTCTACAGTAGGCACTTCAACGGAAATCTACGAGTATCTCCGACTTCTCTTTGCCCGTGCAGGACATATTTTCTCGCCTATCAGCAACGAGGAAGTAAAGAAACACACCCCAGAGGATGTCGTTGCAAAGATGCTGGAGTTTACTCCCGGCACTCGTTTCATGGTACTTGCCCCTTTGCAGGTACCTAAAGGTCGAACTCTCAAGCGACAGCTTGAAATGGAGCAACAGCAGGGATATTCACGTCTTTTCGTCAATAATGAGGTCACAACGATTGACGACTATATAGAGACCGTGGATATTGACGCAACAAAGGCAGATGGCATTTATATCGTTATCGACCGCCTTTCTTGCGATAACTCTCAGGACACAATCTCACGACTTACGGATTCTGCAGAAACCGCTTTTTACGAGGGTGGCGGCTCTTGTAGTCTTTATTTCCTTCCTGCCGGACTCATCTACGAGTTCTCTACCCGTCTTGAGGCTGACGGCATGACCTTTGAGGAGAAATCCGACCAACTCTTCGCTTTCAACTCTCCAGTAGGCGTTTGCCCTTCATGTCAGGGCTTCGGAAGCATAATCGGCATCGACGAGCATCTTGTAATTCCCGACTCCTCTCTCAGCGTATATGACGGTTGCGTGAAATGCTGGCATAGCGATAAGATGGGTGAATGGCGAACGGAGTTCATCCGTCATGCAGAGAGAGACAATTTCCCTATCTTCACCCCTTACTTCGAGCTGTCGCAGAAGCATAAAGACTGGCTTTGGCATGGTTTGCCTTCTGATCATGGCGAATGGCGCCCTTGTATCGATTCTTTCTTCCAGATGGTAAAGGAGAATCAGTACAAGATTCAGTATCGTGTGATGCTCTCTCGCTATCGTGGAAAAACCGTCTGTCCCGAGTGTCATGGCTCTCGACTTCGTAAGGAAGCGAACTATGTAAGGGTTGGCGGAAAGACCATTACCGACCTTGTTACGATGCCAATATCAAGGTTAAAGGAATGGTTTGACCATCTTGAACTAAACGCCCATGACACAGAGGTTTCCAAGCGATTGCTTACAGAGATCAATTCACGTCTCGGATTCCTTCTCGATGTTGGTTTGGGATATCTTACTCTCAACCGTCCAAGCAACTCCCTTTCTGGTGGTGAGAGTCAGCGAATCAACCTTACAACATCTCTCGGCTCTTCACTTGTAGGATCTCTCTACATTCTCGATGAGCCTTCTATCGGTATGCACTCAAGAGATACTGAGCGCCTTATCTCCGTACTGAAAAAACTTCGCGACATAGGCAATACCGTCGTTGTTGTTGAGCATGACGAGGATATCCTTCGTGCAGCCGACTACCTTATCGACATAGGCCCTGATGCCGGTACTCATGGCGGTAATGTTGTATTCCAAGGTTCTCTCCAACACCTAACACCCAACACCCAACACCCATCCTGCTATACTCTCGATTATCTTAACGGCACAAGGAAGATTGACGTACCGACATCACGTCGCTCATGGAATCGTAAGATAACCATCAAGGGAGCACGTATGAACAATCTCAAAGGCATTGATGTGGATTTCCCTCTCAACTGCATGACCGTGGTGACTGGTGTCAGCGGTTCGGGTAAGTCCTCGTTGGTGAAGGGCATTCTCTATCCTACTCTCAAGCGACATCTAGACGAGGTTTGCGATGCTCCTGGCGAGTTCAAGGCTCTCGAAGGCGACTGGCAAGACATTCACCACGTTGAGATGGTCGACCAGAACCCAATCGGAAAATCCACTCGAAGCAATCCTGCAACCTATATAAAGGCTTACGACTACATTCGTCAGCTCTTTGCCGACCAGCCTCTTGCAAAGCAGATGGGCATCACTGCTCAGCATTTCTCATTCAATACCGACGGCGGACGCTGTGAGGAGTGTAAGGGTGCCGGAGTCGTTACGGTTGAGATGCAGTTCATGGCCGACCTTGTTCTGACCTGTGAATCATGCCATGGCGAGCGTTTCAAGCGCGAGATTCTCGATGTGAGATACGAGGGGAAAAACATTAACGATATCCTTGCCATGACCGTTGACGAGGCGGTGGAGTTCTTCGAGGAGAAGTTTGCATGGAAGGACTCTAACCGCAACAACCTCAAGGCTATCATCGCCCGACTGAAGCCTTTGCAGGAGGTCGGACTTGGCTATGTTCAGCTTGGTCAGGCATCATCAACGCTTTCTGGCGGTGAGAATCAGCGCGTCAAACTCGCCTACTACATCTCTCAGGAGAAACAGGACGCTACACTTTTCATCTTCGACGAGCCAACCACAGGACTTCATTTCCACGACATTAAGCGTCTGTTGCATGCCTTCGACGCCCTCATTGAGCGTGGTCACTCTATTCTCATCGTTGAGCACAACATGGATGTCATCAAGTGTGCCGACCACATCATCGATATAGGTCCAGAAGGTGGTGAGGAAGGCGGTCACATCGTCTGCACCGGCACACCAGAGGAAATCATCAAGTGCGCGGCTTCCCACACCGCCCGTTTCTTGAAGGAGAAGCTCTAATTCCACCCACTCTCCCATTGTCACCCTTCATTTTCCCATTCCGGAAAGGGATTTAGAACGGACTTACAACGGATTTGAAGCGAATTTGTAGCGAAGGAGAAGCGGAGGAAAGTCAAGAGTGAAGAGATAAGAGTGAAAAATCTGAGTTTGCATTTCCTTTCGTGGCCTTTGATTGGAATGCGCAATCAGTAATTTTCAATTTTCAACTTTCAATTTTCAATTCGTTTACGAGTGCAAAGTTACTACAATTTCCCCAAACGCCACAATCTAACATGGGGAAAAATATGTTAGATTCGAAAAATCTTCACTTTGCATTTGTAACTCGCTGACATACAGATAAATATTTTCGGAAGACATTTCTGCAAACCTCAAATCTAACATATAACCGTTAGATTCATAAGGGAGGGGGTAAGTGTGTCTTATATAGCCAAAATAATAATATAATATAAATATATTTATATTATATTATTATTTTGAGGTTAAAAAAAGAGTGTCCTACTCCCCCTATCCAATCTAACAGTTATATGTTAGAAAGCCATTCTGAGCCTCCTGTTAGGGGTGAATCTAACACATCTTGAAATATGATAGTTTCATGATTGGTTACAAACACGCTTTTTCACTTGTTTTTACGGTCACATAACACACAAAATGTAGCGGAATTCACGTTTTTCCGAGCATTTCGTGTTCAATTTTGGTTATTGATGACGCTGTGTTTTCAACCCACCCCATCTTTCTTTTTGCTTGTTTGATGAGAATCTAACATATAACTGTTAGAAAAAACATTAACGTACATTTTCACATTTCGGAATTTCAACAAGAAATATTGGCGAAAAACATAGATGAAATTTGGAGGTGTCGGAAAGAACTATGAGGTGCTTGAGGATGCAAATGGCAAGGAAGTAGGTCGCACAAATTACTATTATTCTCTTTATAAGGCAATCACCACAGGCATCACCTCTGTCACATCTTCTTCTGACAAGGCACAGGCCATCTACAGCCTTAACGGTCAGAAAGTGGCAACGACACAGACAGGACAGATTTACATCCAGAATGGAAAGAAGTTTATTGCAAAGTAAAAGTTCTATCACACATATAAAGACCTGCATTCCCGAAATGGGAATGCAGGTCTTTAATTTATTACATTTACCAGCTACCGCCGCCACCTCCGCCTCCTCCGCCACCGGAGAAGCCACCGCTATGTCCTCCATGGGAAGAGCTGTGAGAGCGAGAACATGAGGAAACATGACTACGAACCGTATCATTCACGCTGCTAACCAAGTGATTCGTGAAGTTTGGACCGCTATATATTCCAGCGGTAGTGTACCAATCAGGCTTTTCTACGGTGATAGTCTTGAACTTCCTTGCCCATGTACTTGCGAGGCCGAACACCATAGCGTAAGGCAGAACGCGATAGAAATACTTCGCATCCTCCATCTGCAAACGCTCAAGGTTCTCCTTCTCTGCTGTCTCTATAAACTCCTTGAAACCAAGCAGACGCCCCATCATGTCAATACGATAGTCGGTATTCAGCTTGAACCGTCCGCAAAGCTCTATGGTAAGGAAGTTGGCAAGGAAGAACAGGAATATCTCCCAAGCGGCCATAGGAGAGCCGTAATCTGTAAATTCTGACTCATACATCATTGCCACACCAGACATTATCGTGAACTTCACAAGAAAGAAGACAACACGGTTAATGGCTGATGAATAGAGGTCGGAAGCACTACCCGACAGGCGTAATGACAATCCTAATACTGCAGGCAGTAGCCATACAAGACCGGCATACATTATGTCATCAAACGAGAAGAAGTGAACGATATTCGTAGCTATGGTGAGCGTACTGAACAACAGCAAAGGAATATAAATATAAACCGATGAGTCTGTCCTTATGAGATCCTTCCTGTTACTCTCGCTAAACACATTCTTGAGTGCCGACTTAACCCCATTCATTTCTGAGGATTTATCGCCCAACTGACTGAGTTTCACCGTAGTTCTGCCATTTGGGAAGAATACGTTCATCAACTGTCTCTGATACCCAGGGGCATCTTTTGGAAGACTCTTCAACTTTGTAAGCTCTATTTTCTTGTTCTTGTCCTCATCAATCTTTAGATACCCATGCTCGGCAAACCACGGAATAAGCGAAGTAATATCACCGTCATCCGCACTATTGTCAATAATGACACCAACCTCCGCACTTGATATTCCCTCTGGAGGATAGAACTCTATCGTCTTTACCACACTACGGCCTCTGTCTATTGTAAACGCACGATATAAAATGATAAGAACACACAATACCGTCAAGGCAAGCCACAGGTAATGCCAGAAATACTGCACCTTTTCAACACCTTCATAATAGCCTTCTGGTAGATCCATATAGGCTGTAATAGCGTGGTTTGGCTGTATAGAGTCGCACACACCTGCTATGTATGTAGTAGTAGCCTCATACTCAATAGGTATGATGTTCTCCTCTTTTCCATAAAATCCGCTATACCATCTCAGATTATCCACCGACTTTTGAGGCAATGGCTTCTCAAACTCAATTCTGAAGTCAAAATGCCTTATCTCCTCATTGAAATCAGCTCCGAGAATGGTGTGGAAAAGGACGTCCTTGGTCAGAATGCGATCATCAGGATACTTGAACTTATAGCTTATAACATAGGTCTGCAAGCCCTCAACCACTCTGTCGGCATCACCTATCTGAATGATATGATTGTCCATTTCCTCCGTTTCCTCATGAATAGGACCACCAGTCACTTCCACATCGTCAATATCCACGATGTAAGGGAACTCCGTGTTCTGCATATCTCCCCAAACATCCTTTGCGTCATGCCAAAGGCTGAACTTCGTAGGAATGAAACGATAGAAACCATGACGAGGTTCAAGGAAGTTGATGACGAAGGTCTCCTTCACATCCCACACGTTATTCTTGTGGACATATGCCTCATACTTAACATTCTCATAGTAGAAACCTCCCCGGTCGGCAAATACCCAGGCACTTACCAACAGCAGGATAAAGGAGAACAGCAATCTGTATAGCCTATGCATTTGGCACCTCCCTCTCCGCAACATTCTGAATCTCATACATCTTCTTTGCCCTGAATCCGAAAATATTAGCAATGATGTTATGGGGGAACATCTGGCACTTGTCATTATACTGTCTAACGCTACCGTTATAGTAGCGTCGTGCAAAAGCAATCTCCTCCTCTGCCTTCACAATACGCTTATGCAGGTCAAGGAAATTCTCGTTTGCCTTAAGTTCAGGATATTTCTCCACTAACACCAGAATACGACTCAGAGCCTCACCAATGCGCATCTCACCCTCTATCTGGCCATCGATGTCACCGGCAAGCACACCAGCACGACGCTTGGTTATCTCCTCCAGCGTGTCAGCCTCATGCTTGGCATACGCCTTGACAGTATCCACGAGATTCGGGATAAGGTCAAAACGCTGTTTCAGATACACATCCATCGTAGAGAATGCCTCCTTCACCTTGTTTGAAAGCTGAATAAGACTGTTATAAACGAAGATACAGAAAACGAAGATTATCGCAACTGCAACGATAAGTATAATGTTTGCCATAATGATATTTTTTCTATGTTTATTTGCTCTTTACATTCTTGTATGAAAACCTACAGATTAACAGCCTGTAAAATCCCATGCAAATTTACACTATTTCTTTAATATCTGCAAATTTTGAGGAAGAAAAATCGAGAATCCAATTAACAGGAATCCGATTATACAACACTGTGACTTCGTAGATCAGCCATTGTGCCTTTATCATGCCGAGGCTAATTCTTCGCTCCAGAAGCGAAGGAAGAGCGAAGCCAGAACGAAGGCAGAGCGAAGGATGAACGAACAACTATCGAAGGAACTCCGTATTTTCTTCATTTCCTCAAGTACTAAGGTACTAAAAATTCATGAGAATAGTAAACAAAAACTTTATTATAAATCCATTTCCTTTTTAATCTAATTCACGTTATTTTTACATTTGAGGCTCTTAAAACATTTCTCACGTCAAACTATCGCTATACTTTCGATAATAGTCCATTGATGATCCATCATTACTCCATAGATACCCCATCAAAACTATGGACTATCTATGGAGTAATGATGGAGTATGTATGGAGTATCTTCGGACTCAGAAGGTAATTACTACGGACTTACACGCAAAGCAAAAACTCCTTGTTCTTGCAAGAAAAAGGCATGAAAAATCCCACACGACCAAAGAATTTGCTTGGAAGTGTGGGAAAATCTCATAGTGAAATTAATTTTCTATACCAATTTCTTTTTCTTACAAGAACAGGCTTACAATAAAAATAGTACAAAGTATCATTTGATAGCAACAAAGTATCCTTGATAAGAAAATCTTTGCGGTCTTTTTCTTTAGAATATGCTTCAAAATATGGTATAATTCGAATTAATAGATATCTGTTATTATCTATTTTCTGATAATTCCCATATTCAATAATTCTAGGAGAAGTGTCACTAATTGGATTAATGTCAAAATAATTTTTGTATCGGCTATCCCAAGAATGTGCTTTATAATATTTATCGCCATGCAATATTAATTCATGTTGATAATCCTTATAATCAATTTCATATTCGACATCATCACTTGTCAATTTATTATATACTTTTTCACAATAATCACCAATGAAGAATATTAGGAAAAACAAAAAAGGAATTATAAGAATATTAAAAAGCAAAGCATATCCAGTATCTCTGTCTTCCTCAGAAAACAGAAATGCAAGTCCCACAATACCAGATATACACATCACAAAAAATGTAACAAACACAAATGCAAGTTCTTGAAAACATCCAAGAACACATAAAATAATTCCAAGAACGAGATCGATGCCGATGATGTATTTCCATTTATATTCGTCCATAAATATTTCAAGTTAAATAAAACGATATTTATTAATACAAATCAATTCGAACAAACGTCCTGTCATCAAAGGACTTATAGCCTTTCATTACTCCTTTAGTGGCTTTATAAATGTCTATGCAGAGAGGATCATTTTTAATAATTCTCTCTAACTCTCTTTCACTTTCTTCCAAGGTTCTTTTCAGAATAGGATAGCCGTCGGATGCAAGGATAATCTCCTTGGCATCAGCAACAGAAATGACGTGAACAAGATTTTCGGGAATATCCATTCCGTTAATAACGGCATAGTCGCGATTCTGCCTCTCGCAACAGCTACGCAACTCGTTTTTGATACTCTCCCTACCAATATCCTTTACTCGCAGTTCTTCAACCATTGCCCTACCCTCTTTTAGCAATTCATGAATGTATTTAGAACGTTTCTCTGCATTCACAACTTCCTCTGGCTTAGGGTATTCATAGAGTACGCCATCCACAAGACAAAGGCAATCGCCAACAAACCACACCTCTCGTTTCTTTACGTTAAGCACCACAGCACTTGCTGCCATAAGGTTATTGTCTGCCTTAGTCGGTTTCTGAGGATAATAGGCAGAAACAGCCTCGGCCGTCAATCGACAGAAATCGGTTATCGTAGAGTTGGGAGTGAGTCTTTCTGATATAACGCGAGAGACGATTTCCATGCATAACCGCCCATTGCTGACATCAGGAGAATATCTGACATCAGCCTTTGAGGTACTGCCATCAATAACAGCCACGAAATCATCTGTCACGACGATTCCGTCCTCGCACGTCTCCTGGCTTCGCTTTCCTATTATCTGGCTTTCTACGATTCTCATTCTGGAAATTAGGGTTATACGATTTCTTTGGCGATTGATGATGGGTGTTAGGTGTTGGGTGATATGTGTTGGATGATGGCTTGCGAGAATTATCACGACCATGCTCACGCCTATCAGGAACAGGCACCTGACCAAGAAGTTCCTTTATCAAATCCGCTCTTCCGATACGACGTAGAGACTGTTCGATACTACGTCTTTCCTCAGGCTTATACCAGAAGAAGAAATGCCTCTGGGCAAGCTTATCCTTTGGTGTCTTAGCAGAAAAGACAGGCTCAAGGGTATAAGGATCATATCCAGAATACCATGTCTCGGTACTAACCGTCATAGGAGTAGGCGTAAAGTCCTGAACCTGTTCAAGTTGGAAATCCAGTCGTTTGGTCTTGATAGCAAGATCAGCCATATCCTCCTCGTGACATCCTGGATGCGAAGAAATAAAATAAGGAATGAGTTGCTGTCGCAAACCCTCTTCTCTGTTTATCTTGTCAAAAACACGCTTAAACTCCTCAAAAAGCTTGAAAGAAGGCTTTCTCATCAGCTTCAGAACAGCATCAGAGGTATGCTCTGGAGCAACCTTCAATCTACCACTTACGTGATTACAGATAAGCTCACGAGTATATTCCCTTGCCGATTGGTTAGCCTTCTCATCCTTACTGTGATGAAGTAGCAGGTCATATCTCACACCAGAGCCAATAAAACTCTTCTTTATCTCTGGCAAGGCATCAACAGAGCGGTAGATGTCGAGCAAGGCAGAATGGTCGGTATCAAGATTCGGACATATCTCAGGATTGATGCACGACGGACGCTTGCACTTGGCACAAGCCTTGAGGTTTCGTCCGTGCATACCGTACATATTGGCAGAAGGGCCGCCAAGGTCAGAGAGATAGCCCTTGAAATCAGGGAGTTTCACCACCTCCTTAACCTCCTTCATGATACTCTCCTTCGAACGGCACGCAATGAACTTTCCCTGATGGGCAGAGATTGTACAGAAGGCACAACCGCCAAAGCATCCTCGGTGCATGTTTACCGAGAACTTAATCATATCATATGCCGGTATTCTCTTACCCTTATACTTAGGATGAGGAACACGCATGTAAGGCAGATCAAAAGAGGCATCAATTTCCTCGGTAGTCATAGGAGGATAAGGGGGATTAACCACCACATAGCGACCGTCCACGCCTTGGATAAGTCGTTGAGCATGAACTTTATTACTCTCTTCCTCTATATGTCTGAAATTATCTGCCTCTGCCTTCTTGTCACGAAGACATTCCTCGTGGCTATGAAGCACAATATCATCATCTGTAATACCTCCAGGGATATCTTCTTTTCGGCAAAGGAATACGGTTTGAGGAAGTTCTGTTATATCAGAAATCTTCCTTCCTTTATCCAACTGTTCAGCAATGGCAAGAATGGTTTTCTCGCCCATTCCATAGGAAATGATATCACCTGCACTATCACAAAGAATACACTTACGCAGACGGTCTTCCCAGTAGTCATAATGGGTTAGTCTTCGCAAGGAAGCCTCGATACCGCCCAACACAATCGGTACATCAGGAAACAACTGACGGAGAATCTTGGAATAGACGATTGTAGGATACTCTGGACGACAGTCATGACGACCGTCAGGCGAATAGGCATCCTCAGAACGCAGACGCTTGTTGGCTGTATATTTATTGACCATAGAGTCCATACAGCCAGGAGAAATGCCGAAGAAAAGCCTTGGTCGTCCGAGTTTCTTGAAGTCACGGAAATCCCCATGCCAGTCAGGTTGTGGCACAATAGCCACGCGATAACCGGCAGCCTCAAGGGTACGACCTATCACGGCAGCACCAAATGATGGATGATCCACATAGGCGTCACCGGAGAAGAGTATCACATCAAGTTCATCCCACCCTCTTAGCTCACACTCTTTTTTTGTTGTTGGCAGAAAATCTGTCAGTTGCATTTTTATCCTTACTCTTTCAACTTTCTTCTTTACTCTTCAACCTCAGGTGTTTCAAACTTTGTTTCAGCGTAGAGTAAAATGAGATTATGAAGACCGAGAGCCTTCATATCCTTATGGTATATAACATCAAAACAGAGGTCGAGAAGAGCCTTGTCTGATGTACCTACAGAATCAAGAAGCGAGCGGATGTTCAGTTTCAATTTGTCGAGAACCTGCTCATCCACAATACCATTACTATCAATCAATCCGTTAAGGAGAGAATACTTATGTATAGTTTCAAGGTGCTCTTTCGTTATCTCGATAGAGCGAGTTCCTGATGCATTAGCTTGTATTTTCATATCTCAAAAGCCTAACCAAGCCTTCCCAAGGGGAAGGATTTTTATACATTCTTTCGTCAAAAGAAGGCTTGGTTTTAATTTTATATTAATATAATGTTTAACTTACTATCTAATATTTGTCCCTTGAGGAAGACTTGGTTAGCCCCTACTCCAGCAGGAATTTCAGCACACTTCGCATGCACAGTCCTCTTTGTTCCTCAGTTCTGATACACTCCAGAGGGAATCCCATCACGAAACTTCGACGTTCCTTGCAGGCTATTGCAGCCGTACTGCCATCAGCATAAAGCATGGCAGGGAAAGCAGTTCCGAGAGGCTGTAGCACATCAGAAGATGTTGAGGCATAGTGGTCTTCATTCAATGCCCTATACACATCAAAATCCACTCCCATGCCTGTAACAACTTGTGCACTATCCGACTGGTCCTTGTACTTACGCACATAGTCGGTATAGAGAACTTCTGCCAAGAAGGTAGAGTCTGCTGGTGCCAGATTGTCAGATCCTACATAAGAGCCACTCACTAGAAGTGCCCCACCGAAATATCTCAGTTCCGACCTCATCATTGGAGAGATAGAGGGATATCTTTTCAAAGAATAGCCATCATTACGCTCATTGCCAAGAATCAAGTCAAGGAGTCTGTATCTTGACAATATTACATCGCCCGTACCGATACATTCTGACGAACAGCTTACAACACTGAACTTCTTCATCGTAGCAATAGCACGAACATGCTCTGTGGTATAATTGAAGTCGTTACCGGCAAGGAATGGCAGATGACTGGTCCAACATGCCGTTCTGCAATATGACAAACCAGGGTCTTCTGCCATATCGAAACCAGTAGCCAATCCCATATCATTATACTTAACCGCAGGTCCTGCAAGTCTATGGAAACCGTTAACGACAAGCAACTGTCTGCCTCCTGGATGCCAGATACAGGCAAGTTCCTCAGATGGCAAGCTCTGTCCGCCACTATTGGCAGCAGTAACCTTGAATCGATAGACCTTATCTGCTTCTAAAGTAATGGTAGTCTTTCTATCCCAAACTACAGTTCCATTGTCAAAATCACCATCACCAGATGCCGTGTATACTATATACGAATCGGGCCTTGCGGAAGTCTCAAGAGAATCGATCGTCTCCTCCCAAGAGAGAACAGCCCTTCCGTATGAATCCATAAGGACTCTGAACCTATGCGGAGCAAGCGGTTGGATAACCGCTTTCTTATTGTGCTTGGCAGCAAGATATCTCACAACACTCTTATACACAGAGCGTGAGAGCGTAAACTTGAAATTAGGATCATGGCCATACAGCATATCCGTTAGATTCTCATGTGAGAACATCTCAAGGATTGCAGCTGGGATTCCCGGAATACGTGTCTCTGCATAGTTCTTATCCCAGATACCTCGTGTATTCCATCTGCCATATTTGGTTGTTATATCCTTATTTATCTGAGCAAGCATTTGCTCTACGAAATCATACGAGATCATTCTTGACTCACCGTCAGACAAACGGCAGTCGTTGAAATCCGTAGTACAGATACCCAAAGTACCAACAATACTCCTGTCCATGTGATAGCCGGCATCACTATGTACGGCAAGACTCATTTCCAAAGGAACTCCCTTACCTTCCTTTTCCGGAGCGAACATAGAACCGCCAGCAATCCAGTTTGTCATAAGAGGACGGACATTGATATCGTCGGCATAGTCGTCGGTTCCCTGTCGAGAACTATATACATTATATGGTGCTCCAGACCATTGTGCACTATATCTCGCGCCTTCAAGACATCGTGGCAAGCCACTCACAGAGCCTCCACGCTCTACATTACCCATACCACCACCAAAACGAACGGCATCTGTGGTAACAACGCCCTTCATCTTCGACACATTGTCAACAGTAACGTAATTGTCGTCACCACAACCGAAATCAAAAGTCCCAAGATATACCCATGTACTGCCACCCATTGTCTGGTTGACCGTGAAATGGGTCTTTACGCCCTTATGAACAACCGTATAATGAGCATCAGGAATACTATTCTGCAAGGTTTGGTAAGACACATATACTGCATATCTGCCAGGCATAGGCAGATATGCAGTATATTTTGCTGTGGAAGAAGCCTTTTTTCTCCTAACCTTCGACCATCGGGCAGTTCCCTTGATGAAAGGCGCATCACCTTCCTGTATCACATCGGCAGGCATACCGAAGCCCGGTTGAGATGACTTTGTCCACCTACCCTGCTCATTATATCCTGATAATGTCTGGTCATTATCTACAACAGTCTCTATATTCTGCCAGTCACGCTCACGTGGAGTCCAAACCACGGCACCGGCATTCTCAAGCATAGGAATGAGATATGGAATTACAAAAGTCTGGGAAAACAAATCCTCATTAGTTCCGAAAAGATTCACTCTCTGCCATTTCCAGTTTCCTTGTGTTGGATTGTAAACTCTTCCGTGACTTGCCCATATAGACAAATGCCTTCCGTCAAGACCATTCTCTATCTTGTTTGGCCTTGAGTCATTCTTCACCCATGGCAATCCATAATAGTCAGAATCATCAAAGAAACTCTGAGCATTCGCATTGCCATACGCAAAAAACGTCAACAGTCCGCAGACTATTGGCATTACACGTTTACTATTCCAATATTTCCTTTTGAGAAATCGCACAATCTATAATACAAACTGTTCCGGCTTCTTGCCCTTGAAATCCTTAAAATATGACTTTATTTCCTGCATTTCCGTCTCTATATCCCCCGAAGGAATGAACGAGCGGGTGCAGCGTATCAGTTTCCTTTCATAATCCAGTCCATACAGCAGCACAGGGATTTGCGCATTCAAGGCAATATAATAGAAACCCTTCTTCCATTCTGAATTTGCCTTTCGAGTACCTTCGGGAGTAATAGCCAGACGAAACGTCTTTTCTTTTTTTGCTATCTCTGCAAGTGACTCTGTCATGGACATCTTCTCTTGCCGGAAAACAGGAATACCACCCATTTTACGGAATATAGAGCCAAGTGGCCAGAAGAACCATTCCTTCTTCATCAGGAAATTAGAAGAAAGTCCCTCGGCCTGATTATACAGTTGTCCATAAATAAAATCCCAATTGCTCGTATGGGGTGCCAGACATATAATATATTTGTCAGGATGCTCAACCGTAACTTCCTTTTTCCATCCAAGATGACGGTATAGCAGCCAACCAAAGAATTTTTTAAGCATTTTTGTTTGTTTTGAGACTAAAGGTTAAAGTCATTTTGACTTCAGTCCTTTGTCCTTTTGCCTTTTTTAGAGCATATTTCCAATCTCATCAACTACATTGTTGATATCCTTATTGAAGGAATCTACAAGAACACGGTAGTATTTCTTAGCTGCCATTCCCGGTTCAGGATGAGACACACGCATTATGTAGTCCGAGTGCAACCTAAGTATGCTTTTCAGAAGTGCATTCACATTGTCCCCAGAATCAGGACGCTTGGTATAGGTAGAAACAGCAATGCATTCAGCGAACAACTCACTACATACAAAATTTATTTCTTTTTTAAGGTTTCTCTTGTTTGCCATAATTATATAAGATTAAGGATTTGATGTTCAAAGGTAACAATTTTATGCGAAAAACAAGAAAAACATCAAAGAAAATAAAAAAAAAAACGAAAAAAGATGGAAATATTAGCTATTTTCACCAAAAATTCGTATTTTTGCACTAATTTTATAGTATTGTATCGATTTTTTTCAACCAAAATTATATCATTCAAAGAAAATTATGGAAAAAAGTGCATTACAGATTGCACGTGCAGCCTACCAGCCAAAGCTTCCTAAGGCTTTGCGTGGCGCACTCAAGGTAGTAGAGGGTGAACCTACTCAGTCAGTTGCAGATCAGGAAGAAGTACAGAATCTCTTCCCTAACACTTACGGTATGCCATACATCAAGTTCGAGCCAACAGAAGGCAAAATGGCTACTGCTGCAATAAACGTAGGTGTAATCCTTTCAGGCGGTCAGGCTCCTGGCGGTCACAACGTGATCTCTGGTCTTTTCGACGGTATCAAGAAGCTCAACCCAGCTAACAAGCTCTATGGCTTCATCCTCGGTCCTGGTGGTCTCGTTGACCACAACTATATGGAACTTACTTCTGAGATTATCGACGAGTACCGCAACACTGGTGGTTTCGATATCATCGGTTCTGGTCGTACAAAGCTCGAGAAGAAGGATCAGTTCGACAAGGGTCTTGAGATTCTTCAGGCTCTCGACATCAAGGCACTCGTAATCATCGGTGGTGACGATTCTAACACTAACGCTTGTGTACTCGCTGAGTACTATGCAGCTATCAAGGCTGGCGTACAGGTTATCGGTTGTCCTAAGACTATCGACGGTGACCTCAAGAACGAGGCTATCGAGGCTTCTTTCGGTTTCGACACAGCTACAAAGGTTTACTCAGAGGTTATCGGCAATATCATGCGCGACTGTAACTCTGCAAAGAAGTACTGGCACTTCATCAAGTTGATGGGCCGTTCTGCTTCTCACGTTACTCTCGAGTGTGCTCTTCAGACTCATCCAAACATCACCCTCATCGGTGAGGAGGTAGAGGCTAAGAACCAGACTCTCGACGATATCGTAACTTACATCGCAGAGGTTGTTACTGATCGTGCAAACCTCGGTCTCAACTATGGTGTTGTTCTCGTACCAGAAGGCCTTATCGAGTTCATCCCAGCTATCAAGAAGCTCATCGCAGAGCTTAACGATATGCTCGCAGCAAACCAGGCAGACTTCGACATGGTTGCTGACGACAAGAAGATCGACTACGTTCTCAAGCACCTTTCTGACGAGAATGCTGCTATCTTCAAGTCACTCCCTCTCTCTGTTTCTCGTCAGCTAGCTCTCGAGCGTGACCCACACGGAAACGTACAGGTATCTCTCATCGAGACAGAGCAGCTCCTCGCAGAGATGGTTTCTAAGAAGCTCGCAGAGTGGAAGAAGGACGGTATCTTCACAGGTAAGTTCGCTACACAGCACCACTTCTTCGGTTACGAGGGACGTTGTGCAGCTCCATCTAACTGGGATGCAGACTACTGCTACTCACTCGGTTTCAACGCTTCTATGCTGATTGCTGCTGGCAAGACAGGTTACATGTCTTCTATCAAGAACACCTTCAAACCTGCTGACCAGTGGATTGCAGGTGGTATTCCTATCACAGCAATGATGAACATGGAGAAGCGTTCAGGTGAGATGAAGCCAGTTATCAGAAAGGCTCTCGTAGAGCTCTCTGGCAAGCCTTACAAGTACTTCGTTCGTCATCGTACAGAGTGGGCTCGCAATACAAGCTTTGTTTACCCTGGTCCTATCCAGTACTTCGGCCCAGCAGAGGTTTGTGACCGTCCTACATTGACTCTCACACTCGAGCAGGAATAATACGAAATAAATGAAATGAGTGAAAAGTGAAGGGTTGGAGATTGCTACAAAGTTTTTCTCGCTCTACACTTTTCACTTTTTCTTTTTATAAAAACTACAGATACTAGTAAAACTAGAATCACTAATCATAGCACTACTAGCAGAATGGCAAAGAAGCAATCCAAGAAGACTCCAAGAAAGGCTCTCCCACGCAAGTTGTGGTGGGGTATCGGTTCTGTAGTCACTCTTGTGTATATTGCCATTTTCTATTATTTCTTCGTAGGTCCTACAGGTTTCAGATGGCGTGCTCTCTATGGTGACGCACAATATCCAGAAGGCTACGAGATACAAGGAATCGACATTTCACACTATCAAGGCGATATTGACTGGGCAAAACTTCAGACAGCGATAATCAACAAATGTCCTGTGCGCTTCGTGATAGTGAAGTCAACTGAAGGCCGTTCTTTAGTTGATGACAATTTTGCATATAACTTTGATCAGGCACGCGAATATGGATTCATACGCGGAGCCTACCATTTCTGGAGCCTAAAGTCAAATGCCCGCGATCAGGCTTATTTCTTTCTAAGCAAGGTAAAACTGGAGCCAGGAGACCTTCCACCAGTCTTAGACGTGGAGTTAAAGCGCAAGGACCAGTCCGTAGAAGACTTCCAACGTGACATTCTCACATGGCTCCACATCGTGGAAGACCACTATCATGTCAAGCCAATCATATACACGAGTTATAAGTTCAAGATGGCCAATCTTGCTGATAAGCGCTTTGACGATTATCCATATTGGATTTCCCACTATTATGTGGATAAGATGCAATACAAAGGCAAATGGAAATTCTGGCAACACACAGACGTCGGCTCACTCCCCGGTATTGACGGATACGTGGATCTCAATATCTACAACGGCTCTTTCTATGATCTGAAACAACTCTGCATCCCAGAATAAAATAATTAGTGAAAAGCAAAAAAGCAAACATCACAAACTCAGATTTTTCACTCTTAACTCTAAACTCTTCACTTAGAAAATGAACTTTTTCCATTGGGTTGCCTGCTGGGGCAACGCAACATCCATAACCGACCGTAAGGAATCTGTATATGCGAAGGATTTAACCCTTCGCTACCCTATCCGTATGTGCTTCGACGGCAATAAGATACGTCTTCGATTCTCAAATCTTACTGGAACTGAGGACGTGACACTAACACGCGTCTTTGTAGCTCTAAAAAACAAGGAAAACTACGAGCCTGTACCTGTGTTTTTCTCAGGAAAAGAGAGCGTAACAATAGCCCCAGGAAAGGAAATAGAGAGTGATGAGACAACTATCAATATTACTGCTGGTGATACTATTGATGTAAGCATATACCTTGGCGATTTTACCCAGATGAATGCCGGAACTCTCATTACCGGACCGCTTTCTAAAGGCCAGTACAGCTATGGTGATTTCTCTACAAGCGAGACTCTCCCACTCGACCTTACACGCAATACAAACTGGTTCTATTTCCTCAACACAATTGATATTCTAACCGACGAAAAGAACCATGCCCTCGTATGCTATGGTGATTCTATAACAGCCCAGAGTTGGCCTGATTATCTCACACTTCGAGCATGGAATGAGGGTTTCCGCAACGTGTCTATAATTCGACGTGCTGTTAGTGGTACTCGCATACTTCGTCAGTACGACTGTATCACATATGCTGCCTACGGTCTTAAAGGCGCTACACGATTCCCTATAGAGATGAATGTATCAGGAGCCACAGCCGTTATCATACAGCATGGTATCAACGATATCATCCACCCTGTAGGTACAGATGTCAATCCATTCCGTCCATGGAGCGATATGCCAACGCTTGAGGATATGAGAAAAGGAACAGAGGATATCTATGTCTCTCATGCTCGAAAACTCGGTCTTAAGGTATATAGTGGTACCCTACTCCCTATCTACGGTTGGCGTACATACACAGAGGAACGTGACGATTTCCGAGTAAAATTCAACGAATGGCTTCGCACAAGTCCAATCTTCGATGCTTGTATAGACTTTGACGAGGCTGTACGCGATCCTAATCATCCTACAGCCTTTGCCCCAGGTTTCGATTCAGGCGACCATCTGCACCCAAGCGAAAAGGCCTACGAGGCAATGGCAAATGCCGTACCAGAGGAATTGCTTAAGTAGGTACGATATTTATAAAAAGGTCATATATGACATCTCTCTTCCTCATATCTTCCTCCTAACCAAACTCGATGATACTTCGCTCCTCCACCGACTTTGCACCGACTTTGCACCGACTTTGGTACGGAGGAAGAGCGAAGGATCAACGGACTTACATCGGATTTAGAGAGAATTCAAGAAATCACTCTATGTCTTCGTAATCGCAATCACAGTCATGCTCTTCATAACAACTATCATCCTCATAGTTGTCACAGAATGAGTCATCATTACAATCTCCATCACATTCATGATTCATACAGCACTCGTCATAACCATCCTCATATCCACGCTCATAAGAGTCGCCATATGATTTATTGGAGTTATTATTTTGCTTCTGGTTACTATTACCAAAGAGAAAACTAAGTAAGCCCATATTTGAAGTTCTTATGTAAAGAAAACATGATAAAAAGAATATAACATAAATGTCTATTTCTTCTTCAAACACAACCTTTTGGGTTTATTCTTAAATTCTATAAAAGGAACTTGCGCCAAAACAAGAACAATTCCTGATGAACACCTTTTTGCATGTTGATTGATAAGAGTTCTTTCTACAATCCCTTTTTCAACAAGCTGGTTGTAGGCATACTTAAACTCTTCTATTTTGATTCTTCCCACATTGCCAGTTGAAGTTGTTCTCTTTAACCCTCCCCAATCAACATCTATAATAGTATTTTCCAAACCATCGCATTCAATAGTCTGCCCCTTTAGTGGCATAATGTGTTTTTTCCACATTTCATCAAACGACATAACACCAGAATCAGGCGATGAAATTTCAGAGACCATGTTTGCTTCATCATGTTGAACTATAGAATCATTATTCAGAATAACTTCCATAGAAGAATCAAGATAAAGTATTTCTATATTTAATCTCTTTGCAACTTCAATTGCATCAAGCATACATTCACCATCAGTTGCAATAACAGCTTTATTACATTCGTGATATTCCTTTGCTCCCACTAATTGCATCATTGCCTCTCTATTCACTTTACGTTGAGAATTGCCATACATTTTTGCTTGAATTGCAATTCTCTCATCTCCTTTCCAAGCTATCACATCTACACCATAGTCTCCCGTATAAGGTGTAAGCTCAGTCTCATAGCCTTTATTCTGATAATATTTAGCTACGAGTTCTTCATATTCTCTCGGCTCCATATTTTTTGATTTTTTAATGTGATGGTAAAAACTTTTTCATTTTTACCATCACATAAATTTATAACTACTGATGCTGTTCACGCAACAGGTCATTCACGGTCTTAACAGGATTGAAGGTGCCGAGTGGAACTTCTACGAATACGGTATTCCAATCGCTCATAGCACCATTCCAGAGGCCTGGGAGCTCAAGAGCCTTGAGTTCCTTACCGTTCTTTGACTTGCTTGAAATGAAGCCTGTAGTACGATCCACATAGTCTGGGAGGTTGAAGGCATTACCCTTATAGTCCTTAACCGCACAAACGAGGTCAACAGGATTGAAGTGAGTACCCTCTGTGAAGTACTTCATATAAGTCTCGTTGTTCTTGTCAATCTGTGAAGACTCAAGAATCTGCAAAGAATAAGTGCCGTCCTGATTATATGCAAGGAACGGACCACCACCAGGCTCTCCTACATTCTTTACCACACCAGCAACACGCATCGGACGATTCAGTTTCTTCCTCAGATAGATAACAAGCTCAGCATCCTCAAGTTCCTTCAGGTCTGCCTTTACACAACAAAGTTCACGCTTCACGAAACGTGCGATTTCAACGAGCTGCTCGTGAGTATATTTGCCAGAATCAAGGAGTTCGAGATATTCAAATGCCTTCTTCTGCAAAGTAACGAGCACGCCAGCGATAACTTGCTTCCATTCAACGGTTTCTGGTTTCAGACGGTCTGGAACGACATTATCAATATTCTTCACAAAGATAACGTCTGCAGAGATCTCATTCAGATTCTCAATCAAAGCGCCATGACCACCTGGACGGAACAACAGACTTCCATCAGAATTACGGAAAGGTGTATTGTCTGGATTTGCAGCAACAGTATCTGTGCTTGGCTTCTGCTCAGAGAAAGTGATATCATATTTAACACCAAACTTTTTCTCATAACCAGCAGCCTTCTCTGCCACTTTCTGCTTGAAGAAGCCCATATGCTCGTGAGAAACCGTGAAGTGCACATTGGCCTCTCCTGCAGAAGCAGCATACAAAGCGCCCTCTACAAGATGCTCCTCCATTGGGGTACGAGCACCATCCTCATACTTATGGAACAGCAGCATACCCTTTGGCAACTGACCATAGTTCAAGCCGTCAGCATCAAGCATTCCCTTTGCCACAGACTTATAGTCGCCCTCGGCAATAAGAGCCTTGATTCCCTTGCCCTTCTTCTGCTTTAGAAGAGCATCAAGAGCATCGTAGAAAGCGAACTTCTCGATATTATCAAAATATTTCTTCTCGAAATCAGTTGTAGGAGTATCATATTCGGCATCTACGAATGCGAACATATCCTTAAACATACGTGATGCTGCACCAGAAGCAGGTACGAACTTAACTATCTTCTTGCCCTCAGCCTTATAGTCGTTCCATACCTTGACATATTTCTTCACCTCATCGGCTGTAGGAGCCAAAATGCCATTACCGATGGCTGCAGGTCCTTCAAGTTTAAGGAATGGGAAACCGGTTTTGAACTCATTAAGCTGCTGCTCTAGTTTTTCTGCAGGGATGCCCTTGGCAGCCAACTGCTTCAGATCTTTTTCTGTCAACATAGATATTTAGGTCAAAATTATTTACTATTTGACAATGTACTATTTACTATTTATTTACGATTTGCTATTTGCTGTTGGTATTTACTATTTCGCTGTTACATTTATGGTTCTACTTTTTGATAGAAGAAAAATAGTACATCAACAAAAATTGTAAATAAATAGTAAATAGTAAATTGCCAAATAGTACATTGGCATTGTCGCTACAAAGGTAGTGTTTTTATTTGTTTTCTGCAAGATTATCTCCCAACTTTTTTAGTCAACAGTTAAATAAAGTTAATATCACAATAAATCGCGAATTGTTTTATTCGTATTTGGATAAAAAAAAGTAACTTTGTCATCAAAATAACAACAAAGACGTTAGGCTTATGGCTAAAAATATAATCTCCATAGCGTTTGCAGCAATTGCATTTTTCGGTTCTGTTAATACAGCAGAAGCGGCACCTCTTATGGAACTTATTGAGGTTGAACAGCAAAGCGCACAGATTACACTTACCGACAACAACGTTCTCCACATAACAGGCGGAGCTGGTCAGGTGCTTGAAATCTACAACGTTGCAGGCGTAAGACTTTCTACCACAAAAATAGACAGTCAGGAAAAGCGCGTAGATCTTAACCTTACCAAAGGCTGCTATATAGTCAAAGTAGGAAAGACCGTACGCAAAATTTCAGTAAAATAATCAGTCAAACTGACAGATAAAAGTCCTATGACCAGAGGTATCAGGAAATGGTGCTATCTGGTCATTTTTTTTGAAAGATAATAGAACTTTATCGCATAGAACAAATGAGGAAACACTTATTAATGCTTTATTCTCTCAGCCTAATGTTCATGATTCTGTCATGTGCAAAGGAAAAGGTCGTAGAGCATCCTTATGCTGGGCTTTCCTCAGAATACTTCGAATCCTTCTCCGACAGAACCATGAAAGCAAACGCACAGGAGATAAGCGATTACATCCAGACTATAGTGAAAGCGGATCAAGACGGTCAGAGAGCTGACCGCTATACGCGAGCACACTATAAATACTTCTCCAATTCACCAGCAGCATTCCTTTGGATCAACCGCCAGGGAGTATCTCCACAGGCAGATACCCTTCTTGCATGTCTTGATTCATGCGAGCTTGAAGGATTTGAGAAACGTCAGTTCGGCGTGGAGTATATACGTAATGATATTGAGGCATTAAGGAATCACTCATTTGAAGCAGGTGGAAAGAACTCTGTCAACAGAGTATTAGCCCGACTGGAATACAATCTCACGAAGGCATTCCTACGCTATGCCGTTGGTCAGAGATATGGTTTCACAGACCCATACGACATGTTTAACCGTCTGGATGTAAATGATTCAACTCCTAAACGTGTAACATACCGTCAGCTCTTCGACGACTCCACACACATTTGCGGAAAACAGACTTTCTATGACGCTATAAATGCTATAAAACACGATAGCGTAGGCATATACCTTGCCGAAGCCATGAATCATACGCCTATGTATAACAAGCTAAAGGCATGTCTGAAGAATGATTCGATTAATCGCAACTTAGTTCTCGTAAACCTTGAGCGTGCCCGTTGGAAATCAACCGATGCCCCTCATCTTCACGATGAATATCTTATTATAAACATCCCAGCCTTCCACCTATGGGCTATGCGCGACAACCGTCTTGCCATCGACATGAAGATTGGATGCGGTCAGAAGAAGACAAAAACCCCTCTGCTTCATAGTAAGATAAAGCACATGGAACTCAATCCACAATGGACAATTCCTTGGAGCATCCGTAAGAAGGAAATCAACGGACAAGGTGGAAATGCAGACTATTTCAATCGCAATAAATACTTCGCTCGAAACAAGAAGACGGGAGAAAAGTTAAGAGGTTCAGAGATTACCAATAGTATTATAATGTCACCCGACTGGTCATTAGTTCAGGAGGGAGGAGATGGTAACTCTCTCGGACGTATCATCTTCCGTTTCGACAATAATTTCTCAATCTTTGTACACGACACATCGTCACGTGGTGTCTTCAACCGACAGACACGAAGTGTTTCTCACGGATGTGTAAGAGTAGAAAAGCCATTCGAGCTTGCCTGCTATATGCTTAGGGACAAAGATCCCGAAATGGCAGAGAAGATACAATACTCCATGGAGGTTGACATGTCAAACCCAAAACGTGACAGAAGGAAACTTGTGAGCTACAAGAAAGTTGAGCCACAGGTACCTATATTCATCGTTTATTACACGCTGTTCCCCGTACCAGAAGGAGAAATCAAGAGTTTCCCTGACGTTTACGAATACGACAGTATTATAGCTAAAGCCCTAAGATCTATATAACTATGACAGAGAAAGAAGCACGTTTTTCCAAGATAGTTAACCAGTATAGTGAACAGCTATATTGGAAGGCGCGTCAGATAGTAATCCGACATGAGGATGCGGACGATGTAGTGCAAAACGCATTCCTCAAGGCATGGTCACGCTTCGATGATTTTCGAGGTGATGCCAATATATATACATGGATATACAGAATTACCGTTAATGAAGCTATAGATTTCCTCAGAAGAAAGCACGAACAAGTGTCACCCGACGGTGAGATGCGAATAGCCGACAATCAGTTTGCAGATGACTATTTCGATGGAAACGAGACACAGAAACTGCTTTACGAGGCTATGGAAACTCTCCCAGAAGCACAACGTGCAACATTCTCATTACGCTATTTCGACGACATGCCCTACTCCGAGATTTCAAAGATACTGGGAACGACCGAAGGCGGTCTTAAAGCGAATTATCACCTCGCAGTAAAGAAAATTAAAGAATTTTTTCAACAAAAGAATTAAACTTTTGCAATTTTCATTCGTCATACAATTAGAAAGGAAAACATATTATGAATAACGACTTTAACGACATATTCGATAAGGAGCAACTAAGGCAGAATCCATTCAAGGTTCCTGAAGGATATTTTGATACGCTTAACACGCGCATCATGGAGAACGTTGCAAGGCAGGCTTCAACAGAAGAGAAGAGCGAAAAGCCAGCCCAGGCAAAGAATGTCCGTATGCATGTGCTCCGTTGGGCTGCTGCATGTGCTTGTGTCCTCGTAATCGGAGTAAGTGCCGTATTATTCACATTCAAGGACACAGACACCTCAGAAGTGCCTGCTACCGCACAACAGAGTTTTTTTACAAGTGATGATGCCTTTAATCAGGCAGCAGACTATACGATGCTCGATAATCACGACATGTATCAGATGCTGGCAGAAGAATAAGACAATCACCCCTTAAATCTTAGGAAATGAAATATATAATTACACTTATCTTAGCTCTTGTGATGGTTCTTCCTTTGCCTGCACAGAATAATGATTCAAGGCAAGATGAACGCACGGAGGGTCGCAAGGATGAGCAAAAGAAATTTGACCCGGAACGCTATCAACGTGAACTCGAGGCTTGCATTATACGCGAGGCCTGTCTCACGAAGCAGGAGGCACAAAAATTCTTTCCACTCTACCGAGAGATGCTCCAGAAGCAGCGTGCCATCTATATGAAGAAGAACGTATTCGACAAAGCTGCATATAACGATAACAAGGCTGCAGAGGCTGTCATTCTCGCATACGATGAGCGTGAATTGTCAATAAAAAAACTTCAGTTACAATATCACAAGCAGTTCATCAAAGTGATGCCTGCTACAAAGGTTCTCAAATTCATTCGCGCAGAAGAACGTTTCAACCGCAATATGATGCGCAACTTCTCAAGACCACCAAGACAACCTCAACAACAGCAGCATCCACATCATCCAAATAAAAAATAAAGTAAAGTAAAGAAAAGCCCAGCAATTTCGCTGGGCTTTATTCTTTTATTATCACATAAAAATAATCAGATACAACATATACATCCGTTTCAAATTATTTTTAGAATACGAAAACGCTAAGTCGCGGAGAAGATTTTGAACACGGAAAGCACGAAAGAAACGGAAAAGTTTTTTTGCAAAAGAAAAGGGAAACGGATTTATATGATTTATCTGAAGCTGGCGCAGTAAGGGCGTGATTAACGAAAATCAGATACATCCGTTTCTTTTTTTCGAACACAGATAGCACAGATTAAAGGGATTATCTCGCTTGCGCTCGTGATTAATATCCCCCAAATCCCGAATATCTGTGGTTGAAAAAATTAATGTTCAATTAATGTCTCAATTAACGTCCAATTAATGTTGTAAGAAAAAAAGCCTTACGGCGAAACATTAATTATGACATGAATTAAAACGTTAATTATGACGTTAATTTCCTTTTCGAACACAGATAGCACAGATTAAAGGGATTTGCTCGCTTGCGCTCGTGATTAATATCCCTACAATCCCGAATATCTGTGGTTGAAAGACATAAAATAAATGCGACATTAACGTGATATTATTCGCGTTGGCTCATCAAGCTACGCAAGTTGTGGTCATTAATGTTTCCTCACGGAGTGAGACATATAATAACACATTAATATCTCATTAATTAATTTATTTGATGAATTCCGTTTGTTTCGTGTCTTCCGTAGTCATAAGATCTCGTAACATGCGAAGAGTTGCGCGAGGGTATGAAAGGCTTTGTAGGGAAGTAGTCTTTCTGGGCAGGGCGTGTCGAACAGTAGAACAGTTGTACAGTTGTACAGATGTATTTTGGTATATACATCTATCTCTATTTTCTATCTATTTTATTATATTATATATATAATATATATATTATAAATAATTAATAATAAGATAGTTATAATAAATGAAAGATAAAATAAAAATAAAGAAAAGATAGAAAGTAGTACTTTCGGAAATTCAACTGTTCTTCTGTTCGTACTGTAATGTTCATGTACTAACTGCTTGATATATAAGCGATTGATGTCGAACAATACCTCCATACACATGACACTTTCTCATTATTAAGCTTGTAAAAACCATAAAAAAAGAGTCTTTCCTCGGTAAATTGAAGATAAAATACCCAGTTTTGAACATGAAAGTAGCAAAATTAACACTTTAATTAATGTTTTAATTAATGCGACATTAACGTGAAATTAATGTTGCAAGTAAAAAAACTTGAGGTGAAACCCTAATTATGACATAAATTCAAGCGTTAATACTGACATTACTGTCCTTTCTGTACTCGGATTATTTTGAACGCAAAGTTTTTTCTTGAACACAGATTTCACAGATAAAAGGGATATTTTCGCTTACGCTCGTGATAAACATCCCTAATATCCCGAATATCTGTGGTTTTTATTTTCCGTGGTCGAAAATAAATCTCTGCGACTTAGCGTTTTTGCGTTCGAATAAAAAATACAGCAAAATACCACACTAAACCACACCAAACCGCATTAAACCGCAACCGCCAATTCAGAATTTCGTAACTTTGCATCAAGAAAAGGATTCGGGGACGTGAATTGCTTGGAAGCGTCCGAAGCAAGTCCCATGTAAGTCCCATTCTAGAAAGGGACTTGAAGCGGATTAGAAGCGAAGGAGAAACGGAGCAGGAACGAAGACTGAGCGAAGGCAGAGCGGAGGATCAACGGAGGCTGAGCGAAGAATGGACAGAACAGAAAAAAAAGAAACTCTACACCTTCATAACTTTTTGGCTTTATAACCTTGGGTGTAGAGTTTCCTGCTAATTAGCGTTTCTTTCCTTTTCCAAATAAGTCGGAATGAGAGCCTGTGCTTGTCAAGAGAAGCACGAGTTCATTATCATACTGCTCCCATAGAAGAAGCCAGTCGGGCTTGATATGGCATTCCCAACAACCTGCATAGTCACCTGATAGTTTATGAGGACGATAGGTAGCGGGAAGCGATCCAGTCTCAGCAAGCAGAGTGATAACCTCCTTGATAAGCCGCATATCATAGCCACGCTTTTCGCAACGCTTCAAATCTTTTTCAAAGCGCTTTGAAGGTTTGATAGCATACTTCATATGTTAATGCCCATATCCTTAAACATAGCCTCAACAGAATCAAATGATTTCAATCTGCCATGCTTCATGTCTTCGCGTGCATCCTCGATAGCCTTCATCGTCTTGTCATTAAGACACTCGCCAGTCTCAGGATTGTAAAGACGTGGCTTTACAACCTGCCTCTCCTCATCGGCCATAGTATATGTCCAGCCCATCTTTGTCATCATCTTCTTGAAGAAGCTAACATCACTATTGGGGATATTTATGGTAATTGCTGTCATAACACGATATTTTTTTGTTATTTCGATGCAAATTTAGCTAAAAATTTCGAGATAGCGAATAAAAAAGAAAAAAATATACAGAAATCCCATAAAAACGCCATAAGGTGCTTGGGAATCAGGTCAGTTCAAGACCTCGAACTTCAGGATTCTGACATCAATCAAAGGACGGCTCAATCCATCGGTTTCAGCCTGCTGAATCTTCTCGACCACATCAAGACCGCTTACCACCTGTCCGAAAACAGTATAGGCACCATCAAGCCACGGAGTACCGCTTTGCTGATAGCCCTCGTAATACTCAAGACATTTCTTGTAAGGGTTCTTACCCTTCTGTACCGGCCACTTACCCCAGGTGATATAGAACTGCGAGGTAGAGCTCTTGAACTCAGGGTTCTTGTCGTCACCCTCACGCGCAGCACACAAGGCTCCACGCTTATGGAAGAACTGAGGATATAGAATCTCTGCTTTAAGCACCTTTTCTCCATTCTCACCAGGGACATCCGAATTGCCAAGCGGAGTAGGATCATCAACTGACGTATATGAAGCAGTCTTTGAATCGGGATCGCCACCCTGTATCATGAAGTCCTTCATAACACGATGGAAGAGAGTGGAATCAAGTGCGCCTGTCTTTGCCAGACGCAGGAAGTTATCGCGATGAATAGGTGTCTCATTATATAACTCAACAACGATGTCGCCCTCCGTTGTGTGGAGTTTCACAAGCTTACGGTCATACGATGCAGCCATATCCATCTTACCCTCGCGAAGCTGTTCATCAAGCAAAGCCCTCATTATGGCAGTAGGCTTTCCTTCCTCGGTAAAAGCGCCAAGCTTATATTGTGACGGACGACATTCAGGTTCCCAATAGAAAACGCCCTTGCAACGTCCCTTAGTGTCATTCTTCATCCTATGGATAAGCTCGGCATACTGTTCCCTACCCTGCTCTATCACCCAAGGCTTCTGCTCGTCAACCTCATAGCCAGTCTCGACAATCATCACGTCAGTACCGTATTTCTCGCTCAACTTGCGGATATTCTTCAGGCAGTCGTGCAAGGTCATAACAGCATTCGACTCTTTTCCCGACTGGATAGCCCAATAAGGATACAGGGACATTCCTATAATATCCCACTTGGCACCATTATCCTTGAGAGCATCAAGATTACGGTTGAAAAGACTGCTATCAAAGCCGTTGTTAAGATGAACTATCACCCGTGTCTCAGGAAAAACAGCCTTTACAGCATCATATCCTGCAGCAAAGAAGCCTGCATATTGCTTAGGATTCTGATCAAGTTTTCCAAGAGGCCAGAGCAAGCCGTTAGCAGTCTCATTTCCCACCTGCACCCATTTAGGAGTTATTCCGTTCTCTTTCAGAAGCGTAAGGACCTCGTTGGTATGGGTTGCCATAGCAGCACACATCTTCTTGAACGACAGTTTCTCCCATGCCTTCGGAATGTTCTGCTTTCCAGGATCAGCCCACCAGTCACTATAATGGAAATCAACCATAACCTCCATACCAAGTTCCTTGGCACGCTTCGCCTTTGCCAACAGGTCTTCCTTATTGCACCAGTTATCGTGCTCAGAAGGGTCAACCCACATACGCAAGCGGATTGCGTTCATACCCATCTCCTTCATCAAGGCTGTACACTCACGCTCCTCGCCTTTCCAATTATATAGTTTCTGGCCTTTGCTCTCCATTTCCGTTTCCCAACTGACGTCAGCACCAAGATAGAAATCCTGAGCGAATGATGTCAGGGAAAGAAAGGCGAGGGAAAGAATAGCTAATGATCTTTTCATTGTTTTTTAGAACTTAATTTTTAGGAGTAATAAGGAGTACAAGACGATAGTATTTATCGCTTATTTGAGCATTCAAAACATTCGTCTTGTACTACTTATTACTCCTTGTACTCCTTGTACTCCTTAAATTATGAATTACGTATGCTGAACTCACAACCGCAGTATAGCTGGTTATAGAATCCGTTCTCTTTCAAAAGTTCGTTACGACGTTGCTGCAAGCCTCCCTTTCGCCAGTTACGGTCGTCGAAGGTTACACCTCCCACCTGCTCAGCAGCCCAGGCACCAGCCTCGTTTATCTGGTCAAGAGACTTCCAACGACTTGATGCAAGTGTGGTGGTGAATTCCCCTATACCGAGTTCCTTACACTTTTGGGCAGTCCTCAGAAGTCGAATCTTAAAACACTCAAGGCAACGCTTTCCGCGTTCTGGCTCATTCTCCATTCCTTGAATCTTGCAAAGCCATGCCTCGTGATTGTAGTCATCATCAATAATGGTGATACCAAGCTTTTCCGCATAGCGCGTTATCTCGTTCTTCCTTATGAGATATTCCTGCTCTGGGAAGATATTCGGATTGCAATAGAATAGCGTAGGGCGCACATCATTAGCAAGCATCCATTCAAGAATGGCACTTGAACAGGGAGCACAGCAACAATGTAGTAAAACTTCTTTCATATTTCTTATTAATATTGAACCAAACATGGGTCAATAATATAAACGCAGGCAAGAAAGGAAAATTGCCGTCCGCTCATAATTCTTGAACAGACGGCAAACTTTACTCTTTATTCTTTAATCTTTACACTTTACTACTCTTCTTCCTCAGCCTCATGCTCTGCGATGAGCTTCTGCTGGATATCATTAGGAACAAGCTCGTAAGAAGCGAACTTTGTAGTGAATGAAGCACGTCCACCCGTGAGCGAACTCAAAGCGATAGAATAGCTTGACAGCTCCTTCAACGGAATCTTTGCCTGAAGCTTCTGATAGCCATTCTCTGAGTCCATACCCATGATGAGGGCACGACGACCCTGAAGGTCAGACATCACATCACCCATACAGTCAGCAGGAACATAGACCTCAAGGTCATAGATAGGCTCAAGAATCTTAGGACCAGCATTCTTGAATGCCTCAGAGAATGCATTACGTGCAGCAAGCATGAATGAAAGCTCGTTAGAATCTACTGGGTGCATCTTACCGTCATATACGATAACACGTACATCACGAGCATAAGAGCCTGTCAGAGGACCACGCTCCATCTTCTCCATTACACCCTTGAGGATTGCAGGCATGAAGCGCATATCGATAGCACCACCTACAACGGTATTGATGAATACGAGCTTACCGCCCCACTCCAACTGTATCTCCTCACGAGACTTCACGTTGATCTTAACTTCCTGACCATTGAGCTTGTATGTCGTTGGATCAGGCATACCGTCTGCGTATGGCTCAACGATAAGGTGAACCTCACCAAACTGACCAGCACCACCTGACTGCTTCTTATGGCGATACTCAGCCTGAGCACTCTTAGTGATAGTCTCACGATATGGAATCTTTGGCTCGATGAAATCGACCATAATCTTCTCGTTATTCTCCAGACGCCACTTCAAAGTGCGGAGGTGGAATTCACCCTGACCATGAACGATGACCTGACGAAGCTCCTTACTCTGCTCTACAACCCATGTTGGATCTTCCTGACGCATTCTGGTAAGTGCAGCCATAAGTTTCTCTGTCTCAGCCTCATTCTTTGCCTTGATAGCACGAGAGAACTTAGGGTTAGGATACTTGATGAAGTCAAATCTATTCTCACAATCCTTACCGTTGAGAGTATTGCCAGTCTTGACATCCTTCAGCTTAACAGCACAGCCGATATCACCAGCCTTAAGCTCATCAACAGGCACACGGTTAGCACCAGCACATACATATATCTGACCGATACGCTCCTTAGAACCACGATCCGCATTACTGAGGTCATCACCAGGCTTGATGCTTCCGCTCATAACCTTGAAGTACTGTACCTCACCAATATGTGGCTCAACGCCCGTCTTGAAGAAATAAACAGACTCAGGTCCGTTTACATCGATAGGCACTTCCTCACCACGTGTATTGTGCACCTTCGGCATCTCGTCAACGAAAGGAACTACGTTGCCAAGGAACTCCATCAGACGACGGACACCCATGCTCTTAACTGCACATACGCAGAATACAGGGAAGATAGAACGGGTAACAAGTCCCTTGCGGATACCCTCACGCATCTCGTCCTCTGTCAGAGTCTCTGTCTCGAAGAACTTATCCATAAGTCCCTCGTCATTCTCAGCAGCAGCCTCTACGAGAGCCTTGTGCATCTCCATCGCCTTATCCATCTCCTCTGCAGGAATCTCCTCGATAGTAGGAGCACCGCCTTCAGGTCCCCATGAATACTTCTTCATCAACAGAACGTCGATGAGAGCGTTGAAATTAGGACCTTCGTTAAGCGGATACTGGATAGGAACGACCTTGCTACCATATATTTCCTTCAGACGATCCAAGCTATTGTTGAAATCGCATTTCTCGGCATCAAGCTGGTTAACAAGGAAGATAACAGGCTTCTTTAGCTTTTCGGTATAACGGAAATGGTTCTGTGTACCAACCTCTGGACCATACTGACCATTAATCAGCAGTACGGCTGTATCAGTAACGTTAAGGGCAGTAAGAGCTGCACCCACGAAATCATCAGAACCAGGACAGTCTATGATGTTGAGCTTCTTATTATTCCATTCTACATTATATACGGTTGAGAACACAGAGTAGCCATATTCCTGCTCAACTGGGAAATAGTCAGAAACTGTGTTCTTTTGCGTTATACGACCGCGACGCTGGATGACACCAGCCTCATAAAGGAGTGACTCTGTAAGAGTGGTCTTACCAGAGCCGTCATTGCCGAGAAGGGCAATGTTCTTGATCTCATTTGTCTGATATACCTTCATAGATTTTGTTGTTAAGGTGTTGTAATAAATTTAGGATTTCTTAATCAAGGTCACAGGATAGGTTTATTCCCGAACCCGACTTCAAAAGTAATAAATGCAAACGTTCCCACAAAACTTTTTGCCAAAAAAGTAAATAAATTTATATTTTTTTGACATTTCCTTTCGCTTTTGACGGAAAATATGTATATTTGCATTTCTATAATTACGAATTATCTATGTCCGGCATATACGCTCACATACCGTTTTGCAAGAGCCGCTGTATCTACTGCGGATTCTATTCCACCACATTATTATCCTTGCAGGATGAATATGTGGATGCTATGCTGCGTGAACTGGACGACCGAAGGGATTACCTACCCGACGAGCCTGTTACAACAATATACATAGGTGGAGGTACGCCCTCTATGCTTTCCTCTCATAACCTCTCACGCCTTTGTCTTCGTTTGAAGGATTTAGCAGGAGAAAGCCTCGAAGAGTTTACCGTAGAATGTAATCCTGACGATATTACGCCCGAACTTGCCTCTCTCTTATATTCTTTGGGAGTAAACAGAGTTAGTATGGGCGCTCAGACATTCTCAGACGAAAGACTCGCATTCATCCATCGCCGTCACAAAGCGTATCAGGTCAAGGAGACTATTGAGAACCTACGGAATGCAGGAATAAGAAACATAAGTATTGACCTTATGTTCGGTTTCCCCGATGAAACCGTAGAGAATTGGAAATGCGATATAGAACAGGCTCTCAGTCTTGGCGTTCAACATATCTCCGCATATTCCTTGATGTACGAGGAAGGTACTCCCCTCTATAAATTATTAGAGGAAGGAAAGATAAAAGAGATTAGCGAAGATGTTAGTCTTGAGATGTACGAGACCCTTATCACGCTTCTCACAAATGCCGGATATGAGCATTACGAGATATCAAATTTCGCTTTACCTGGCTATCGTTCAAAGCATAACAGCAGCTACTGGAAACGTGTTCCATATCTCGGAATTGGAGCAGCAGCCCATTCCTACAATCTAACTTCAAGGCAATGGAACGTGTCTGATGTAAAACTTTATACGAAAGGCGATAACATTATAGAAGACTGCGAGTTACTTGATAGCACAGAACAATACAACGACCTGATTACAACAGCTCTTCGCACTCGCGAGGGTATCGACTTAGACTCGCTCTCAGAAACAGACAAATTGTTTCTGACAAAGGCTGCAAGCAAGAGTATAGAGCAAGGAAATCTCATAATAGAAAACAACCACCTTCACCTCACGCGAAAAGGCTTGTTCATAAGCGATGCTGTAATGGTGGAGTTGATAAGATAATTACAAATTACAAGATACAATAGGAATGCGCAGAAAAGAATATTTCGAGTTCAAGCAATTCACGGTTCATCAGGAACATGCCGCTATGAAGGTGGGAACTGACGGAGCACTTCTCGGTTCACTTGCAGCTACAGGCAAGCGGATTCTCGACATTGGTACAGGAACAGGTCTGCTTTCTCTGATGATGGCACAACGTTGTCCTGATGCCCAGATTACGGCTATTGATGTCGATGGAAACGCCATTATTGATGCGCAGAGGAACTTCTCAGAATCTCCTTTTGGAGATAGGATAACGCTCAAGCAAGCGCCCTTCCAGGTATTTGCCAAGGAGGAAGAGGGAAAGTATGACTGTATAATCTGCAACCCACCCTACTTTGACGAGAGTCTTGAGAGCAAGGACGAGAGCCGAACACGCGCCCGTCACACGTCAAGTCTGCCTTTCCGCGATCTCATCGGTGGTGCCTACGAGCTCCTTGAGGATGAAGGTGTTTTCTCTGTATGTATTCCGCCAGAGGTTTTAAGCAAATTTTCTGCCGAATGCCTTATCAAGGGTTTCTGCCTTATGACCGCCTACAAAATCAAGTCTGTTCCTCGCAAGAAGGAACCAAAGCGTTTCATTCTCGTTTACAAGAAAGGACGTATTGTAGAGCCACAGGAATACACCTTCTGTATGCAGAATCCCGATGGCACACGCTCAGAATGGTATCAGGAGATAATGAAGGATTTCTATTTGTAAAAACAGAGAAACCGTCAAAAACGGACAAGCACAAATTTCGCGAACAGAAATTCCCCACACCCAAAGATTTCAGTTGGTTGTGGGGATTTTTATTTCCATTAATCCACCACTAATCCTACGATCTACCTCCGAAGCATCTCCATTGCATCTCCATCGCATGTCCATCGCTTCTCCATCGTTACTCCATCGAAACGATGGACTATGTATGGAGTATCTATGGAGTATGTATGGAGTATCTTAGGAGGAATAGCGGACTTTGGACAGCAGAAAAAAGTGTGTGTTCTCACGAAAGCTTATCATCAACATTACTTTATAATGCCTCAAAACTGCCATGTGTGCGCACACACCACTTGACACAAATCAATTATATTGAGAAAAATAAACAAATTCCGCATAATTGTTTGCGCACACAGAAAAATAGCAGTACCTTTGTATCAGAAATCAGAGATGATTACTCGTCAAAAGGAAAAATGGATAGTCGTATCTTGGTACACTTCCTCAGACGATGTCTTAATATTGATTGTTTAGGTTAGTAGAATAATAGTTTTAGGTTTTAGTTATTAATTTTAGGTAAAAGATTCGTGCTTAACTCATTAGGATAACACTAAAAAGCGAAAAGCTTCCTTCTTTGAAGGTTTATGGGTTAAACATAAAAATGCTCCACTGTCGTGATGACAGTCGGGGCATTTTTGTTTTACGACCTTTCCAGAATAAGAGCCATACAATTATAATATTTTCCATAAAACCACGTTATATACTATGGTATATAAATTAAAAACTAAAGCAAATACAAATGATTAAGAGAACTATTTTCTACTTCTTAGTAATGCTATGTTGGCAGACTGTTTCTGCCCAAAGCATTTATGATATCAAAGTAAATAACGAAGAAGGAGAGAGCGTTTCGCTTTCTGATTATAAAGGCAAGGTATTGCTTATTGTAAACACAGCAACACGATGTGGCTTCACACCTCAGTATAAAGAACTGGAGGCTCTCTACCAAAAGTATAAAGGACAGGGATTCGAGATTCTCGATTTCCCATGCAACCAATTCGGTCAGCAGGCTCCTGGTACGATTCAGGAAATACATCTGTTCTGCACGACAAACTATGACATTCACTTCCCACAATTCGATAAGATTGACGTGAATGGAGCTCAAGAGTCCCCACTCTACACATGGCTGAAAGCACAAGGTGGAGGTGGTGACATAAAGTGGAACTTCACTAAATTCCTTATCGGAAGAGACGGTAAGGTTATCAAGCGCTATGAATCACGTGATCAGGTTAGTGTTATAGAGACAGACATGCAGATGGAGGTTAATCCTGTACTCAGTACTATAATGGCACGTCGTTCTATTCGAAAGTATCTTGACAAGCCTGTAGAGCATGAGAAACTTGAAATGATTGTACGTGCAGGAATAAACGCACCAAGCGGTATAAACCGTCAGCCATGGATAGTGCGCGTGGTAGAAGACCAGAAACTCATAGCAGATGTAACCGAGGTATATAAACAGGAAAATGCCGAACAGGTAAAGCGTGACAAGGACTTCAAGAACATGTTCCGTAACGCCCCTAACATCATCTGCGTATGCACACCAGCCAAAGGTGGAGGCGAATTGGATGCTGGACTATTGGGCGAGAACATAATGCTTGCAGCACAGTCTATGGGACTAGGCACCTGCTGTTTGGGAGGTCCAGTACATTTCCTTACAACCAACGACAAATGCAAGTTCTTCATTGAGCGTCTTGACATTCCAGCAGACTACAAGCTTAACTACATCATAGCCATTGGCTATCCTGACGAAAGTCCGAATGCCAAGCCACGTGACACCTCTAAGGTGAAGTTTATCAACGCTAAAGAGTAAAGGGTAAAGAGTATAGAGAAATGAAGACAATCCTGTTTCTGCACGGATTCTTTGCAAGCGGAAGTTGTATTCCAGCAATTGCATTACATGAGGCTTTTGAAGGAAGAGTACGTGTGATTACTCCAGACCTACCAATTCATCCCAAGGAGGCTCTGACATTCATTCATCAGCTTTGTGACAAAGAAAAGCCCGACTTATTGGTAGGCAACAGCAATGGCTCGTTTCTTGCCCAAATTATAGCTCCAGTCGTTGGAATACCGGCTTTACTTGGCAATCCGCATCTGGAAATGACAGAATTCCTCAAACCTCGCATAGGGAAACATGAGTACAAGTCTCCACGTATGGACGGTAAACAGGATTTCGTTATTGATGAAGATCTTATAAGAGAGTTCGAAGAATTGCAAAAGGAGCAGTTCAGAAACGTTACTCCTTACTGGAAGGATAAGATTTGGGGAATATTCGGAGAACAGGACACATTAGCTCATTACAAGTTTCTGTTTATGAAATACTACACGAATGCCTTTAGTTTCCCTGGAGGCCACACCCCAACGGCAGAAGAGGTTAAGACATGGTATGTGCCATTGATAGAGAAGATGTTGGAAACTTTCTAAAATTAAATTAAAGATACGACAAACAAAAAATGACAATATACATAGTACGACACGGGGAGACCGAAGAAAACCTTCAGGCCATTCTGCAAGGTCATATGCCAGGAACACTAACCGAAAAAGGTAAGGCTCAGGTTCGAGCTACAGCTCTACAGCTTGCCAAAGCGGATGTGAGATTCACAAGGATTGTAACAAGCGACCTTAAACGTGCCATGGACTCTGCTCAATTTATTGCTGACGAGCTGCATCTTCCAATCATTCCCATGGAGATACTAAGGGAACGTGACTGGGGCAAGTTTACAGGAATGACAATCGCAGAAGCGAGTGAGAAATATCGTATTAATGGTAAATGGGTGTTTCCTGAAGGTTTGGCAGAAACCGAGGAGGGGATCTATGAGCGCGCGAATAAGGCTCTGTCAGAATTACAGGAGCTATATGCTGATGAAACCTTCATCGTTGTTACTCATGGGCAGTTCGCTAGAAACCTCATAGCTGCATATTCCAAATGCAACTACCATGATGTTCCTGCATTCAGAAATGCAGAAATAAGAGTGCTCAACATATCTCAGTAGCAACACCCGACAATACTGTCATAGTTTGAAAAAGGATGAACAAGGACAATATCACCCAATCAGAAAATGCTGGACCTGTCAGGAAACGTATTAAAAAGCTGGATGCCCTACGCGGTTTTGCGTTGTTGGGGGTATGTATGGCAAACTATAAGGAATTGACACTATACGCTTTCTACGATGTAGGACATACGGTAAACGTAGAAGCAGACAGGAGCGATACTATTGCCAATTTTCTACTATACTTTCTTGTTGACGGCAAATTCTACACGATTTTCTCCGTTTTATTCGGAATAGGCTTCAGCATAATTATTGGTAATGCCATGCAACGCGGAGCAAACGGAATGCGTATCTTCTATCGTAGGATGCTATTGCTACTCGGATTCGGGTTTGCTCATCTGATGTTGTTATGGAGCGGAGATATCCTCATGCTCTATGCGGCTATGGGCATGCTCCTACCCTTCTTCTGGAACTGTTCAGACAAGACAATACTACGATGGGCTGCGTTT
This sequence comes from uncultured Prevotellaceae bacterium, assembly GCA_946406435.1. Taxonomy (GTDB): domain Bacteria; phylum Bacteroidota; class Bacteroidia; order Bacteroidales; family Bacteroidaceae; genus Prevotella. The sequence continues at coordinate 25,209 of CAMJKP010000002.1, read as the reverse complement.
TTCCTGTGCCTTCCTATTGTTTCGTCAACAATAGTATATACCTTTAACCTAACCCCTTGTTCCTGGTTTTTCATGCAAATGGATTACTGGCAGAACCGTTTTGGAATTGGTGATTGGGGGGAATGGCTACGTGACAGGCAGTCATATACAGATCTACTCAAATTCCTGATTATGGGAGCTTTTGAGCGTATGACTGAGTTTATCTCCAGCGACCGATATTTCAAGGTTCTAGGACTGTTTCTCATGGGTTTATGGATTGGAAAGAAACGTATCTATGCTGATATAACAGCACACAGAAAGCTTCTTACAAATACTATGAAGATAGGCTTTGCCATAGGCATTCCATTTGCTCTACTGCATGCCTATGACGGTATTACCGGTTTTCGTCTTATCCTACCACTACACACTTTTGTAGAAACTTTCAGCATATATCCACTTGGTTGGGCATATATGGCAGCATTCGCCCTTTATAGTAAACATGCGGATAATCTGCTTGCCTATCCTGGAAAGATGGCACTAACATGCTATATCTCACAATCAGCCATTGCAGTCTTACTATTTTATGGTGTCGGTTTTGGATTGGGAATGCAGATGTCTTTACCACAGGTGGTACTCACTTCTATGGGCATTTTTCTATTTCAGGCTTTATTCGCCCGTATGTGGCTAGAAATATTTGCCTACGGTCCATTAGAATGGGTATGGCGTATGTTAACCTATGGAGTATGGCTACCGCTAAGAAAAAGCAGAACGGAATAAAATCAGAATTTCTTACCGAATACTATGCTGATGAATGTCAGCCATAAGGTCTTGATGTCAAACCAGAAAGAACGATGCTCTAGATAATACAGGTCATAGTTGAGACGACGGAGCATTTTCTCCATAGTATCGGTATAGCCGTTATACAGAGTTGCATAGCTCGTTACTCCTGGACGTATCTGATAAAGGAATGAATAGCGTGGGTCGTGCTCCATTATCTGGTCGATGAAGAATTTACGTTCCGGACGATAGCCTATGAATGCCATATCGCCACAGAACACATTCCAAAGCTGTGGAAGTTCGTCAAGATGATGAGCACGCAAGAACTTGCCAACCTTTGTAAGACGAGGATCATCATCTCCACCAGAATGACTTAGTGCAGGACCGAATTTCTCTGCATCAAGACGCATAGAACGGAACTTGTAGATATAGAACGGACGACCGAACCTACCAAGTCGCTCCTGACGATATATTGCAGGACCTCCATCATCCATCTTGATGAGGATATAAGACAACAAGAACAAAGGAGAGGTCAGTATGAGCATTATACCGGCTAAGGTCATATCACAGAGTCGCTTGATATTACGTTCTACAGAGTTCATTCCGTCTGGGATAAAATCTGTTTCCTCTCCAAGAATCACATGCTTAGGAAGTCCTAACGTTCCGAATACCTGTTGCTTACGTCTAATCACATCAACTGGCACATTAGCTTCCCATGCATCACGTCCGTATGCCATATTCCAATGCTTGAAATCCAGTTTCTTCTCACGTTTATTGATTGCATAGCTAATGGAAAACTGAAGAAGAGACCACAAGGCAAGATCAAGACCTACAAGAATAGTAAGTTCTAATCCCTGCAATACCCATATCGTATTAACTAATGCAAAGACAATCACAATAAAGATAATACATATCGGTGTAAACGAACTCCTAACACCTGCACGATACAATCTGTGTTGCATCTGGTTACGGTCGGGAGTTAGCATCGCCCTACCCTCACGTACACGGTTTCTTATAATTCGGATAACATCGACAAATGGGATGAATGTTATACCCACAACAATCATAAGCATACCTTCTGGCATGAATTTTCCACTCTGCTGAATCAACGACAGAGTAAGATAGCTTACGAAATATCCGAGTGTATATGAACCTGCATTTCCAAGAAGTGTCTTCTGCCAATTCTTGAAGAAGAGCTTGAGCACAGAATAAGGTACAGCCACTCCAAGGAGGGCTGACGATACAAGTGCACCAAGTGTAAAGTTAAAAGCAATACAGAATCCAAGGAATATAGTACCTATTATCGCTACATATCCTGCACCTATGCCATCAATGTCATCAAGAATGACTATCGCCTCAGTTATATACATTACAAGGCATACGGTAAGCGGCATACCAATCCAATATGGCAACTCATGAATACCGAAAAGCCCCTGTAAATCCATTATCCATAAATGGGACAACGGGAACAAACAGGCAGTAACAAACAAAAGGAGTAACTTCACCTTTATGGCAGTTCCATGAAGGTCGTTCTTTAGTCCGACAATATATAGCAGGGCACATCCTGAAATAACCTGCATTATCCTTAACCCAGACCTCTCAACTTCTACAGCAGAAGCAACATCATAGCCCAACCACTTAGGAATTCCGAGAGAAGCACACAAGCACGTAAGCAATATCGGGAATAAAGCGATGCCTCCAATCTCTACCAAGGAGTCACCGTTACCCTCGTCCACATCATCCACACTACGAAAGAATCTACCGCTTGAGCCGTATAACTTCATTCGCGTGAGAATGACAGATGACAGGAATATTCCTATCATGAATGGAATTATGTCCAGATATTGTTCAATCATATTATTTAATTCCCCCAATCAGCCCCTTACAGGCATGAAATTTCAATTCCTTTATCGCCTAAATCTCTATTATAGAATAATTTAGGAAGAAGATATACATATTTTTTTAAAATTGTTAGCTAATTTCTTGTGCAAAATTATATAAAAAAACGCGAAAAACATAGAAAACATAAAAAAAATTCGCTAAAACTGTCAAATATGTATTGCACAGCAATAAATCCCTTGATATAGCGTTTTTATAAAAGTTTACATTCTTGGAATAGAAACATTAATTGACAAGATGAAAATTCTTCAAATCGGAAAATTCTATCCCATCATAGGCGGAGTGGAAAAAGTAATGTTCGACCTGACAAGCGGGTTTGCTGCTATCGGTGTTGAATGTGACATGTTGTGCGCAAATTATGATACAACCGTAAAAAAAACAGTCATAAAGGAACTCTCTCCCAATAACAGAATTATCATCTGTCCTGCAATTAAAAAGCTATTTGCAACTATGATTTCTCCTGCAATGATTAGGGAACTAAAGCGTAGATGCAATGACTATGATATCATCCACATTCATCATCCAGACCCAATGGCAGCCCTTGCCCTTTATATGTCAAACTATAAGGGAAAAATCGTTCTGCATTGGCATAGCGACATTCTAAAGCAGGCAAACCTTCTTAAACTTTATCGTCCGTTACAGAACTGGCTAATAAACAAGGCAGCAGTCATTGTCGGCACCACTCCTGTCTATATTAAAGAGTCTCCATACCTCAAAAACGTACAAGACAAATGTACCTATCTGCCAATAGGCATAGATGAAGTAAAATGGGAGGCTCACGCTGTTGAACAGATTCGTAATCTGTATCCAGGAAAGAAGATTATATTCTCATTAGGAAGATTAGTGGAATATAAGGGGTATGAATACCTAATAGATGCAGCAAAGAACCTAAGTGATGACTACATCATCCTAATAGGTGGCTCTGGTCCTCTCAAAGACAGTCTTCAAGCACAAATAGATGATAATAAACTACAGTCAAAAGTAAAACTTCTAGGAAGAGTAAGCGAAGAGGATCTACCAAACTACTATCAAGCCATAGACTTGTATTGCCTAAGTTCAACGATGAAAACGGAAGCATTTGCCATAGTACAAGTAGAAGCAATGGCATCACGAAAGCCTGTGGTATCAACAAGGATTCCAGGCTCAGGAGTTGCATGGGTGAATGCAGACCAGGAATCAGGTATTACGGTTGAAACGCATAGCGCAAAAGCTCTTAGCGATGCATTCAAAAAAATCCTAGAAGACAAGGATATTTATGATAGATTGGCACAAGGCGCCAGGAATCGCTATGAGACAGTATTCAGAAAAGAGAAAATGATACAGAAATGTTTAGACATTTACAGATCGCTCAATGGCTGATAATATATTCTTTGCCGTTGAAGTATAATTATACATTTCGTCAATCTTTTCGCTGATATCCAAAGGTTTACTTACGAAATCACGAAGTTTAAGAAAAAGGTCTTCAACATCTCCTGTTCGGAAGAACGTGACAGGTAAATCCTTATACACTTCCTTATATACTGGGATATCTGAAATAATAGCAGGAGTACCAAGACACATGGCCTCAAGTGGTGGTATTCCAAAGCCTTCATAGAAGGAAGGAGAAACCAATACAGCTGAGCGTGAGAGAACATCATACAGGGTCTTGTCATCAACAGCTCCAAGGAAATTGACCTTATCCTTATTTTTCTTGATTACCTCAAGTATCTCATTATCCTTGGTGCGAAAATCCACATGACCGATAACGGTCAAAGGAGGACACTCCCCACCCTCCCCTTGCAGCTTGTTATATGCATCCAGCAACACATGGAGACCCTTATGTTTTTTTATACTTCCAAGAAAAACAATACCTTTTTTATCTCCGTCATACCGATGCTTGGTTTTATATTCCCTTAGATTTGAACTAATTCCATTTGGTACAACCTGAATATCCGTAGAAGTATGGAAATAATTGCGGATTCTCTCTTTTGAGAACTCTGACACAGTGAACACAGTACGCGAAACCTTCAAAGCACGTTTCACATACCATTTCAATGCCATCATATGTATGCCCGATGAGAAATTCTCAGTCTCAAAAAACAAAATGTCGTGAATGGTAGAAAATACGGGGACTTTAATCCCCAAAGGAAGATTAAAGTTTGGCGTATAGAATGCATCACAAGCATTAACGTCTCTTGTGGGAAAGAACAACAGTTCCTTAGGACAAAACGTACCAAGATCGCATGACAGGATTCTGCAATGAGATAATGATGCATAGGCAGACAGTTTTTGGCTGTTACCTATAAGCAGGTATGAATGTCGTGTATCCCTAACCATATTGTCAAGAACATTGGCAAGGAAGACACCTATGCCCGTAGAGCCTATCAGACGGCAGTCTATTGCTATTCTCATGGCAAATCACATGTTATATTTATTGGTAAATTTTCTGATGATGTCGTTCCAGTCATACTCTCTGAGTTCCTCAACCTTGGGCTCAGGATGTGTCTTGAGTACATCCTCTATGGTATCTATCCAGGTTTCTGGCTCATAACCTTCCACAGTATATGCCCCACTCTTTCCTTCTGCAACCTCTGTCATTGCAGAGTTGCGGGCTGTCACTATTGGGCAGCCACAATACAGGGCTTCAAGCTGAGGCATTCCAAAGCCTTCATTAAGAGAGGCTGAAACAAGACATGAAGCCATGTTGTATAACCTAGCAAGGTCGAACTCGGGTACAAACTTACAGAACACAACACTTTGTTTCGGGAATCCATCATTCTCAATTACGCCCTTCAAGGATGAAGAGCGCCAAGCCTTAGCTCCAACAACGACCAATTTCTTACCGGTACGCTTGTATAGTTCCGGCATAATGGATAGCAGGAATTCCAGATTCTTACGTGGCTCGAGTGATCCAACAAAAAGCATGAAATCGCCTTGAATGTTGTATTTTGTCAAAAGATGGGTACGCTCATATTCCGTAATGTTCAACTTATGATATACCCCATTATCAATTGCGCATCCTGTAAAGATTTCCTTACACCTGATATCAGGATAATATTCGGCAATACGTTGTCGAGTATAGCGAGAATTAGTCCACAATACATCAGCATTCTTCACGCTACGACTGAAAAAAAAGAAATTAGATAACCGATTCGTCCATTCCATCGTAGATGCGTGTTCTATATTGACAACATCATGAACAACAATCACCTTCTTCACCTTGCGTGGCATGAAGAACGGTATGCATGGTAATGCAGAATAGAACACATCCGCCTTGTACTTTCTAACAAGAAAAGGAAATACGACATTGAGCCATACAAGGTTAGGAAGGCGGAGAAGTAGGCTGTTAGTCTTCATTACGAACCTTACATTGCATGGCATAGCATCAGCTGAGAATGTTTTATCCAGAGCACGTGGAAGAGCGACTATAAACTGGTCATTAGGACGCTGCAACGCCCATGCCTGAAGGCTACATTTCAAGAATGTAGAGATACCAGCACTCGAGGCAACAAACGGTCGTCCATCAACAATAATGTTCATACAGCCAATATATTTTTAAAGGTTTCCAATGAAACATCGAATGAATGGTTCTTCTTAAACAATTCGCGCGATGCCATGTTGTATTTATAAGGGCGACAGAAAGCGTTTATCTGACGAATGAACTCCTTTTTACTAGTACATACAGATGCAATTTCGTCATTAATGTCATAACCTTCAAATGCCTCTGGAGTACCAATAAGGAACTTACCATACTTTAGGGATTCTGCAGTCTTCACCTTCATTCCTCCTCCTGATATAATCGGAAGAAGAACAAAGTCTGCATTCTCATATAGAGATGTAAGATCATCAACAAAACTATAAAGGGTTATTTTATCCGTAAGGGTGATATCCTTAGCGAAGGCATCCATTCCAGCCCCTGCAATAGTGAAGTGTATGTCCACCTCTGGCAATATCTCTTCACAAAACCATTTCAAGCCCTTCACATTCCCTGGGAAATAGCTACCAAGGAAGAAAACCTCTTTTGTACCACATTTGGAGCACGGTATCAGCTGTTCTTGGGAAATGTCATGATAATTATCCTTCATAGTTATTGGAATTACAGCATCAGCCTCACGTGAATATAGCTCAGCCATTCTAAGGGCATCTTTCCTATTCAGAGCTATGACACAATCCGAATATCTGCATGCATCTTTCTCATTGATAGCTGCTCCTCGTATCCAGAAAGCATGTTTGTAATCACCACTCTCAATTGTGACAGATTGCATATAGTCTTGCTCTATGTTATGGAAAAACGTGAAGATGCGTATATCAGAACGCTTTCTACGAATGAATTTGGCAAGGCTACCTAACTGTGAGTTATCGATAAACACATCCGTAAACCCACCATCGTCAATCATTTTCATGATATTTGCGACATGTTCATCCGTAAGTCCGCCCATATACCCCTTTATCACCCCGACAAACCTTGACAGTCGCTCTATCAACGACCTGTCTTTCTTCGGAGACAATATATAGTCCACTACGTTTTCTTTCCCCAAAAGGCATTGAATGGATTCCAAGTTACGGCCAGCACACTGACCGCCACCTGTAGCCGATTCCTCATTAGCGAACGTTATATATAGAACTTTTCTCATTGTTTTTTTTCTTTTTGGGGTAAGAGTCAATAAATCAGTATGAGAGTTGAACACTAAACAATATCCCCTAATTCATCATTCATCAGGATTCTGAAATTCCTTAGAGAATATATACTTCCTTTCTTGATACGACTTTATACCGCCCAACAGTATGTTATCATATTCCATTACGACATGGTTCACCGTTGTCACAATCTTAAGCACGCAGTATAGTCCGAGAAAGATATTAAACAGCAACCTGTTATTCGGGAAGTAAAAGCATTTGCGTATCTCAGGCCACAATATCCAATAGGAGAAAAGGTAGAGGATACTAAATCGTTTTGCAATCTCATCAAACTCACTAAGTGCCGAGAAAGTGGTGAGATAAAGCAGGAATGCATTGACAAACATACAGTTTGACTTACGAGCCCCTGTAAGTTTATCGTAATAGCAGAAGATGAGGAGAGCGGTTAGCAATCGTTCCAAGAAACCGAGTCCAACTCCTCTACTACCAGTAGTCTCTGTATAGACTTCTATTTTCCTTTCAAGGAAGTCTCCTCCAACATGGAATATCTTCACAAGCGAGAGAAGAATGGGAACATGGAGCACAAACACAATATTGCACACTATGACTATGGCAAGATACACATACTTGTTTGTATGCCTGTGAAGGAAGAAATATAGTGGGAAGAAGAATATCGATGAATAGTGAAAACTGAATGCAAGCACACATAAGAGGAAATATGGTATCGGTTTCCTCTTTTCAAGATAAGGAAGTGCATTGACAAATATCATTATAGCCAGAATATTCCTGAGAAGGTTACACATTGATGCAAAGCCTCCAAATGCCAAAAATATGACCATAGACAATAGTATATTGTCTGTATAACGTTTCAAAAACCTGCAAAACAGAATCACATCAGCAAGTGTGATGACAAAGATAAAGAAGTGATAATTATTTATTATTCCCTTACACAGTATGCTCAGCAATAACCATCCAGGCTCATGTTCCTTGATATTTCCAAATTCGTATGTAGAAAGCTTATAAACGTCGATTTCCTCAAATTCTACATAGTAAGACGTCCAGTCATGGAATACGAACCCACGGAATCCGAAGAACACAAAGAACATCAGAATGCCTACGGCTGTGATATTCACAGGCACACTCGGATCATCCTTGTATTTCTCGTGAAGAAGGGCGAGCAATCCAAGGAATACAGTCAAGAGTACGTATGGAATAGAATATATCATATAAGGTCTTTCTGTGCAACAAACCATGGCACCCACCTTCTCATCACATAAATGCATCCTATACATCCCCCAACCACAAGGATGAGGAGTGCCGACTTGGTCATCAGGATGTCACCATGTGTCAGACGTGTAAGAACAGGTGTCAACAATCCGATAAAAAAGGAATGCATACCCAAAACGATAATAGAATACCTACCTATATAGTTTACTATTGGGCAATATCCAATCAACTTCGCAATGAGCAGCATGGCTATACTTCCGAAGCATCCAGCAAAATAAAGCGAGAATATCGTAGTATTGTATTCGTTCCTATAAAACGTGACATCACCACCACATACACACGCGGTTATCAATATACATGCAACAGCTATACCTATTATAAGCTTTCTGTCGGTAGTATATAGTAAATTCGTCTTTTTCCTCAGTATATTTCCCACAGCCACAAATGGCATACACGTCATCGAAGAGTCGATATAACATGGTACCTGCACATTGTATGCACTTAACAGATATCCCACAGTCCCTATTGCAATCGACAGAGCCAACACGATATAGTTATTACGTCCCTTAGTAAGCCTGTCGAAACAAAGGAATATCATGTATGTCGTGAACAGTGACACAAGAAACCATATTGGGATATTAGGATAGTCGAACTTTTCATTCTCACTTATAAGTAAGTTATAAAGTGAACTGTCGAATATCTCTCCATTTGCCTCATCTATAAGCTGTTTCCTAACCTCAGAGAATAACAAGGCATACAAGGCTGTAAGAGAGAAGAAGAACACACATGGTACAACAAGTCTGTTTACTTTCTTTATCAGGAAATTCTTATAGCCATGGGTGAAGGAAACGAATAGTCCAGAAAGCATGAAATAGAACGGTATGCGGAACGACATAAAGAATGTGTTCACCGACTCATTCCTGTACAACAACTCTCCTTGATCCACATGATAACTCACGACAAAGAGAATACATATTCCCTTTGCCAAGTCTATGAAATCCAGATGTTGTTTCGTTTCATTCCTCATAAAAGTTAAACTCTAGCGGATGCGCAACAGCAGATGTAACACACTGACGGGCAAGTGCGATGTCGTCTGATGTATAGTCTCCATTAGGCACACAAGCAATATCTGTCATAGAAACATTGAAAACTGGCTTAATGATGGTCTCAAACCATGTTGCCGTGGCTATATAGCGTGCAATACCTTTGTTCAGATGCCAATAATCGCGTGTGAGATACTTGTCATCATTGAGCCTTGTGTTCCTTGCATTCTGAATGGCGATACCAGTAGGAATGATAAGGTCAATGCCATAGCGCATCATCATCTTCTTGCAACATGCGATATTTCCTTCGAGAACGTATGGCATCTCTATTTTGTCATGACTCCATACCAACTGAAACGCAAGACACACAAGCGGATTAGTACAGTTACCCAACAATTTCTCTTGCAAAGTCTTGAGACTGGCAAATGATTTCCAGTCGTATGACAGAGTGCTCGACTGCTGTATGACGATAACATCCCAATTCTGTCCGAGCAGTTGCTCTAATGAACCTCTGTCCTTCATTTCTGCCTTACCAGCTTCTTTCATCAACTGAAAATCTGTATAGACATAGTCTTTGCCCACCCACGTATCGAAATCAGAAGAACCTTCAGTAAGCGAATAAACGCATATCCTATCGTTGTCTATACCCGAAGCTTCCACCATATCATTCATATACTGCATGGCATCATTCGTAAAGCTGTTGCCAATGGCAAGTACTCGTAGAGAGTCAACCCTGACAGGAAATTCCGGATTGACATGATACCGAACAGAATCAGGAATACCATCTTCGAGGGTTGAATAGTCGAAGTGTCTGCCATGGAAATCCATAGGATCCTCCTGTGAGCATGACAACAGTACGGAAAGGCAAAAAAGAAATAGAAACTTTACTATTTTCACTTTCTAATTTATTCCTTTTTTTTCTTTATACATCACCTTTGCTGCCCCGACAACAACAAAGAGGAAAATCCACAGCAGCACGATAAGGGCACGAGGGGCACTACTTGCCTTATGAGGCATAAGCGGACGTTCCAGTATTACAAAGGCAGGAGTACGCTCCTGTATTTTGGCATGTGCCTGTCGCATCAGTTCGAGACTGTTCTTGTAGTTGTCGTACTTGAGCTGCATGTTATTCTCCAGTTCCTCAATCTTCACCTGTAAAGACTGTAGCTGAACTCCTTGATTGGCATCAGCATAAGAAGTATATATCTCGCGTGAACGTTCGTAGTCAAGTCTCAGCTGCTGCGAGAGTTTCTTATAGAAATCATAGTCATTACGTGCCTTCTTTGTTCGATACTCTGTGATATACAACTGCAATCTGCGTTGAAGGGTGTCGGCCATGATAGCAGCAACCAACGGATCCTGGTCTATGACATTGATATTGATAACGCTCGTCTTCTTATCAACAGTACAGATAATAGAATTGCGCATACCCTCAATAATCTGGTCATCCTCCTTCGAAAGTCTGAACGGATCACGAGCCCCATTCTTTCCATTATTCCCCTCCTTTGGAGTTAGCATTTGTGCAATCCATATCTTGGGATAGTTCCAGAACGGAATCTTCAGATCTTTCTTGAAATGGTCAATATACTTCCTGACGGTATCATCCTCCTTCAGTCTCACAGGAACATCATACAAGGAGAGCAGAAAATCTGTCGTTGCAAAGATATCCGGATACAATTCCGGATAGATAGCATCCACAGATGATTTTCCACCAATATCGATACCAAAACTGGAAGCCATATCAGCAAGATTACCACTCAATCCTATGCCTCCAGAATTCATTTCTGGTGCCAAAGTCACACTTGCTGTAAAACTCTTCGGGGTACACAAAGCCACTATAACTCCTACTACTGCACCTACTGCAGCAAAGCGAGCGAGATAGCGCCATTGTTTTAACAGCACCTTGAAGACTGCAACTACATCAATTTCCCTTGTCTTTATATTTTCCATAATTATATGTACAATTTTCTATATACCATGTACCATTTATGTAAATGGCATAAAACCATCACACTGATATTTTATATTATGACTTCGTTCACCTATTTTCTTTGCAGGAACACCTCCTACAATGGAATATGGCTCGACATCTTTGGTAACAACCGCCCCCGCACATATCACAGCTCCCTGTCCTATATGCACATTCTGAAGCACAGTAGCATTAGCACCAATCCATACGTAGTCATCTATTCGTATGGGCAGGAAACGACCTCTGAACGTCTCCGACTGCAGGTCATGCCCTCCAGACAGCAGTTTTACGCCAAACGATACAGACACACTATTACCAATGGCAATACTACCTCTTCCATCAAGCAAACATCCCTTGTTGATGTGTGAGTGCTTACCTATACTGATTTTAGGCAATGAGAGAAAATAAACATCCTTCATTATGAAAGAACCACTTCCTATTGAAAGTCCAAACTTCTTCAGAAATGTTTTCCTGACTGTCCCAAACGGGATATGAGGCATGACATCGTTTACTACATACTCAAGCATGAAGGCTGCAAGCCAACGATATACCCCAGACCTTTTGAAACCAGCAATGAGTTTTCCCTTCATTAGCCCCAGCCTATCAGTCACCGATAAGTCCTTTCCACGACATATCATTTTATTGTACCTCCTACTCAGTACAGGGTCGTTAGAAATGCCCTCGGTCTGAAACAGTTCTATTATAGCATCTGTTCGCTGAAACCTATAGCCCTCCTTGTATAAGTCATGAATGAGAAGCCAGTCAAGCGCAAAGCCGTATATGTCTTTCTTGTCAGTCTGATACAAGTGGTTCTTCATAACTGATGCCCGGTATAAAGAGGAACCATGTCTAAAGATGGGTTCATAGTCCATTACCGACAGGTCATCTGAAGACGGACAATACACATCTCCCGTATCCTTAGCACGCTCAATGCTGTCTCCATAGATAACATCTACAGAATCGATATTTGGAGTGTTGAGTATTGCTTTTTCAAGGGAATCGCAAAAAGCGAATAAGTCACCACTATTCAGTACGATAATCCAATCGCCTGTACAATGGGAGATACCCTTGTTCATTGCGTGATACAATCCATCGTCAGGTTCTGAGCACCAATAGGCCAAACGGTCGGAGTATTCCTTAATGACATCGACAGTACCATCAGAACTGCCCCCGTCGATTACAATGTACTCCTTCTCTGCCCATGTCTGAGCAAAGAAGCTTTCCATAGTCTGACGGATAGCTGCTACGTTGTTATAAACAACTGTGATGACACTTATCTTGTTCATTATCAATTATTCTTTATAAATTTCAGACTGGTTATCTGTTCCAAATACCCTTCGCCCTCTGACTGACAAGCAGTCGGCACTGATACAGATGTACTACAGCCATGACAAAGTACGCTGCGGTCATAGCCAGGGATATACCAATGATACCATATCTGTCTCTTATGACATATATACATATAAGATATAGCAAGGTGGCAATAACAGAGGTTATAATCTGTACACGTATCTTATTAAGACCATTGATGAGGTATGTCACGCAGTTGTTGAAGTTGAACATACACACATAGATACATACACAGACAGAAACAGACAGAGGGATATCAACGCTATCGCCTATCCATAACTTAAAGAATATACCACTCAAAGCCAACATTATCAAGCCTGCAACTACGCTTCCTCCCCATAGCATAAGTGAACGTCTGAACGAACGGCCTATCCATTCATAGTCTCCCTTGACTGCTGCATCAGTATATGCATTCCATAACGGAGAAATGAGAATAGTGTAAATAATGATCAGTACATTGAACAGTTTGAACGAGACATTATAAACTGTGACCTGCTCCGGACCGCAATAATGGGATATAAATATATTGGCAGAACCAAAAATCACGAGACAGCTCGTAATCTGTATAACGAAGAAGCCCAGTCCCTTGCCTACTATTTTCTTTGCTACAGGGAAATTGATGCAGTTGAACGAAGGACGCAGATGCGGGTATCTGATGAAAAGATGTATAGATGCCAATAAAAACATCAGCACAGGCATTCCACAAAAAGCAGCAACTACCTTTGCAAGGTCTGGAGACATTGTCTTGGTCATCAGAAATACAACAGCCAAAGAGGACACAGAACCAAGAAACGTGATAAAATCACTTATTGCATATCTCTGCATGGCTATATATATCATACCAACATTCTTTGCAACAAACTGGATAAGAGAGAATGCTACGGCTATGACCAATACCTTTGCAAGCTCTGCCCCTGGAATCGAGGTGGTATGGAAGACCTCGTTTAGGTCAAACACATATACCAAAGGAATGAAGACAAATGCCAAGACTACAGAAATACCTGACAGCATGATGAATGCCGTACTTATATACGAACGGGCACTAAGCATGTCATTGCGCGAAATAGCTTCTGCAAGATAATTGCGCAGTCCATTACCCAACCCCACGTCAAGGAATACGAACCAATAGAGAATGGACGTCATAGCCATCCATATACCATAGTTCTCCTGATTAAGATAGTCTATCGTTACAGGAACCATCAACAGGGAGCATGCCAATGTTGCAATCTTCAGGATACCAGATATAAAAGAATTTCTGACGACATTAGCAGAACGCCTGTCATCAGTCTTGAAACTCTTCTTTATGGTATTGAAAGAAAACATATATTTAAAGGTTCTAAGGTTCTTAGGTTTTAAGGTTCTCAGGTCGGACTTGCTTTAGCTTGGTGAGCTTGTGAACAATGCCCATTAGCGATGCTGACCTTCTAACCTCTAACTTTCTAACCTCCCAAACTAATATTTCTCAAAATGCAGTCGAAGCCTGCTATCTTTAAGAACCATACGGCTATTACCGATATTCTCTATCTTGAATGTATCTGTAAGAGAATTGACACCATACATCCTTATAATGTCAAGTGTCTCTTCTGTAATCATACAGTCATCCGTTACACGGTCATACTTGAATGGTGACTTTACGATAAGCTGTCCGTCTTTCTTCTCGAACCGATACATATAGAACTGATTCATACTGTCAACACAGTTTGTCTGCATGAGCGTGCCTTGAAAAGACCAGAAAATGCGTTTAGTACGATAATCCACAGTCTTTCCATTTGACAAGGAATCAACCGTGGTCAAATACCACATATTATCAAGTTCACCATTTTCCGACGATGTTGTCTCACATGAAGACAACAAAACGACGAAGAAGAGGAATATATATAACAAGTGTTTCATCGTTTACTATTTTATTTGATATCTTACAGTTGCCTGCATACCAGAGTTATCTCCAAGTAAGTCACCGGAATCTGATCCATACGCTAAAGTGACAGAGAAACCATTCATAACACTCAGCTTAGGAAATGAATATGTAGCTTCCACCAGCATGGAGGTCGTTGTCTTTGGCTGATAGAACGGTTTATCGTAAGTTCCCCAGCCCTTTTCCCAAGTAAGTTTCGCACGATAGTGCAGGCCATCAGCCAGATCTCCAGCCAATGCAAAGTGCCATGCTTTGAAACGGTTGTTCCTAACACCGATATATCCATCTCCGTTATAGATAGGAGACGTGAACAATGGATTTCCGATAACCTGTCCCCAATGCTGCCATCCAGGAAGGGTGGCATGGTTATAATAGCTATCTCTACCACATATATGAGTCGGTACCGATGCTGTATGGTCATGGTAAATAGGACCACTCTGATAGCGCGTATTGATGAATTCAACGACAGCCTGATTCACATAGCGGAATTTCTTCAGCTTCACGTCGATACCAACGAGTGCATCCTTCAGGTCGTAACGGAAATAGCGGTTATCCTCTTTCACATCACGATTCGCACCACTTCCATAGCCGTCATAGTCCAAGAAGAACATACTGGAATGATCCTCAAAGAAATGGTCGAAATATGCACCTACCTCTATATTCTCGTCGTTCCAGTTGAGTCGGGCAACCCAGCTTCCAAGATTATTTCCCTCTGCATTAGAGAATCTATCCTCACCAGCATCAGATCCAGTACCTGTGAACGCATGGAAATAACTTGACAGACTATGAGACAGTTTCAGATTTTGAACCTGAGCGCCCTGCTCATCTGTTCCAACAAAATGATACGCGCTTCCTCCAAACTGCGTTCCCATCTCAAGTCCAAGAGTCAAAGAAAACGGAAATTTCTCCTCATTACCGACACGAAGGTACCCTGCTTTCTGATGATAGCGGGTATAGCGATTGTATTTGTATACGCTTCCTTTAGCACAAACAGTTTCCCAAGGTGCATCGGTCATTATACCGAATGCGATGTGAGACTTAATACTAAGCCAATCCTTTGTATATGGAATTGCCCAATAACGATTAAGGCCAAGTCGTACCTGAGGAACAGGTGTAGAATTTATACCAAGAGTCTGTGAACCGCTTGACAATTCGTTGTTCTTCAGTTCCATAGGCTGTTGCTTTGAACCTATTGTGAGAACACCATATTTCCAGTTCACCTCAGCGAATGCCTGCTGAATAATGAACTTCTGAGTATATGATTTATATCCCTCAATCTTATATCCAACAGGAAGTGCAACGTCAGCACCCACCTGCAGATTAAGGTCTCCATCCAGAAATTCCTTATTATATGTAGCCATGCCACGCACATAGCCATTCGAAGCAGTAAGACTGCTCAGACCATATTTATTAGCGTTTAGCCAAAGGGGAGTCCGTGAATTACTGTATGATCCCTGCATTTCCAATCCTATGGAAAGAGAATCTCCAGAATTGCTCTGAGCCAATGCCGATGTACAACACAGGCACAACAGAGCGAAAACAGGTTTCTTCATTTATAGTATTTAATTATCTTCTTGTCAAGTTAACAATAGAAACAAGCATTGTCGCAATAGAGGCAGTTGATGAACCGACAGCAAGCCACATCTGGAGTTTATTAACTTCCGACTTAGCCTTTGTTGGTACAATAACCTCTGAACCAGGGGTCGGTTTCTCGCCCTTACCCATCTGATTGACAGTACCATTCATGTGAACGATATAAGTACTGCCCTTCTTGGCACGAATACCCCAGCCACCAGCCTGGTTCACATAATAACGTGCACCTTTTCCTTTCTTGTATGCTATGGTGTTAGGATAAAGCACGTTACCACTCACCTTTACCGTATTGGTGTATTCAGGAACGATGATACGGTCACCCTCACGAAGTGTCAGGTCATAGTCAGAACCCGGAGCTTCAAGAGCCTTGTCAAGCTGAATACCTACATAATATGTATCACCAATATCAAGTTTGCTGATATCAATCGTATCTTCCTCTGTTGCTGATTGGAACTGTGCCATCTTCAACACCTGCTCCATACGTGTACGCTCCTCTGGAGTAATGCGACGCTCAAGTCGTGCACCCTTGACATAAGCAAGCTGATTTGCACCACCTGATGCCTTCACAAGGTCAGACAAGCGTGACTCTGATTTTGTAAGTGCATATGTTCCAGGGAAGTTCACCTCACCAACGATACTTACATTCTGCTGAACTGAATAGCTCGGACTCTTTCTTACATAAACCTCATCGTATGGTTCGAGAGTGAAACCAGGCTGTCCATCAACGACAAAGCCGTCCTTCAAAGCAAAGCTATATGTCTTGGCAATAACAGAATCACGAGTAAGAGCCTTACGGTTTGACACTCTTCGAGAAATATCAACCCTTACAGTAGAAGCTGACTCCTTCAAGCCTCCAGCCTGAACCACGAAGTCCTCAAGAGTCTCATTATCTGCATATTTATACACACCAGGATAAAGCACCTCTCCATGGATTGTGATAGTACGGTTTTCCTGACGCTCTGACTTTGAAGGAATAAAGAGCACATCCTCATTCTGCAAAGGAATATCGGCTGTTTTTCCGTCAAGAATGCCCTGAACATCAACGCTTATAACCTTAAGCGTCCTGTCCTCCTTCATTCTATGGATTACACCACGATTGGTAAACGCATCCTCCATAAGTCCGTCAGCACTCTCGATGAGCGAACGTACGGTAGTGATATTGCCACCCAACTGGTACATACCAGGACGGAACACAGCACCTTTCACCTCAACCATATTCTCATAGCGAGGAATGATGGAATCAACAGTAACAGAGTCACCATCAGCAAGATGGAAAGAATTCATATCAAACTCCTGAACGTTGAACACACCATATCGGCTACCGTTCTTACGAATGACACGAACTGACTTTGTATAGGCATCACCAGCAAAATATCCAGCATACTTCAACAAAGTCTGAACGCTCTCGTCCTTCTTCATCTCATAGTACATAGGACGCTTTACCTTACCTGCGATATCCACGATACACTCGTATGGACCTACAACGATAACATCATTATCCTGCAAACGGACATTACCTGAGAGCTTGCCATTGAGGATATAGTCATATACATCCACAACGCTTATCTCCTTGCCATTACGGAACACCTTGATGTTACGGAGAGTACCAATACCACTAACACCACCAGCCATGTAGAGTGCATGGAACACGCTTGCAAAGGCAGAAAGTGAATAGGTTCCAGGATTCTGCACCTCACCCATCACATTCACGGTAATAGTGCGTGTCTGACCAAGAGTCATCTTGATAGAACTGCTGCTATAACGTGAACCAAGAGTTGAACGAATACGTGCATTTGCCTGTTTTACAGTCAATCCGCTGATATTTATCGGACCATATCCTTCAATAACGATATCGCCATCCGGACTTACGGTATATACTGTTGACTTCTGAGAAGCTCCATAGATATCCACCTTTACCTCATCACCAGGACCTACAACATAGCTCTGAGGAGTAGCGATATTCATGACAGGCTCAAAGGTCAGGTCTTCCTTATTGAAGATATCACGACCGAACACCTTACGACCACGATAGAGCGTAGGATCTTCCTCCTCCATCAGAAGGTCTTCTGGAAGGAACTCTTCACCGAGCAGATCCACTACCCCATTGTTCATCTCGTCATAAAGTTCATCATCTTCTTCATCGTAAGTACCATTAACACCAGTTTTTCTGGCAGTCTTCACGGCACCAACTCTCTGCGAACTATTATCGTTCACTTCTTTTTGCTGCTGACCGTTCTTATTTTTCTTCTTGTTCTTCAGCTTATTCTTTTTCATGATACTCCTCTGAGCAAGAGATTCCTTGGTATCGCCATTATTTGTACGCAAACCATCCTCAGTCCTGCCTACCGTCTCGTCCTTCACAAGTCCAAGACCGCCATTCTTGCTCTGACGCTCATACTTTGCCTTAATACGGCGTATCTGATTGATATCCACGCCCTTCTGCATGAGTTTTGTAACAATCTGAGCCTGTGAAGTACCTGCAGTATGCTCTTTGATCACAAACTGCATTACCTGATCATCCGACATGGACGACTGAGCCGATACTGTAGAAAAACTGATTACTGCAATAAGCAGCGCGAAGAGATATCTTTTCATTTTAATGAATAATCTTTTTACTTTATATTATTAATAATATAACACAAATATTCCCTATTTGTTGCTAAAACAACATTAAAAAATGTTTTACAATCCACAAATAATCTGCAAAGGTAAGAAAAAAAAATGACAAAAACGACCTTATAACATATTTATTAACAAAAAAACAGGGCATACTATCGATAATTTGAAAAAAAATGTGTAAGTTTGCACATTGAAAACAAATACAACAACTATTTCATGAAGATTAAATACTTGTTTTTTGCCACTTTCGCAGCATTTCTGACGATGATTTCCTGCGGAAAGAAAGAAGAGCCAACCGCTAACGTCGAGGCACCTGTCGATGTATCAAAACTGATTGTCGGCGATTCCATGATCTATGGTCTTGCATGTGAAGGAACATCCGATTCTAACATCGTTGTATACCCATTCAGCGGTGATGATCCAGTCAAATACTCCTGTATAGATGCCCATAAGAATCATAGGATTATCGGTCATCCGGAAATAGGCGACTGGGTAGGTCTAGTACTCGACAAGGAGGACACCACGGTTGCCACTACGGTTGTAAATCTTGACCAGCTCAAAGGCACCTGGACATACACAGTCATGCCAACCTTCAAGGACTTCAAGAATCTCAGCAAACGTATGCAGAAGAAGATGGAGAAAACCATCATGGAACAGATTCCTGACTCAGAGAGAGCGCTGTACATGGTGCCACGCGAATATGGTTTCTCACTCAAGCGAAGCCACAACGCAGAGCCTGTAGGAAGGGTTAGACGTAGTGCAGGAGCTGACGAGGACAGTCCTGTTGAATACCCGGAGGTAAAACACTATGTTCAGTGGTTCTCATGGAACGGACGACTGATTCTTGTATCTCAAAAAAGAGTACCAAGAACAGAAGACAACAAGGATGCAAAGCCTCCAAAGCCAACCTTCGACACTCTCGACTATGTGAAGCTTACAAACGACACTCTCGTCCTCATGCATAATGGCGTAATACAAGGCTATCATCGCAAGACCAATGCCATGCAAGCCAATGAGCATGCGAACAAGAAAGCAGCAGAAGCTGATAAGAAAGCTGCGGAGAATTTGAAATAAATCTACGATTGAAATATTAATGCGACATTAACGTGTTCTTAATTAGAGAAGTTCACATTAATGTCGCATTATTTTTTGTGAGATGTTACTTTGTTACCTGTTACCTCGTTGAATTGTATGCATATTTTCAAGAAAATGTTACCTTGTTACCCGTTACCTCTCACTCAGCATATCGCACGCTCGCGCGATACTTATATACATATCCTTCCTAAGAAATAAAAAATATATTATATAGTAAAGGCCTTTAGAAGGGATAGCAGGTTTAGGGGGTTGAGGTTAGGGGTTAGGGGTTAGAGTGGAGAGGTTAGGGATTAGAGGTTAGAGAGAAAAACATATATATATAATTTTTATGGTGGTAACAGGTAACAAGGTAACATTTTGATTTCGGGTGTTACCATGTTACCTTGTTACCTCGAAAAAAATGCATTACTCCATTTATCACCTCATTTCTGCTTACTCCCTAAAGGCCTAATCCCGACATTCGGGACACGATGCTCCGAAACATGGGACAACTATTTGAAGTGTGGGAAAAAGTTTGTACCTTTGCATCAGATAAGTGAAGAACGAAGGTCACTCTTAACTCCCATGTAAGTCCTATGTAAGTCCTATGTAAGTCCCATTTTCGCGCGGAGGGCAAAGGACGGAACAGACAAGGAACTACGGGACAAGAAACGAACTGGAGTTTCGCAATAATCTCGGTGAGGCTTACAAATCCTTCTCCGATACCTCAAAGGTTCTACCCTTGCTCATATCGCCAGTTGTAAGGCCGAGCTTCAGCCACTTCATTCTCTGAGCAGAGGTACCATGAGTGAATGATTCTGGCATTGAATATCCCTGAGCCTTCTCCTGCAGATAGTTGTCACCTATCACATGAGCACAGTTGATAGCCTCTTCGATATCTCCATCCTCAAGCGACTGGAAACGCTTATTATCGTGATATGCCCAAACACCTGCATAGAAATCAGCAAGCAACTCAGTACGTACACTCACCTTGTTTGACTCTGCCTTTGACAGCTTTCTCATCTGAGCGTGAGCCTTGTCGAGAATTCCAAGCAGATACTCCACATGATGACCTACCTCATGAGCAATGACGTAAGCATAGGCAAAATCACCATCTGCACCGAGCTGTTTCTTCATAGAAGTGAAGAATGAAAGGTCGATATACAGACACTGGTCTGCAGAGCAGTAGAAAGGTCCCATAGAAGCCTGACCATTACCGCAACCTGTATTCACACTACCTGTATAGAGCACCATCTTAGGTGGAACATACTCCTTACCCATGCCACGGAACACCTCTGTCCATACATCCTCAGTACCGGCAAGTATCTGACTTGAGAACTTTGCGAGTTCCTGTTCCTCAGCCGTAAACTCACGACCATTATTCGACTGGGTTGTAACATTACTCATCTGCTGCTCAGCAACACTCTGTACAGCCTGAGACATATCACCTCCCGATATCCATGTGAATAACAGATAGATTATAATTCCGCCTATTCCAAGGCCACCTATACCTGCAATACCTGATGCCTTACCACGGCGATCATCCACATTGCTACTTTCACGTCTTCCGTTTAGTTTCATAAGTCATTAATTTTAAGACCCACTCCCTTACCCCTCCCATAAAGGGGGGGGAGTAGATAGATTTATATCATAAAGAGTTGGGCATGATTTTTATATTTCTTTTTTAATGTTTAGCTTACTATATATTCCCCTCCCTTTATGGGAGGGGTTAGGGGTGGGTCTCTTATAACTTCTCCCCACAATGCTTGCAAAAGCGGTCTTCATCATCCACCTTGCCACCACATCTCGGACAGAGACCATCCTTTACAGCTTCCTTGGTCAAATCAACCATCGTTGCAGACACGATACCCGTTGGCACAGCAATAATAGTATAGCCAAGAATCATAACCATGCCTGACAGGAACCTACCCGTAGCCGTCACAGGAACTATGTCTCCATAACCTACGGTCGTCATTGTCACGATAGCCCAATAGATTGAGGTTGGGAGATCAGAGAAAGCGCTCTCAGAAGAGTTTCCTTCCATGATGAACATCAGCGTACCAATACAGATAACCAATATCCACACAAAGAGGAAATACACAAGAATCTTCGTCATACTCCTTCTGATTGACTCAAGAAGCAGGAATCCCTCATTGATGAAAGAGAACAGCTTGAATATCCTGAAAACCCTGATAAACCTGAATGCCCTGAATACCAGCATATAGCGGGCTGCAGGAAAGAGAAGCGCAAGATATGGAGGAATCGTTGCAAGAAAATCTATCACACCAAAGAAGCTGAGTGCATAGTCACGCTTTACTGGTGAGCAATACAAACGAAGGAGATAGTCTACCGTAAAGAATACGGTCAGGCACCCTTCTATTATCTCCAACGCAAATTTGAAACGGCCGTCCACAATCTGCAGACTTTCCACGAACATCACTATCAAGCTTACCGAGATAGCAATGATTACCATTAGATCAAACTTCCTTGCTGTAGGAGTCTCAGACCCAAATACTATTTCGTATAAACGAGGCTTATCTTTAAGCAATGCTATGAGTTTCTTGAACATATCAAATTATCTTTAGGTTTTAATATAAGGCAAACATTCTGTTTTCTCACCACTTCCCTACTCTTCCTCACCTACTGTAACCTTCACTCTTGAGATTCTTCTCTGTTCTTTCTTGAGCACCTCAAATGTAAGGTTCTTGAACTTCAGCACCTCATGGATGCTTGGGAAGTCTCCCTTAAGCTCAAGGAGCAATCCTGCCAAAGTGTCAGAGTCTTCTATTTCATCAAAGAACTCATCGTCAATGTTAAGCAAGCGGGCAAAGTCGGTCAACGGAGTCTTGCCTTCAAAGACATAGGTGTTATACGCGAGTTTGGTGTATTGCATCTCTTCCTCATCATACTCATCATTTATCTCACCTACAATTTCCTCAAGTATATCCTCAAGCGTTATCAAACCACTTGTACCTCCAAACTCATCCACCACAATAGCTATATGAACCTTGTTCTGCTGGAATTCACGAAGCAGGTCGTCAATTTTCTTTGTCTCAGGAACAAAATAAGCCGAACGGATAAGACTCTGCCAACGGAAATTCTTTGGCTTGTCAATATGAGGCAACAGGTCCTTGATATAGAGCACACCACGGATATTGTCCTGAGTGTTCTGCCAAACTGGTATTCTGCTGTAGTTATTCTCAGTCACGCTCTTCAGCACATCCGCAAATGTCTTCTTGATATCAAGTCCCACGATGTCCTGACGACTGGTCATAACCTCACGAACCATCTCATCTCCAAAACGGATAATTCCCTGGAGCATGCTCTCCTCTTCCTTTATTTCCTCCTTGTCTGTAAGTTCAAGTGCCTGTTCAAGATCATCAACGCTAAGTACGTGATTCTTAGCCTGAACAACCTTCTCTGCTAACATTCCACTTGAAAGGAGAATTGTCTCTATCGGCCAGAAAATCTGTCTGAAGAAAAGTATGCCTCTCACCGCTCTCCTACAGAATGTCAACGGAGAAATACGGCTATACACCTTCGGGATTATCTCACCGAAAAGCAAGAGAAGGAATGTCAATAAAACCGTGATGCAAAGGAACTGCAACCAATATGCCTCACCGAAATCAACCACACGTGCAAAGATGAAGTTACACAGCATGATTATAGTGACATTGACAAAATTGTTTGTAATAAGAATCGTTGCAAGAGTTCGCTCACTATCATCGCGCAACATCTGAATACTCTTATCACGGGAGCTATGATCAGGATTCAACTCTGAGAGTTCCTTCGGTGTAAGACTGAAGAACGCAATCTCAGAACCGCTGGCAAAGCCTGAAAGCAATAGAAGAACACATACACCCACCAACGAACACAGCACGCTCAAAGAGGGAGCGTGCAGCGTTACCTGTGATATTTGGTCTACTATTAAATCAAACATTAATCATAAAGTTTAAATCCATGAACCTACGACACAGCCTATTGAATTATTCAAAGGCTGCACCCTGCGGAGAGGACTCCATATTAGGACGCTGTGATTTAGGTGTAAGCATTTCCATGCTGTCAACAACTATCTCCGTAGTATATTGTCTCTGTCCCTTGGCATCATCGTACACACGATACTTCAAACGTCCCTCCACATAGAGTTTATCGCCTTTACGTACATACGATTCCACGACCTTAGCCAGACGATGATAGAACACAAGGTTATGCCAATCCGTACGGTCAGGCACTTGAGTTCCATTAGGCAGAGAATAGCCTTTCTCCGTCGTTGCAAGTCTCAACTGAGCCACAGCCTGATCAGAGTCATAGTAGTGAACATCAGGATCCTTACCCACATTTCCTATAAGCATCACCTTATTCATGCTTCAGGCTTGCAGGCACCAAGATACTTGAAAGAATAGTTCTTTCCCTTTGGAGAAGGGAACTGAGAACGTGAATCCACGCGGGTAAGCAGATGGTCACAGATGCGGTTGTAAGCATCCAAACCAGACATTGCCTTACACTGAGCTACAAATGAAGTGTCACGATACTCACACTTACCAGTAGCAGGTGAAACAACCACACGCTTGAAATCCAGCTTTCCCTCATACCAGCCATAGCGCTCGTCATTAAGAGCTACGACAATAGGACTCTCTCCCTTATTGACACGCTCCATAGGACGCAAAGCCTTCTTAGCCTTGAAGTCCTCCATTGTAGCAGCCTCGGTCTTGATCACGATGAAATATACGCGCGGACGTACCTTATATCTCTTTGGATAATATACGTTAGCAGCTGCATAGTCACGCAAGTCTTTCTCCAGCTCACGTGTCATATTTATCTCTGAAATAGAAGAAAGGAAATCTATGGCTTCATCAACACTTGAAACCAACAATTCACTATCAAAATATCTAAGGTATAAGTTCATGGGCAATTGGAATAATAAATTAAAAACGTCTATAAACAAGAAAAGCCTCTAAAAAAGAGGCTTCAAAACTGGAGCGGAAAACGGGACTCGGACCCGCGACCCCAACCTTGGCAAGGTTGTGCTCTACCAACTGAGCTATTTCCGCAAAATAAGTGAAGAGGAGGAGACTCGAACTCCCACGTCACAATTGACACTACCCCCTCAAAGTAGCGCGTCTACCAATTCCGCCACCTCTCCGACT
>CAMJKP010000001.1 GCA_946406435.1 uncultured Prevotellaceae bacterium | reverse complement strand
CAAGTGTAGAAAAAGGACCTGTTGGACAAGATTGTTGAGACTATCTGTCACTCTTCGCATGTTACGAGAGAATATGACCACGGAAGACACGGAAGGAACGGAATTCGCACCTTGCGGTGCTTGGGGGCTTTCAAGAAAATTATTCGCTAAGGCTCATCAAGCTAAAGCAAGTTCTTCACGATGACCAGAAAATTTATTCCAGAAAATTAATGTTTCAATTAACGTCTAAATTAACGTTCAATTAATGTTGCAAGAAAAAAAGCCTTGCGGCGAAACATTAATTAGGACACAAATTAAAACGTTAATTCTGACATTAATATCTTTTTGAACATAGATTAATATTTTCGTTTATTCCGTGGTCAAAAATTAATCTTAGCGCCTTTGTGTCTTAGCGTTCGAAAAAAGATTAGGAAAATGTCCCGTTATTGCACACTTATTCACGCTATGTCCTAACCATTAATTCTGAATTTCGTACCTTTGCAATATGAAACGGAATGAGTGTGTACATGATTGCTCGGAAGCGTCCGGGTAAATATAAACGCGAAGTCGCAGAGTCGCAAAGTTTGATATTCTCTGTATCTTTGTTGCCTATGTGTTAAAATATGCTAAACATCGTCGCGAAAAGTCCCTTATCGTCCCTTAACGTCCGCTAACGTCCACTCGCTAATTTTTTATTTCGTACTTTTGCAATATGAAACGAGAGATGGGGCGCTTAATTGCTCGGAAGCGTCCGAAGCAAGTCCCATGTAAGTCCCAAGTAAAGTCCGTAGTAAGTTCCATTTTCCGCCTGTATTCCTCCGTCGCCTGCCCAGCGGAACAAGGGACTGTCAAAGGATGAAGAAGGGAAAGAAAAAGCCTGGAAGGCTATACTCTTAGTAACCCCGTAGATGCGAGTGAAACGAGAATGTGCGGGGGATTAAGCCTGTAATCCTCCTTCTGTCTGGAGGGCAGTACATAGTGAAAGCATGAGTAAATTCCAATCATGTACAGCCTTCCAGGCTTGTAATGTGGTCGCAGTATTTTTCCGAGGGCATCCTCTCCCTCGTCGAGTATGCACCTCGGTTACTCATAGTGTTGCCTTCCAGGCAATTTCGAGCTTGGCATTATGCTTTCTCAAATGATAAAAAAGGCCAAAATTCCAAAATCCCCAAATTTATTTCGCGGAAAAGTTCCAAAATCCCCAATTTTTTCTGTCAAGAATTTGAGAGATTTGTCGAAGACCCTCTGACCATAGGGAAGAAATTAGAGAAGGTTTTTTGGGGGGATTTTTAGAGAATTTGAGAAATGTCGCTTGCGCTCCTGCCAATCACGCCTATTCCCTAATGCTACGCAAGTAGCAATATTCTCTTCTTCGCATTAATTCAAAATTCGCTAATTCTCTAATTCTTGATAAAAAGAATATTCGTTTATTCCGTGCGTTCTGTGGTCAAAAAAACTCTGCGTCTCTGTGCCTCTGCGTGTAAATATTACTGATAATTTGCTTTCTCAAAAACAATTTAGCTTCTTTTGATAAAAAATGCGGTTATTTCTTGCTCGTGTCTGAAAAATGAATTATCTTTGTGTCGGAATTGAGGATTTCAAGATAAACGCACCTTTGGTGCTTGAACTGACGATAATTGTTCGCTAAGGCTCACCAAGCTTCGCAAGTTCCCAATCTTACCAATCTTGATCCAATAAAAAAATATAAAGATTGAAAAGATTGCGCAGATTGCAAATTATTGTCAGTTAAAAAACAGCTTGCTGTTAAAATTGAAGTATACAATACATTAAGTGATTTAATAACATAAGCCAAAACTAAATGAAAAATTCCTCGGGAGATGAGGAAGTGATTTATGAAAAAAGAAAAATTATTATTCTTGACTGTAATCTCAGCTTTGGCTGTAAATACTAATGCACAGTCAGAAAAGAATGTGGAACTGAACCCTGTAACTGTGACGGGCACCGGAACGTATCACAAGGCGGATAACACTCCGATAGCCGTTAAGGTTATCTCAGCAAAAGAACTGAAGGACGCTCAGGTTACGAGTCTTCAGGAGGCTTTGACAAAGTTGAGTTCTGACATTACGACGCATACTAATGGTATGGGAACATTCGTGAACTTCAATGGCGTGAGCGATGACTATATCGTGATTCTGGAGAACGGAAAGCGCGTGAGTGGCGATGACCGCTGGGATCGTATCAGTATTGACAACATAAAGCGAATAGAGATACTCTCGGGGGCAGCAAGTGCCCTGTATGGTTCAGATGCCATAGCGGGAGTTATCAATATCATTACCGACGAGAGCAAGAAGCCTGTTGACGTGACGAGCAGGACACGCTTCTCAAGCAAAGGGCGCTTTGATCAGGATGTGAACGTGGATGTTACCCAAGGGAAGTTCTCAAGCTATACATCGTATAACCATCGTCAGGCAGACAACTGGCAGGTGAACAACTATCAGGAGTTTATGGAGGGCGATGTGTCTGTTCCAAAGCTTACTGGCAGACCAATGTCACAGGGCTTCCGTTCGGAGAATATAAGCGAGAGGCTGGAATGGCGATTCTCTGAGAAGTTTGATGTGTATGCCCGCGGAAATCTCTATGACCATAATACAAAACGTCCGCAGTTGGCAAGCTACTATACCCAGAAGGCTAAGACCGACAAGGAGACAGGCGAGACGACATACGAATATACGTCGAAGCAGGCATATACCTACGACTTGCATCATCAGTCGTATAATGTAGGGGCAGGAGCACGCTGGACGCCTAACAAGAATACTCATGTGTATCTTGATATCTATAATGATAACTTCAATTCTGAGTATGACTATTGGCAAACGCTTGATGCAGAGGCTTATAGCGAATCGAGAAAACGTACGCATTACTGGAACGAGACCTTGAAGGGAATTTTTAGGTTGAACTCTTGGAATAAGCTGTCGGGAGGTGTGGAACTCGTTCAGGAGAATCTGAAGAGTGTATCGGATAATATTGAATCTGAGAGCATGAACACTTCAAATCTCTTTGCTCAGGACGAGATACAGATTTGCAATATGCTGGAGGCTGTGGCAGGTTTCAGATATACGCATAACAGCAATTTCGGTTCTCACTTCACGCCAAATGCCGCTCTGTTCTTCCACGCAGGAGGTTTCAGACTTCGTGCAAGCTATGCAGGAGGCTACCGCACACCTACCTTGTCGCAATTATATGCAACGGATCAGGCAAAGACCAACAAGCGATATACTCTGAACAACGAGAATCTGAAGCCTGAGAAGAATGACTTCTGGAATTTGAATGCCGAGTATTCAAACGAGTGGGTTCGCGCGAGCATCAGCACATACGTGAATAAGATTCGCAATATGATCAACTATCGCACTATGAGACAGAGCGAGATTGATGCGAGCAGCAAGCTTACGGCAATATACGAGGACGGTTGGACAACAATTCGTCAGCGTGACAATATCGACAAGGCTACGGTCAAGGGCTTGAGTATGAACGTGAAGTTCCTGCTTCCGGGTGGCTTTGCTCTCGGGGGTGGATATACCTATACGGATTCGAAGGCAGAGACGATGAGTCTCAATTCTGATACTCAGATGTATGAATACACCAAGACACCTGTTGACAAGTGCGTGAGGAATGTAGGCAACGTGAATGTGACTTGGGACAGGAGTTGGAAGAACTATCATCTGAACATCAACCTCAACGGACATATCCAGGGCGAGCGCTATTCAAGCACCTACGGCTATGCTCCTGCGTACTCACAATGGGACTTGAACACGAAGCATACTATCGCCTTGAAGAATTTCACTCTTGAGCCTGGTATCGGTATCGAGAATATCTTCAACAAGCGCGACACCTCATACTGGAACTCTAACTTCTCAACGGTTAATCCGGGAAGAGCGGGGTATGTGAGTCTCAAACTCACAATGTAGCCCCTAACCCCAACCCTTCCCCCGCCCGGGGGAAGGGAGTGGATAGTAATGAAGGCTTAAAAATAACGTTTTAATTGCTCCTTAATTCTGAAGAGTGTAACTACTCCCTTCCCCCGAGCGGGGGAAGGGTCGGGGTTAGGGGCTGGTCTTTTTCTTATGATTACAATTTGCGGCATAGGTCCTGGTTCTCCAGAAGATATCACACCTGCGGTTTTGAAGGCTGTGGGCGAGTGTGACGTGGTGGTAGGATATAAATACTACTTCCAGTTTATTGAGCCTTACCTTCGTGAGGGAACGGAATGCGTGGATACTGGAATGAAGAAAGAGCGTGACAGGGCTATTCAGGCATTCGAACTCGCGGAAGAGGGCAAGAACGTGTGCGTAATATCAAGTGGTGATGCAGGTATCTATGGCATGACACCTCTCATCTATGAGATGAAGCGTGAAAGGAACTCGGATGTTGAGATTGTGTCATATCCGGGCATTAGTGCTTTTCAGAAGGCGGCATCCTTGCTTGGTGCGCCTATCGGGCATGACTTCTGCATCATCTCCATGAGCGACCTTATGACTCCGTGGTCTGTTATCGAGAAACGCATCAAGGCGGCTGCTGTTGGCGATTTCGTGACCGCTATCTATAATCCTAAGAGCCACGGGAGATACTGGCAGCTGTATCGTCTTGTGGAGATCTTCCGTAAGGAGCGCTCACTTGACACGCCTGTGGGGTATGTACGTCAGGCAGGACGTCCGGAACAGCAGATAACGATAACTACGCTTGGCGAGTTCGACCCCGAGCAGGTGGATATGTTCACTATCGTGATAATCGGTAATAGCCAGTCGTATGAGTGGAATGGCACGTTCATCACGCCTCGTGGATATTATAGGGAGGCGGCTGAAGACACGAAAGACACGAACGTAGGGCAGGGGATAATGATAAAGTCATTCGCTACTATCCGTAAGGAACTGAAGAATCCTGATATCCCAATCTGGAAGCTATGGCCGATGCTCCACGCAATTCATACCACAGCTGATTTCGATATGGAAGGCCTTTTGTGGCTCGATGATGAGGCTACGGCAAAGCTATACGACAAAGTGGCGAATGGAGAGCTGAAATGTATCGTTACAGACGTTACGATGGCTGCAAGCGGTATTCGTAAGGGCGCTTTGCAACGACTGGGCATAGAGGTGGTTTGCTATATTAATGACCCTCGTGGGGCGGAGATGGCAAAGACGCTTGGTATTACCCGCGCTCAGGCAGGAATGAGACTTGCAGCCGAGGAACATCCTGATGCCCTATATGTCTTTGGTAATGCTCCAACCGCCTTACTTGAGTTATGCGACCTTGCCCGTAAGGGAAAGTGTCATCCTGCGGGAATAATAGGCGCTCCTGTCGGTTTTGTTCATGTGGAGGAAAGCAAGCATGCCGCTAAGGCTTTGCGCGATATTCCGAAGATAATAATCGACGGACGCAAGGGCGGTAGTAACCTTGCTGCCACCTTGGTAAACTCCATCCTCACCTTCGATGATGCGGAGCAGCTGAGGCCGGGGAGGGATGTATAAAGACCCACCCCGAGCGGCCTCTCCCCCCCGCCCTCCCCCGTAGGGAGGGAGCCGGAATGCTCAAAACTAATTCCAAAAAGGATTTGAAAAATGGAAGATAACGGTAAGATACAAGAAAAGGTTTTTAAGGAAATTTCCCTTTCGACTTCCGGCTCCCTCCCTACGGGGGAGGGCGGGGGGAGAGGCCGTAGCTGTCATATCTTTTCAGTCATCGGCATAACCGATTCTCGCCACCAATGGTTTCCTCCCGAGGTAATGGAGGTTATCAAGGCGGGGAAGGTGTTTTCGGGTGGAAAGAGGCATCATGAGATAATGAGGGATTTTCTGCCTGAGGATGCCGTTTGGATTGATATTACCGTACCGTTGAGCGATGTCTTCAGACAGTATGAGGCGTATGATGATATCGTGGTGTTTGCCTCTGGCGATCCTTTGTTCTTCGGCTTTGCCAACACTATCCAAAGGGAATGCCCGGGATGCGAGATGAAGGTATATCCTTCTTTCAATTCTCTTCAGATGCTTGCCCATAGGATGTGCATCCCTTATCATGATATGCATGTCGTTTCCTTGACAGGAAGACCTTGGGATAAGTTTGATGAGGCTCTTATTAATGGCGAACCGCTTATTGGCGTGCTGACCGACAAGAAGAACACACCACAGGCTATCTGGCAGAGGATGCAGGACTACGGCTACACCAACTATAAGATGACGGTTGGGGAAAATCTGGGGAATGAAGAAAGCGAGAGGATTTACCATTTACCATGTACAATTTACAATTTGCCAACCCCTAACTCTCTGAACTGCCTAATTCTGCAAAAGACAAGCACTCGTTTACGTCCTTTCGGAATCCCCGAATCTGAGTTCCATTTGCTTGACGGTAGGGCGAAGATGATAACGAAGATGCCTATAAGACTGATGTCTCTGGCTATGATGCAGTTGCGAGAGCGCAAGACGATGTGGGATGTAGGGTTCTGTACGGGAAGCGTGAGTATAGAGGCAAAGTTGCAGTTCCCTCATCTGAAGATAACGGCATTTGAGGTGCGTGAGGAGGGTAGGGAACTTATGGAGAAGAACTCCCGTAAGTTTGGTGCTCCGGGCATAGAGACCGTTATAGGCGATTTCCTTCAGGTAGATGTTTCTGGCTATCCAAAGCCTGATGCCGTCTTTATAGGAGGGCATGGTGGCAGACTTCCTGAGATGATGAAAAAGATATATCAGGAACTGGAAGAAGGAGGCGTGATTGTGATGAATACTGTTGTGCAGTCGAGTTATGATGCTTTCGTCCAGACTGCCAAGGAATTGAAAATGACACTTGAGGAACCAGTCCGTATAGCTCTGGACGACTTTAACCCAATAACAATACTAAAAGCAACAAAATGATAGTAGCAATTAACGATAAAGGACGTGAGATAGCATCAAGGTTGGCTCTGCAGCTTGGTGATGAAATTTGCCAGTTGAGCGATATCGAGTCAAGGTGGAATACGGAGGCGCATATCATCTTTATTGGTGCTATGGGAATCTGCGTGCGAAGTATTGCGCCTTTCATTAAGGATAAGCATACAGACCCGGCTGTGGTATGTGTTGATTCCTTGGGAAGAAATGTCATTTCCGTTCTTTCTGGTCATGTTGGTGGGGCTAACGAACTCACATTCCGTATTGCAGAAATCCTGAAGGCAAATCCTGTCATTACTACTCAGAGCGACCTTGAAGGACTTTGGGCTTTGGATACTATTGCCGATAGGTTCGGGTGGGTATTGCCTCAGGAGAATATCAACAAGGAGATTGCATGCTTTGTTGCCTGTCAGCCAACGGCTCTCTATATGGAGGTAAAGGATGATGGTACGGAATATCTTCTATCTTCTCTTCCGAAGCATGTGACGGTTGTTGAAAAGGTTAGCGAGATAACATCGGATAAGTTCAAGCTTGCTATTATCGTTTCGCCTCAAGAGGAGATTCTTGATGATGATATTCTTTGCGTGCAGTATGTTCCGCGTTGTGTTCACGTGGGACTTGGACTTGCGCATCAGGCAGAACCCGTTGAGCAGGTGGTTAGCGAAGTCTTTACTGCTATTGGTTTTGCTGGGATATATGCTGAGAGTATCGTTGATTTCAATACTATTGACCTCAAGGCCGACGAGCCTGTCGTAAAATTCCTTCAGGAAGAAGGGTATAAGTTCAATTTCTATACATCAGACCAGCTTGCCGAGGTTGACGTGCCGAATCCGAGCGCTACGGTTAGCAAACACGTGGGAACTCCAAGCGTTTGCGAGGCTTCTGTACTTATTGGTGGCGGTAAAATCCTGCTTCCAAAGCAGAAAGGCCAGAACTGGACGGTCGCAGCCTCCGTTCGCGTTCCGGCTCCCTCTCTACGGGAGAGGGCGGGGGGAGAGGCCTCCCCTCATATCGAAATCGTTGGTGCAGGTCCTGGTGATCCCGAACTTATTAGCGTACGAGGAAAGAGATTCCTTGAGAATGCGGATTTGATACTTTATGCTGGAAGTCTTGTGCCGAAGGAACTGACCTATTATGCCAAGGCAGGTGCTACGGTTCGCTCTTCTGCCGATATGGATTTGGAGGAGCAGTTTGAGTTGATGAAGGAGTTTTACGACAAGGGCAAGCAGATCGTGCGTTTGCATACTGGCGACCCTTGTATCTATGGCGCTATTCAGGAACAGATGGCTTTTTTTGATAAGTATGGAATGGACTACCATATTACTCCTGGCATTTCATCATTCCTTGCTGCAGCTGCCGAACTGAGGAGCCAGTTTACTATTCCTGAGCGTTGCCAGACTATCATTCTCACTCGTGGAGAAGGACGTACTCCTATGCCCGACAAGGAGAAACTTCACATGTTGGCCTCGCATCAAAGTACGATGTGCATCTTCCTATCCGCTTCTCTTGTAGAACAGGTGCAGAGCGAACTCCTTGAGGGAGGTTATAAGCCCGAAACGCCTGTTGCTTGCTGCTATAAACTTACTTGGAAGGATCAACGCATCTATCGTGGGCAACTCAAGGATCTTGCAAAGATAATGAAGGAGAATCACCTCACTCTCACCACGATGATTGTTGTGGGAGATGCTATTGATAATCGTGAAGGGCTGAGCAAACTGTATGACGGGAAGTTCACGCATTTGTTTAGAAAAAGTCATCAATAACCAGCCCCTCACCTGCCCTGCGGGCATCCTCTCCCCAAGGGGCGAGGAGGAAGTTAGTATTTCAAATTATTAGTACGTCAAAAAAGCAAGAAATGCATAAAAACGATAGTGATATAACGAATTTTTTTAGCGATAGAGACATACTTCCCCTCGCCCCTTGGGGAGAGGGTGCCCACAGGGCGGGTGAGGGGCCGCAAGGGGCTGCTCTCCTCATCTTCGGCGGCACAACCGAAGGTCGCCTTGCTGTGGATGTATGCGAGCAAGCAGGAAAACCTTTCTATTATTCCACAAAAGGCGACTTGCAGAAAGTGGATATGCACAACGGAGTACATATAACGGGGGCTATGACTGCTGATGATATCGTGGCATTCTGTAAGGAACATAAGGTCGGGTGTATTGTTGATGCTGCTCATCCGTTTGCTGAGAATCTACATAAGACTATTGATGAGGCACGAAAAGTACTAAGTATTAATGTTATCCGACTTCAGCGTGTCTTTCCTGAACATATCAAAGGCGTAGAATATTGTTCTGACTATGATGATGCCATAAACAAAATTCGTGAGGCAAAAGTAGAGAGATTGCTTGCTCTAACGGGAGCAAATACGATTAAGAAGTTACGGCAGACAAAAGCCATATTCCGTATCTTGAATAGACCTGAGAGCATAGCCCTTGCAGAGGCTGCTGGACTTGATAATGATAGAATCATCTTCTATAACGAATCGCTTGAAATTCCGACTATTGAGGATGAAAAGAAAGTGATGGGCGAGGTGGGGTGTGATGCTATCATAACGAAGGAGAGTGGTGAGAGTGGCGGTTTTGAGGTTAAGGTAAAGGCTGCCCTTGAACTTGGATTGAAAGTGTTTGTTGTTGAGCATCCGCAGTTGCCAAAAGATTGGATTACCGTTACAGGGAAATATGGATTGAGAAGGGTGATAGAGCATCTTATGCCCGATTTCTTTCCATTAAAGACTGGATTCACAACAGGTGCTTGTGCTACGGCTGCAACAAAGGCGGCTGCTTTGTCGCTTCTTTTTGATGAATATCCCGAGGAAGTTCATTTTGCCTTGCCTGATGGCGAGATAATGACGATACCTGTAACATATGAGGCTAAGGGTGTTGCTTCTGTAATAAAGGATAGTAGTGATGATCCTGATGTTACGAAGGGCTGCAAAATAACCTCTACCGTAATTCTTGAAAAGAGTGATGGTTTCAGCGTGACATTTCTGCAAGGCGAAGGGGTAGGGAAGGTGACTCTTCCCGGACTTGGAATACCAGTTGGTGATCCTGCCGTAAACCCAACTCCGAGAAAGATGATAGAGAATGAGTTGCGAGCCCTTGAAGATAATGCCAGTTATGATGTCACAATCTCAGTTGAGAACGGCGCAGAACTTGCCCTAAAGACCTTCAATCACAAAGTTGGCGTTGTTGGAGGAATAAGTATCATCGGTACTTCTGGCATAGTATCTCCGCTATCGAATGAGGCTTTCGTTCAGAGTATTCGTCGTGAACTTGATGTTGCTTGGGCTATCGGATGCCGTACTATCGGTTTGGTGGCAGGAATGAAGAGTGAGAAGGCTCTTGAAGGCATCCGTTGTGTGCATTATGGCAACTTCGTAGGAGAGGCTTTGAAGGCTGCTCGTGAGGTCGGATTTGAAGATGTGCATATCGCAATAATGATAGGTAAGGCCGTTAAACTTGCCGAAGGACATCTTGATACTCATTCGCATAAGGTGCTTATGAATCAGGAGTTTATCAGAAGTGTGGCAGAAGGTCTCGGACTTGAATATAAGGAAGTTGATATGGCTCGTGACTTATGGAACACTATGCCTCCACCTTTCTTTGAAGAGATAAAACGCTTGTGCTACGAAACTTGTAGAACGGTATATCCGAAGGGGAAGTTAAGTATAAACTTAGTAGAAAGCCCCTAACCCCAACCCTTCCCCCGCTCGGGGGAAGGGAGTGGATAGTGTGTTAAACGCGAAAAATATTGGTGTATAGTATATGAGTAATCCTATAAAGACAAATAGTGTAACTACTCCCTTCCCCCGAGCGGGGGAAGGGAAGGGGTTAGGGGCTGTTGTTCTTCTCTTCTCCATCCCCCTCTTCCTCCTCCTTAACCTCGCCGTCGGCTCTGTCGCAATCCCTCTTGATGCCGTCTTTAGCATCCTGACGGGAGGGGATTGTGATAATGAGGTGTGGACGAATATTGTGCTTCATACTCGCTTGCCACAATCGCTTACGGCTATTGCCTGTGGCGCAGGACTTGCCGTTGCCGGACTCATGCTTCAGACCGTCTTTCATAATCCGCTTGCAGGTCCTTCGGTACTCGGAATCTCGTCGGCTGCAAGTCTTGGCGTGGCGTTTCTCGTCCTTATGTCTGGAAGTATAGGTTGGCATATAGTTTCGTCCTTTGGATTCTTCGGCAATACAGCCCTTACACTCTCGGCTGTTATAGGTGCTTTGTCGGCTATGGCGCTTATAGTTTTCCTCTCGCAACGAGTTCATGGAAATGTCACGCTTTTGATAGTTGGTGTGATGATAGGCTATATTGCATCTGCTATTATTGGTGTGCTGAAATATTTCAGTAGCGAGGAAGATGTACGTGCATACGTGGTATGGGGATTGGGCAGTTTTGCTCGCGTTACAGGCGGACAGGTATGGGTGTTCCTCGGACTTGTCTTGGCTGTTCTACCATTCGGAATGTTATTGGCAAAGTCTTTGAATATGCTTCTGCTTGGCGAACAGTATGCCACGAATCTTGGACTTAACATCTCTCGTGCTCGTACTCAGATAATTATCGTTGCAGGTATGCTTACGGCTATCGTTACGGCTTATTGCGGACCTATCATGTTCCTCGGTCTTGCCGTTCCTCATATCTGTCGTGGCATCTTCCGAACAGCTGATCATCGCATTCTTCTTCCCGGCACATTATTGTGTGGCGCTTCTCTTGCCCTTATCTGTAATCTCATAGCACGATTACCGGGAATGGAAGGTGCCTTGCCCGTCAATTCTGTTACCTCTCTTATTGGTGCTCCGATAGCTTTGTGGATATTGTTGAAGAGGAAGAAATAAAGACCTGCCCCCTAGCCCCCCAAGGGGGAATTATTTATATAGTATATCTAATCAAGAGAAAAATTATGGTAAAAGAATCACAGGTAAAAGATGTAAAGTCCATATGCGACAATACTATAAAAACTCCCTCCCCCTTGGGGGGCTGGGGGGCTTCCTTCCTCATCGGCGCAGCCACCTCAAATAGCGGAAAGACCACATTCACGATGGGATTGCTTCGTGCCTTGCGCGATAGGGGATTGAAGGTACAGCCATATAAATGCGGACCTGACTATATTGATACTATGTTTCATGAGATAGCCTCTGGACGTGAATCTGTAAATCTTGATACCTATATGGCATCTGATGAACATGTTAAGGAGGTGTTCAAACGCTATGGGGAGGATGCGGATGTGCGTATTGTTGAGGGAGTAATGGGACTGTTTGACGGATATGATAAATCGAAAGGCTCGAGTGCGGAGATAGCCATGCTGCTCAATATTCCCGTTATTCTTGTTGTAAATGCAAAGTCTGTAGCCTATTCCGTAGCTCCTTTGATATATGGTTTCAAGCATTTCAATCCAAAGTTGAAGATTGCAGGAGTCGTGTTTAATATGGTGGCTTCTGAAAATCATTTTT
The DNA here is from genome assembly GCA_946406435.1 of uncultured Prevotellaceae bacterium. Classification (GTDB taxonomy): domain Bacteria; phylum Bacteroidota; class Bacteroidia; order Bacteroidales; family Bacteroidaceae; genus Prevotella. Next base: position 148,436 of record CAMJKP010000001.1, on the reverse strand, counting down.
CCTTCCTCAAGCAGGCTTGCGAGGATGCTGGTGTGCCTTGTCTTGGGTATATGCTTCGCAATCGTGACCTTATCATTCCCGGTCGTCATCTCGGCCTTACGATAGAGGCAAGGGAAGAGACTGAGGAACTAATCAGGCTTGCGGCAAAGGAAGTGGAGGAGCATGTAGGGTGGCCTCTCCCCCCGCCCTCTCCCGTAGAGAGGGAGCCGATTCGAGAACGGGAGCAAATCAAAGAGGATAAAGTGTCGATAGGTTTATCGCCTTCCGGCTCCCTCCCTACGGAGGGAAGTCCGATGTTGATAACATCGGAGTATGTGAAAAGCGGGGGGAGAGGCCATCTTATCGCCATCGCCAAAGATTCTGCCTTTAATTTCACATATCGTGCTAATATAGATGCTCTTCGTGAACTTGGAGAGATCATTTTCTTCTCTCCTCTGAATGATGAGAGAATGCCCGATTGCGATTTGCTATATCTCCCTGGAGGCTATCCTGAGTTGTTCGCTTCTGATCTTGCAAATAATGCCTCTATGCGTGAGAGTATAAAGGCGTTTGCTGAGAATGGCGGACGTATCTTTGCCGAATGTGGAGGTTTTATGTATCTCTGTAATGATATTGACGGTATCCCAATGTGCGGAGTATTCCCATTCTCTGCCACTATGATGGATGCAAGGCTTCATCTTGGCTATCGACAGTTGGCAAAAGAAAATTTTCAATCTTCAATTCTCAATTCTCAATTGCCTAAAGGCCACGAGTTCCACTATTCTTCTGTAATTGAGCCTGATACCCTTCCTGAAGGGATTAGAAAAGAGCAATTCCAGTTGTCAGCCAAAGGCCAGCCAGTTGATACCGCCCTCTATCACTATAAGAATGTCCTTGCTGGCTATACCCATTGGTATTGGGCAGAAACAGGATTTGCAGAACTTCTGGATTTCTTCAAACGCAAAGATACAGAGACACAAAGATAGTTCTTTGCGACTTGGCAATTTTACGTTTAGAAAAATAGAATTTTTACACTACTCGTCAACTCGTCACCCTCAACGTTGTATCGCGTTGAGGGATAGTTTGTTATAGCGGTGAATCATTTCAATACACTCGTCACCCACTCATCACCTTAAACTTTGTAACGTATTGAGATTGTGATTGTTGCGCGATTAATTCACTCGTCACCACTTTCCGCCAGGAAATATGGGTGACGAGTGGTAAAGACCGAAATTTATTCGCAACTTATTGATTATGAGTAGAATATTCTATGTCTGGGTGATGAGTTGGGTGACGAGTGATAGTGGTTGAATCACCTTTGTAATGTATTGTGTGTTAGAATGTTGCAACGCTAAGGGTGATGAGTGACGAATTTTTTGAAAATTCTTTTTCTGAAAGCAAAAATGCAATCTCGACATTACAATTCTCTTGTCTTGTATATTTAAGTCCGTTATACCTTCGCTATTCCTTCGCTCTTAATCCGTTTCAAATCCGTTCCTGTGATTGGGAGAAAATGGGATTTGCATAGGCCTTGTTAGGGATTTGGTTGGGATGACGAATAGAACGGAAGATACAACTCGAAAGAAATTCTTTCTTGTTCGCCAGAAGTGGAGGCGTCAAATAAACACAATTGATGTAAGGAGAAAATAGTTATTTTATAGAATGGATCTTACTTTTTTATGTTCATTCATTTTTTACTGTAAAATCCACACCCAATTAAAATGTAAAATATGTGCGAAAAAAATTTGGTTGTTTCAAAAATAATGCCTATTTTTGCAATTAACTAAAATTATATTCGTTCTATATGAATAGAAGAGAATTTTTAATAAAATAGCTAAAAACAATAATCTATAAAATCTAAAATAATATGTCAAAAAATATATTACAGCTTAAGGATTTTTTTACTATGACTTCATTTTGCAATGAAGATTATCCTTTAATTTATAAATGGCTAAAAGAACATAAACTAAATATAGACCCTTATGATTTGTCGCGTACATATCATGGAAGTACGACTTATAAGGAGTTTCTAAATTGGTATGAAAATGGTTATGGTTTAGGAGATTATGTGAAAGTCAATGGATATTGTGAAATGGTTGGACCATATGATAAGGATAAAATATTATTACAAACATATCATTATAATGATAAAATAAGCATTGTTACTGATTTTTATAAGGAGAAGGATTTCTCTTTTTATTGGCTTGATTTTATAGATGTGGATAAAAATGATGTATCTAATGCTTCTGCGGAGGAAAAAAGTTCTTTGGAGAAAGAATTAATCTCTCATTATTGCCATCTTAATCCTTCTGGCTTTATAGAATATTGGCCAAAGTATGTGGAAAAAGGGGCTTTTGTTAATGTGATTCTTTTTGGACGTAATTGTTTAGGAAAAATCGGTTCTTTAAACATTGAGACTGTGTCTCTTTCATTTTTGTTAGTTGAAGGAGAACTTCAATTCATTAATAGAGAATATCATGAGGGTGAATTTACTAAAGCAAAATCTGAGGATGTTAAAAAAGCATATAAATATTGTCTGGAGAAATTTGGATTTGATATAAAAAGAGGAGAATATCTCGATTCTTCGGAGATAAATAAAACTCTTATAAAACAAGATCTCCCTAAGCGTATTGAAGAGCATGTAAGAGAAGAATTGGAAGAAAAATCATATCCTATTGATATTACGGATGTCGCAAATGAATTTTCAGAGAAGTATGGAACGACTAAACAAAGAATAAAAAATATTATTTTACGATTTGTCAGAAATGATAAATCTATAACACTTTTTGACTTTGAAAAAACATGTATGATTATAAATACAAAAAAAATCATTTATAAACAAAGTGATTTTGTCAGTTTCTTTAGTGAAATATGTAGCTTGACTCATCGTGATTTTTTCAAATATAAATGGATGGAGAAGTTTATTGCGTCTTCATTCCCTGAGTGTAGTTCCGAACTTAAGAATTCTTACACAAAGAATATAAATAGTTTTTCCACTTATCTTAAGTATAAAGATTCTAATAATGATTGTTTTGAAGATGATAAGTATATAGGGAAAAAACATTTAATTGGTGACCAAGTTTTTCTTGTTCCGAATACAGACGATGAATACTTGGATTTACTGAATTTTTTATACGAAACCCCCGTCATGATAAATGATACTATTGGGTATGAGATCTTCTATAATGCGTATAATTGGATTCTTCAAGTCTTATCTGAAAATAAAAAACTTTCAGTTCCTCTTCAATCAGTTTTCTTGAAGTTAATAAAGAAAGTTCTTGATTCTGCAAAACTCTCGCATTGGCAAAGAAACACTTTGTCAACGACAAAAGACATGATACGGTTTGTTATCCAAAATAAAAGGATGCCTTTGGCAAAAAAGAAATCAGAGAAAGAACTTGCAAGGTGGTATCGACATTTAAACCCTCCATTTAATGAATATTGGTTGTTAGTTGCGATCTGTGATTCTTGGATAAAAGTCATATTTAATGAAATTTCTCAAATTGAAGAAACTATGAACTTTAAAGTTCATTCGTCAAACTTTTTTCTTAAATATTTAGACGATATATATATTTCTATTTCTTCTGAAATCGAAAAGTCTGCGTCGGGAATAATGGATGAAAATGATGCATGTATATCCTTTGATGAAATTTTTCCAGAATTACCTTTTGTAAATAATCATTATAGACGAGTAATGATTTATTCTTGCTTGTATAAGAACAAATCATTAAAAACAAAGGAAATTGCAGAAAAGACGCAATTAAATGTTTCTGTAGTGGAAAAGGAATTGTGCTATGCCAAAGGCATGGGGCATGTAAAAGGATTTGATGATTGGTATAGTTTGAAAATCCCTTCCATATATAAGAATAGGAGAATAGAGTCGTAAATATAATAGACATAGACATTTTGTGCATACTAAATGTCTATTTCTATTTCTATTTCATCAACTTATAGTACTTAGGAGTATACTTAGGAAGTACCTCTGGATAGAAAGCCTTTACGAAATCGGAGAGGAGGCGATGAGGCTCAAGACCGCCGAGTTCGCGATAAGGGGTCTTTGCGAAGTTGCAAAATAGAACGTGCTGGTCTTTGTAGGCTTTTATGTCGCCATAGCGGGCATCCTCTGTTGTGAGATCGTTGAGAGTGAACTCATCATCAAAGGTTCCGTCAATCTGCCAGTAATCGGCATTTATACCCTTGGCATAGACAGATTCGAAATCAAGAGCCGTACCTCCTGCCTCGTCTATATCTTTCATGATATAGTCAACACCTGCATCGGCAAAGATACGTGCCATATAGCTCTTTCCACCCATTACATACCATCCGTCACGTATCTGGCGACCGCTGAGAATGGTTGGGAGAGTCTTCCTTTTTGCTTTAGCCGCAGCAACCTTTGCTTTGATAGCGTTGTATTTGGATTCTATATCCTCAAACACGGCATTTGCTCGTCGTGTCTCGCCTGTGAGGAGTCCTATGAGCTTTATCCATTCTGCCTGACCAAGAGGATCAGTCTCTCTGTAACCATGATGAGAAATGAGAGGAATACCACATTCCTTGAGGGATTCAAAACCGCCATATTTAGAGGCTGATACGAAGATATAGTCGGGTTTAGAGGCTATGACAGCCTCAAGGTCGAAGTTGCCCTCCTTACCTACTCGAACGGTCTTGCCATCAGCAAGTTGTTGCTTGATCTTTGGCGAGAAGACATTCTTTAGGGAGTTCATACCCACGATTCGCTCTTCCATACCGAGTACCTCAAAGTTGCCCAACTGTAAGGCTGTGGTACAGATAAACCTTTTGGGGCCTCTGGCACATACTCCGATGTTATCAACATCGGACTTCCCCCCGCCCTCTCCCGTAGAGAGGGAGCCGGAAGGCGATGGGATTACGACTTCTTCTGTCTTTGAGTTGCGTGCCTTCGGATCAGGATTGCTGATGAAGACATGAATGCCATCCTCACGATAGTCAACTTTCAATCCCTTGGCATACTTTATCTCTACTTTTTCAGAATAAGAGCCAGAATGAGCCCATAGTGAGTCATACTGAAGGAAAGGACCTGTAAAGGCTACGCTATTGTCGGTTGCAACATTAGTGCAGGAGAATAAGAGAGCAATAAACAGACCCACCCCCAGCCCCTCCCATAAATGGAGGGGAGTAGTTACTCTTTTTGTATCTGAATGTTTGTCCATATATTTCATACTTAATTGGGTGATATATTATGCGTGTTATTACTATCTACTCCCCTCCATTTATGGGAGGGGCTGGGGGTGGGTCTGTTTATTATCATTAACGAGAAATACGGGAAATTATTCGGCATTTCCTGCAGAATTTCATATTTCTGATTAGGCGTTCCTATATTCTCAAAGTAGTGGAATTGCAGATCTTTAGCTTCAAGGAAAGCCTTGCTTACGGCTTCATGAGCCATAGATAGCTTCATGATAACAAGATTATAACCTTCGTTTGTGAGGCGGATAATCTCTTCGGAGGTAGTCTTTCCCGGAATGACAAGAAGCCGTTCCTGAAGCTTTACGAGATGTAATCCTGCAATTGATGCGGCTGCAATAAAAGAAGGGATGCCTGGAGTCTGCTCACATTCTATTCCCATTTCTACAAGTCGATCCATGACATAATGCGTGGTGGCAAAGATTCCGCTATCACCTTCAGTTGCAACGGCAATAGTCATTCCAGCCTCGTGCTCTTTCTTGAGTGTGGAGGCAAGGTCGTCATATACCGCATTCGCTTTTTCGCGGTCGTGTGACATCGGAACCTTTACGGTTATGACCTTGCTTTGGTCAATATCTAGTTGAGCGATTATGTCAGCTGCGTGTGATGACTCTCCAACGGCAAAGCAATACACCTTTTGGGCATCTCTCAAAAACCGTAAAGTCCCGAGTGTCACCATTTCGGCAGCACCCGGGCCTAAGGATATGAATTTAAGACGGCCTCTCCCTCCGCCCTCCCCCGTAGGGAGGGAACCGGAAGGCGATGAGCCTATCTCTTTAAATTCTTCTATTTGCATTTCTTGTTATTTGCCTCTGTTAACGAATCGGCTCCCTCCCTACGGGGGAGGGAGTGGGGAGAGGCCGTTTTTATTCTTCTGGGTTCTTTGAATGATAGTAGTCGAGAAGACCTGCATCATTCTTCAGAGCGCGCTTGATGTGGTTGAGCCAGAGCTGACGAACCTTTGTGTTCTCAAGAAGACCTGTTACGCAACCCTTGAGGACATCATCGTCACATGTATAGCCAGAGTGAGAGAAGTAGTTCTTCCAAGAAGTATCCTCTACCTCACCCTCGTCGTTTACCTCAAAGCTCTTCTTGTCTGCATCCCATGCGTCATCATCGCCAGCCATGTCGTTGTGAGCGTGGTCACCAGCGATTGACATGAGTGGGTAGCAATATACCTTACCGCTCTTAATGCCATTCTCCTTCATACGGTCAAGAACGTTTGTCTTGTAGTTCTCTGGCATATCAACAGTACCTACATAGTACTTCTTTGAGCTGCTGAGCTTCTGAAGTTCTTCCTCAAGTTCTGTATAACGGGCATTAGCTCCATAGTAGTCGTAACCTTCTGGATTACCATGACCCATGAAAGCAACTACGCCGTCCTTTGCCTTATCCTTTGTATCCTCATAGAGAACCTTTGCCAACTCAGTAACGTCGTCTCTTTCTGCCATAAGTGGGGTGCCGAGGTAGATCTTCACCTTTGAAAGATACTCGTCATCGAGGTCGCCATAGAAGTTGTTTGCGAAGTTCTTGATGTAGCTGTCGCGAACGTTCTTGTACTCCTCACCTGGAATAACCTGAAGTGACTGAACTACAATCTCGTCATACTTCACGCCATCAGCTGCGAAAGCGTTGAGCCAGAAGCTTGGAGCGTAGAAGTTGCGTGGAGCTACGTTCTCGCCTGCTGCTGCACGATTGATACAGATAACAGAAGAGAAGCTGAGGAATACGTCATACTCAGGGAACTGCTCCTTACAGCTTTTAACGGTAGCATCGAAAGCATCGTAAGCCTGCTGCCATGTAGAACCGAAAGCAACAAGAAGGATAGCCTTGTTGTGCTTCTTCTGAGACTTTACGGCGTTGGTTACAGCCTCCTGATAGAGGTCGTGATTTGACTTTGGAGCGCTGTTGCTGTCGTTGTTGTCATCATCATCGCCACAAGCGGTGAATGTGAGTCCTGCCATGATAGTTAGCATGGCAAGGAGAAGTGATTTAATCTTCATCATTGTTTTGTTGTTTAGATAATGTTTTAGATGTTGTAATTTTCTTTCCTTTGTTGAACTTAATGGTGAACGAAGCATAAACTGTTGTTCCTGCTGTCGTTGTACCGAGGTGATATGGGCGTGGGGTAGTGTCGCGATAATTGAAAATGTTATCTACACCTACTTCCAAGCGATAGCTGGTTGTCTTGCTCTTGCCCAGGTCGTGGGTAGTGTTCAGTCGCCATATCTGGAATGCCTTTCCGTTACCGTTGTTCTCGTAGTAGCGCTTGCTTGAGCCTCGGGTACTGAGATTTACGCCAAGATTATAGCAAGGTGAGAAACGATGTCCGTAGTTGGCATAGCCGTTCCATTTATTGTGTGCCATTCCGTCGATAATGGCATTCTGGAAATGACCTTTTGCGGAATTATAGACCGTAGCCTTTGTATCCAGATAGCTATAGTTTCCACCAATGGTCAGTTCCTTGGTAATCTTCCAAGAAGCATTTACATCAACGCCGTATGTCTTGGCATCTTCCGCATTTTTGTACATTCTCGGAATTATCTCTCCGCTTCCGTCGCCGGTATAGCTTGTCGTTGCTCCTTTAGGGATCTCCTCTTTTGATACGTTCACAAGAGTGATCATATCCTCCAGTTTGTTCACGTATCCCGTAACAGATACGGCGATGTCGTCTGTACGGTATTCTGCGCTTGCTGACCAATAGTTGCTCTTCTGAGCCTCAAGGTCTTTGTTGCCCATGTAGTAATATACCTTTTCTCCCATCTGCTTGGTGTAGTGATAGGAGAGCTCCTTTGGGGTAGGGGACTTGAATCCCTGACTCCATCCGGCACGAAGTCGGATATCACCAAGTGAGAGCATCGCACTAACCTTTGGGGTGAAATGAAGTCCGAAGGCTGCATTATCTATTATTCTGAAACCTGCCGTTACGTTTATACATTCTACAGGATTCCACTCGTCCTGAGCATATACGGCTGCTGTCCAGTCGTTTGCCGTTCCGTCGCTTACTCGCATAGGAGCCTTGAGATAGTCGTATCTGTATTCAGCTCCCACGTTGAGCGTGTTTGCCTTTGGCAGATAGAATACGCCCTTCATAGTTGCCATATATCTCTGCTGGTCGCTCTGAAGATTCTCCTGTCCGGGGAAGTATGGATAGTAGTGGGTAAATTGACCTTTGTAATATCCATCTTCAAGGGTGGTATCTGTATAGAGATAATAGTATGCGTGCTTATTCCAACTCAGATCCATGTCGATGTAATCCTTCTTGCCGAGCATCATCTTACCACCCAAGGCAGCACTTGCATTACGATATTTCAGATCGTAGGTATAGACATCGCACGAAGCGTGACGGCCATTCGTTGGGCGTGAGATACGCTTCTCGTAGTAGGTTCCGTTGGCGTAGAGATCCAATCCCTTGCGTGGGGAATATGTGATACGCTCTCCAATCTGCCAGTTAGTGAACTTGTTTGTGGTCTTGTTTCGTGAGTCGGTCAGAAGTTTCGCCTCTGCATATTCCTCGCTTGTGTTTTGCCAACCGTCAGAATGCTGTAACTGGAAACCTGTGTAAGATTGTAACTTGCCGAACCTCACTCCGATACCGTTGTGCTGTCGGAGGTCGTTGTATGAGCCATATCGTGTGGTGTTCTCAAGCAGAAGTCCCTCGGTATCGTGTTTCTTCGTGATGATGTTGATGACACCTGCGATAGCATCCGAGCCATATAGGGCAGACTGAGCGCCTTTCACTATCTCTATTCTCTCAATATTGTGCGGGTTGATAAGACCGAGGTCGTTCTCTCCGCCCACATCTCCGTGAATGCGCTTGCCGTCAATAAGGATGAGTATGTAGTTGTTACCCAATCCGTTGAGCTGTGCCTGTGAACCCATATCACCTTCGTTGAAAGCAAAAGAAGCGGTAAGTCCGCCGAGGATTTCCTCAAGTGACTTTCCTCCATAGCTTTCTATCATTTTACGCGAGATGACCTCCGTCTGTACAGGTGCATTCTTAAGATGATGCTGTGTACCTGTTCCGGTCACAACAACCTCCTGAAGATTCTGCTGCTTTGCCGTGGAATTGTTATCTCCTGAATTTTCCACCTGAGCATTTGCACATAGAGATGTACTCGCCAATGATAGGGCGATGATATGCTTGTATTTCATTTTCTGTTTAGTTCATAGCGCATAGTTCATAGTTGGTGTGGCCACGTTTAACTGCGAACTATTACGTCCCCTATCCTGGGGGAGTTGCTAATATTTATTGGAGTTTGGCAGGTATTCTGGCTTGCCACAAAGTAGGACGTCTTCCCAGATTCATTCTAGTGACATTATTGTCCAACTTCACAATGGGCTCACAGCTGCAGGAACAGCTCAGGTCTCGCACCTGATTCCCTTACACGGGAGAATCCGAAATTAACAAATTTTGGATTTCCAGTTTCCAAATCCGGCCACAAATATACAATAAAACGCTTAAACGACCAAATCTTTTAACTGTTTTTGTTAAAATTGCTTTAGGTTTTTGGTATTGTGTAATATTATTAGTAATTTTGCACCCAATTTGGCGTGTAGTGTGCTTTTTGCACCTATATATAAAAAGGAAAGAATAATATAAATCATATAACAACAAAACTAAAAAATGAATATTTCATTAGAAAATCCAGAGAAAGTCAGCGGCGTTCTCACACTCGTTGTTGAGGAGGCTGATTTCGCAGGAGATGTAGAAAAGCAGCTTAAGGACTATCGTAAGAAGGCTAATGTACCAGGTTTCCGTCCAGGTCAGGCACCTATGGGAATGATCAAGCGTCAGGTAGGTGCTCAGGTAAAGGTTGACGTTATCAATCGTCTCGTTGGCGAGAAGCTTTATGAGTATGTTCGTGAGAACAAGATCAATATGCTTGGCGAGCCAATGCCTCATCTTGGTGAGGAGCCAGTTGACCTCGATGCAGCTGCACCTTATACTCTGAAGTTCGATATCGCTATCGCTCCAGAATTCAAGGCAGAACTTACAAAGAAGGATTCTATCGTTTACTACGATATCACAACTGACGATGCTATCGTTGACAAGGAGATTGATGCTTTCGCAAGCCGTAGCGGTTCTTACCAGAAGGTTGACGAGTATCAGGACAACGATATGATCAAGGGTGATATTCGTGAGCTTAACGAGGATGGTAGCGCTAAGGATGGTGGTATTACCGTTTCTCAGGCTTCTATGCTTCCTTCATATATCAAGGTTGACGACCAGAAGGCTCTCTTCCAGGGCTGTAAGGTTGGTGATGTTATCGTATTCAACCCAAAGAAGGCTTATCCAGAAAGCAACATAGAGATTTCTTCTCTTCTCAAGGTTTCTAAGGAAGAGGCTGAGAAAATCACATCTGATTTCTCATTCCAGGTAACAGAGATTTCTCGTTATCAGAAGCACGCTATCGACCAGGATCTCTTCGATCAGGTTTATGGCGAGGGCAAGGTAAAGGATGAGGCTGATTTCCGCGCAAAGGTTACAGAGGGTATCAAGGAGCAGATGGTTCAGAATGCAGACTTCCGTTTCCTCCAGGACGTTCGTAAGTACGTTGAGGAGAAGATTGGTGAGGTTAAGTATGCTGACGAGCTCATGAAGCGTATCATGCTCGCTAACAACAAGGATAAGGGCATGGAGTACGTAGAGAAGAACTACGAGGCTTCAATCAAGGAACTCACTTGGAGTCTTGCTAAGAACCAGATCGTTGAGGCTCTGAAGATCAAGGTTGACGATGCTGACGTTAAGGCTGTTGCTATCGACGTAACTCGCATGCAGTTCGCTCAGTATGGTATGACAAGCGTACCAGAGGAGTATCTCGAGCAGTATGCTGAAGGTATGCTGAAGAACCGTGATCAGGTTGACAACCTCGTTAATGCAGCTGTAGATCGCAAGCTTATGACAGCCCTCAAGGACGTTGTTAAGCTCAACAAGAAGACTATCAGCTTCGATGAGTTTAGAAAGCTCGATTAAAAAGACCCACCCCCAGCCCCTCCCATAAAGGGAGGGGAGAGGTTACAATAAATCCCTTGTTCTTTCCGTAATGGATCGAGCAAGGGATTTTTTTTGTGTTGTTTATATTTCTATATGTAGAAAATATAGAACGTGCAATACTAATTACTCCCCTCCCTTTATGGGAGGGGCAAGGGGGTGGGTCTTTTTACACCTCGTAATCCAAACAAGTCCTTAATACAGTATAAGGTCTTACCTTGCCATCGGCTACAGCGACATGGGCAGGATGAACGGCATAGCCCTTGAGAGCCTCCGGACTTTCAAGTGTACTGTCGAGCATTACGTCGCAGTTGCTTGAGTCAAGACGACCGCTGATGTTTACCTTGCACTCAAGAAGACCAGGAACCTTACCAACGAGTCCTTCAAGACCTTCCTTGATACCAGCCTTTACTTTTTCCTTCTCCTCGGTACTAAGCTCCTCAGAGAGTTTCCATAGAATGATATGCTTTACCATATTTTAATGCGGCCCCCCTCCAACTCCCCCGAGGGGGAGGGCTTTTAGTTACAAAAATACTATCTGAAAATTCTTCCCCTCGGAGGAGTTAGAGGGGGAGTTTGGGATATTTCCTAATCCAGCCGTCAAGTCTGAGGCGCATAACGCCGAAGAATGCCTCTCCGAATATTCCGCCGTTCATCTTTGATACGCCTTCGCGTCTGTTGACGAAAATGACAGGAACTTCCTTGATTTTGAAGCCAATCTTATAAGCTGTGAACTTCATCTCAATCTGGAAGGCATAGCCCTTGAAACGTATCTTGTCAAGTTCTATTGTCTCAAGCACCTTGCGCTTGTAGCACTTGAATCCGGCAGTTGTGTCGTGAACCTTGAAACCTGTTATGAATCTCACGTATTTTGATGCGAAATAGCTCATCAGTACGCGACCGATAGGCCAGTTGACCACATTCACGCCACTTACGTATCGGCTTCCGATAGCCACGTCATAGCCTTCGTCGTGACACGCAGAATAAAGGCGAGGCACATCGTTAGGGTCGTGGCTGAAGTCAGCATCCATCTCGAAGATATATTCGTAGTTATGCTCCAAAGCCCATTTGAAGCCTGCGATATATGCTGTTCCGAGGCCCAGTTTGCCTGAGCGCTCAATAATGAAAAGTCTGTCCTTGAATTCCGTGTCTATGAGGTTGTGAACGATTTTTGCCGTTCCGTCAGGAGAGCCGTCGTCAATAACAAGAATATGGAAACTCTTCTCCAAACCGTTTATGGCACGGATGATTTTCTCAATATTTTCCTTCTCGTTGTAAGTTGGAATTAATATTATGCTATCGCTCATTTGATTTATTGTACTTCTTATCTGTGTGGTAATGTGCCACGTACATTTTCAAAATGCAAAGTTAGTAATTTCCGTTAATTTATCAAAACTTTTTTGACATTTTGTCTTGTTTTATTCTATTATTAAGAGTTTTTTTGTTAACTTTGCACTCGAAAATTAAAAACGTGCACCAGCTTGTGGCTGACACGCACTATTTTCTTCGTGCGAGAAAGCACTCGAAATAAAAAGTGCGCCATTTTGGTTCACGTACTATTGACTTCGGGCGAAAAAACACTCGATTTACAATGGAAATACAGAAGTTATTATCCCATTATGCCAAGCAACCGCAGTTGAAGGCATTGGCGAAGGCACTTGAAAATCAGCGCATCAAGACCGTAGGAATCGACGGTCTTGCAGGTTCTTCGTGCCCTTTGGTGTTTGCTTCCATTGCAAATCGTTTAAAAAATCCTGTAGTTTTTATTCTTAGAGATGTCGACGAGGCTGGCTATTTCTATCATGATCTGATGCAGTTGAATGCACCAGCTCTTTTCTTCCCTTCAAGTTATAGACGTGCCGTAAAATACGGTCAGAGAGATGCAGCAAACGAGATTCTCCGTACAGAGGTTCTCTCGGCTTTGTCTTCTTTCGGAAAGGATGCTGTAGTTGATCCTTCGGATGAGGCTATTAGCACTTCTGAAGAGACCGATGAGTTGTCAGGCTCTTCTCTCTTCATCGTCACCTATCCTTCTGCCCTTGCAGAAATGGCGGTTGATAAGACTATCCTTGATGACCGCACGATACATCTTTCCGTAGGGCAACGTATAGATATAACTGACGTTCAGCATCAGTTGCGCGACCTCGGTTTCCGTATGCAGGATTACGTATATGAGCCGGGGCAGTTTGCCGTTCGCGGAAGCATTCTCGATGTTTATTCATTCTCAAACGACCTGCCTTTCCGTCTTGATTTCTTCGGCGATGAGATTGAGACGATACGCACATTCCAGATTGAGGATCAGCTTTCTGCCGACAGACGCAAGGAGATTGACATCGTGCCTGAGCTTGCTGCCTTCTCTGAGAAGAAAGTGCCTCTGACGGAGTTCCTGCCAGAGGGTAGTATGCTTGTTAGCCACGACATGGATTTTGTCGTTGATGTCGTTGGCAAGACATTCGACGAAGGCTTCTCTTCGCAGGCAATGAACGACAGAATGGCGGGTGCTACCGAACAGGAACAGGAGGAGATACGTCGTGAGATGAACGCACAGACGAATCTGTGTCCAGCTTCACGCTTCAACCAGAGTATTGCCAAGTTCAAGCAAATCAATATCAAGGAGACTTCTGCGCAGAAGGATGACAAGGATGTTTTCGATGCTTCCTTCCATTTCTTCATGTCTGCCCAGCCTCTTATCCATAAGAACTTTGATCTCCTTTCGCAGACCTTTGAGGACTATATCCTTCAGAATTTCAAGATATACATCCTTTCCGATTCGCATAAGCAGGTGGAGCGTATCAGAAGTATTCTTACCGCTCCTGTTGCAGAGTCAAAGCGAGTAAGGGTTGATGCCGAGGCTATCGGTGAGATTTCAAAGACTCTTCACGAGGGATTCGTGGATAATGACCTTAGCCTCTGTCTCTTCACCGACCACCAGATATTTGAGCGTTTCCATAAGTACAATCTCCGTACTCAGTCGGCTCGTGCCGGTAAGATGGCGCTTACGATGAAGGAGCTTCAGGAGATGGAACCTGGCGACTTTGTCGTTCACGTTGACTATGGAATCGGTAAGTTTGCCGGACTTGTCCGTGTGCCTGTCGGCGACTCTTTCAAGGAGGTTATCCGAATCGTATATCAGGGCAACGACAAGGTGGATGTGTCTATCCATTCGCTCTATAAGATTTCGAAATACAAGCGTTCAGATACGGGAGAACAGCCTCGTCTCTCTACTCTCGGCACAGGTGCTTGGGATCGTCTCAAGGAGAAGGCGAAGAAGCGTATCAAGGATATCGCCCGCGACCTTATCAAGCTCTATGCAAAGCGCCGTCACGAGATTGGTTTCGCATTCTCGCAGGATTCATATCTCCAGCATGAGCTTGAGGGCTCTTTCCTCTATGAGGATACTCCTGACCAGATGAAGGCTACTGCTGAGGTTAAGGCCGATATGGAAAGCAAACGCCCAATGGACCGCCTTGTGTGTGGTGATGTGGGTTTCGGAAAGACGGAGGTTGCTGTTCGAGCTGCTTTCAAGGCAGCTTGCGATTCAAAGCAGGTGGCTGTGCTCGTGCCTACAACAGTATTGGCTTTCCAGCATTACCAGACCTTCCGCGATCGTATGGCTAACCTTCCTGTACGTGTGGATTACCTCACTCGTGCTCGTTCGGCAAAGCATACAAAGCAGATTCTCGCAGACCTTGCCGAGGGTAAGATTGATATCCTCGTGGGTACTCATAAACTGCTTGGAAAGGCTGTGAAATGGCATGACATTGGTCTGCTGATTATTGACGAGGAACAGAAATTCGGTGTCTCTACAAAGGAGAAACTTCGTCAGTTGAAGACGAATATTGATACTCTTACAATGTCGGCTACGCCTATCCCTCGCACTCTTCAGTTCTCTTTGATGGGTGCCCGTGACATGAGTATCATGCGCACGCCGCCACCAAACCGCTATCCTATTCAGACAGAGGTGACCACGTTCTCTGTCGAGACAATAATAGATGCTATCAATTTTGAGATGTCAAGAAACGGTCAGGTGTATTTCGTGAATGATCGTATCTCAAATCTTGAGGAGCTTGGTCGTATAATCGAGAAGCATATCCCTGACTGTCGTGTGGCGATAGGTCACGGTCGTATGACTCCTGAGAGTCTTGAGAAGATTGTGATGGGATTCATGAACCACGACTATGACGTTCTGCTATCAACAACAATCGTGGAGAACGGTATTGACGTGCCTAATGCCAATACTATCATTATCAATGATGCGCATCGATTCGGGCTCTCCGACCTCCATCAGATGCGTGGTCGTGTGGGCAGAAGCAACCGTAAGGCGTTCTGCTATCTTATGGCTCCGCCTCTCTCATATCTCCCAACTGAGTCTCGCAGAAGACTTGAGGCTCTTGAGACATTCTCCGACCTTGGTTCTGGCTTCAACCTCGCCATGCAGGATCTCGACATCCGTGGTGCCGGTAATCTGCTTGGTGCAGAGCAGTCTGGATTCATGGAGGATCTTGGCTATGAGACCTATCAGAAAATCCTCTCTCAGGCAGTCAACGAACTGAAGAACGACGAGTTCCAGGATCTCTATGCCGACCAGATGGCAGAGGGCGAGAAGTTGTCGGGTGAGGATTTCGTTGATGATTGCAATATCGAATCCGATCTTGAGATGTACTTCCCAGATACATACGTTCCAGGTAGTTCCGAGCGTATGCTCCTGTATCGTGAACTTGACAAGATTGAGACGGATGACGACCTCAACGCCTATCGTCAGAGATTGGAGGACAGGTTCGGTCCTGTGCCTTCCGAGGGCGAGGAATTGCTTCAGGTGGTTATGCTCCGTCGTTTAGGCCGCTCATTGGGTTGTGAGAAGATTATCCTCAAGCAGCACCTTATGCAGATGCAGTTCGTATCCCGTCAGGATAGCGTGTTCTACAAGTCTGAGGTCTTTGGCAAGATACTGAATTATGTAGGCTACCACCCACGTGTATGTGATTTGAAGGTGGTGGGTGGCAAGAACCGCCTTGTGGTCAAGATGGTTGACTCCGTAGGCGCAGCCGTTAAGATTCTACGAAAAATGAAAACTCCATAGCCCCTAACCCCAGCCCTTTCCCCGCTCGGGGGAAGGGAGCAAGTTAGTAATAAATAATCAAAATGAAATTCTATAACGACAAAATGTAACTACTCCCTTCCCCCGAGCGGGGGAAGGGTCGGGGTTAGGGGCTTTTATATTATGACTATCCTTCTTACTATCCTTTCATATTTCCTTGTCTTGACTCTTTACAGCCGCTTTGTAACTGGAAGGAAATCAAGCAACGAGGCATTCTTTCGTGGCAATCGCAAGTCACCTTGGTATATGGTGGCATTCGGTATGGTAGGGGCAAGTATCTCGGGCATTACCTTCGTATCAGTTCCGGGCATGGTGATGAAGTCGGGAATGAGCTATCTCCAAACCTGTATAGGCTTCATCTTCGGGTATATAGCGGTAGCTTTTATCCTTCTTCCAATCTATTACAAACTGAATCTCACAACAATCTATACGTTTCTTCGTGACAGGGTGGGGCAGAGTGGCTACAAGACTGGCGCTTCGTTCTTCCTTCTTTCAAAAATGACAGGCGCAGCGGCTCGTTTCTATGTTGTCTGCATGCTTCTCAACGATTATGTCATAGGTCCTATGTGTCCTTCCGTTAATAGCACCTTGCTGTTCTTCGTCATTGTCCTTGCGATGGTTGCCCTTATCTGGCTCTATACCAAGAGTGGAGGTATTAAGACGCTGGTATGGACCGATACGCTCCAGACAATATGTATGTTCACCGCCCTTCTGCTCATCATCTACAACGTGGTCAATTCTCTCGGAATGAGCGTTTCTGATGCTGCTCAGGCTGTTTGGGATTCTCCGATGGGATTGCATACCGTATCTTTCGATTTCGTCAGCATACTCTCTGGCGTTTTCATCGTTATCGTGATGACTGGACTTGATCAGGACATGATGCAGAAGAACCTTACCTGTCGCTCGCTTCGTGATGCGCAGAAGGATATGTGCAGCTATGGTGTGGCTTTCGTTCCTGCCAATCTCCTGTTCCTGTGCCTCGGTGTCCTTCTCGTTCTCTTGACCTCGAAGATGGGGATGGCTTTGCCTGCTTCCGGAGATGATCTGCTCCCTATGTTTGCTGCAACAGGAGTGCTGGGAATGCCTGTTGTCGTGCTCTTCACCATTGGAATCATGGCTGCCTCGTTCTCAAGTGCCGATTCTGCGCTTACCGCCCTCACCACCACCTATTGCGTGGATATTCGTGAGCGTGCTGATGATGAACGCCTTCGTCATCGTGTGCATATCGCTATGGCTGTTGTCTTTGCGCTTTGTATCCTTGCCTTCCGAGCATTCAATTCCACGAGTCTCATTGATGCCATCTACATCATGTGCTCTTACACTTACGGTCCGCTCCTCGGATTGTTCGCCTATGCGCTGACCACTTCCCCGAAAACTTCATCCAACACCCAACACCCATCACCTAACACCCATCGCCTAACCCCTGTCATCTGCATAGCCTCACCCCTCATCTGCTATGCCTTTGACTATCTCTGCACTACCTACTTCTCCTACCACTTTGGCTATGAACTGCTGATGATCAACGGCGCCTTGACCTATCTCGGTCTTCGTGTGATCAAAGCCTAAGCCCTTATGCCTCCGATGCAGGGAACGGACTTACAACGGATTTACAACGGTATTACATCGGACCTACTACCTAACACCTATCACCCAACACCCAAAGGCTGGCGCACGTCCTTCGGTTTGACGAGTGCAAAGTTACAACAAATATTCCTGTTACTGAAAAGAATCATGAAAAATAATATGATGCTTTGGAAAAATCTGTGTGTTATGCTTGTAACAGATTGATATACAGGTAAATATTTTCGGAAACAATTTTGTACATAGAGAAACTATCATAATATCAGATAGTTTTATCACACACCCCCCTATGTCGGTGAATTTTACCCCAAAATATAATATATAATATTAATATTATATATTATATTTTGAAGTATTTTTTGAAGAGAAACTCACACATATAGTCCCTGTTAAAACTATCAGATATTATGATAGTTTCTGTTCTCATAGCTAATGTCAGAGATTAATGATAGTTTCAAACGATAATTGTCTCATGTATGTAACTTGTTGATATATAGCGTTATGTTGCTGTATGAGTGTTAAACTAAAATAGAAAGTATCATAATATCAGTTACTTTTCACAGACACCCCCAGACACTACATGCTTTCCGATGTTATGATATCACTTCACGTTTTGGATAGTGAATATGAGGAAAGTTTGGGGTAAGATAGGTCATTTGTATGGTTTTTCTATGAATAACGCTGTGGTTTCAACCCACACCGTCTAATGAAATATGCATTATCGTTGATTTTAAAATGCCAAAAGGATGCCCCGAAACAGGGCCCCCTTTGTCAATTTACATATTATTTTTATCTGTTGGAACGAACCTAACATATAACTGTTAGGAAAAATAGGGAGAGGGGGATTGTGTGTTGGCTGCATTCCCAATTTGGGAACGGAGGCCATTTTTGTGTCTTGCAAAACCATCCCCTTGATTCAGGGTACTGGTTTTAATATCTGACGCACTAAAATAGTGCATCAGATATTCGGTTGGAGTATAAAGAAACAACGAGACACTATTCAAGCATCTGCCTATATACTTTCAGTATTGTAAGCAGGGATTATTGTACTAACCAGCATATCTACTATTCAAATTTAAGGCAGGCTAAAGATTTTCCAATTTATGCTTATATTTTTTCATTGCAAGTCGCAAAATAAGCCATGTAAAGACTCCCGAAACAATGACAGCAATCATATCATAGACATCTGTTGTTGCACTAATTAGGAATTCATATAAAATAAGGCCTATACATACAAGTATGACATAAAAGCCTATGGTATATTTCCCAAAATCTTTATCTAATGCAATTCCCCCAAAAAACGATGCAGGCACAGCAAATAAATCCGAAAAGGAATCTGCCAGATGGAAATCATAAATATGATGAGAATAGATGTATGGTCTATAAGTGTAAGAAATAACTAAAGACCCTACGAAAAGAAATAGTGAGAGCAAAAAAGAATATACCCTCGCCTTTGTGGGTAACACTATAGGTTTTGTCAACTTGTATTGAATCTTCATTCGTTTTTGATTTTAGTTAATGTGTGAAAAAGAGGTCGCCCTAAAACGGGGCGTCATCATTTTTTGGGAAAACCCCAAAAGAGGGGTGACTGTTTTAGGCACCCCTCTTGATTTCCATAGATTCTTATAGCTTGAACGGCAATTTTGCCTTAATATCCTTGCTGCTGCTACCGATATAAGCCTTGAACGTGCCTGGCTCGGCAACCCATTCGTGCTTCGTTTCGTCGAAGAACTTGAGGGCATCTTCGGTGATGGTGAAGCTGACGGTCTTTTGCTCGCCTGGCTGGAGAAGGATTTTCTCGAAGCCCTTCAGTTCCTTGACAGGACGGATGACACTTGCCTTGTCATCGCCTACATAGAGCTGAACGACTTCCTTGCCGGCACACTTGCCTGTGTTCTTTACGCTTACGGTAACGGTCCAAGTCTTGTTGCCGTTATCCGCAATCTTTGCATCGGAATAGGCGAAGGTGGTGTAGCTGAGTCCATAGCCGAATGGGAACACGACCTTCTGCTTCATAGTCTCGAAATATCTGTAGCCTACGAGCACATCCTCTGCATAAACCTGTATCTCGTTACCCTTACCCATGTGAGTTCTTGGGTTCTTGTTAGAGTTGGTAACTCCTACGGCATCAGCCTTTATCTTTATCTCCTTGAGCAGATCGGCAGACTTTGGCTGTACTTCCTTGCCATACTGATACTTGGCAGGAAGATTCTGAGGCTCAACGCCCGGATAGCCCACAAGTCCGTACTTATGTGCAGGGTAGTCCTCAAGTTTCTCAGCGTAAGAGAATACGGTCTTACCGCTTGGGCATACATCGCCGCTCAATACGTCGGCAAGCGCGTGTCCTGCCTCGCTACCGAGATACCATGACTGCACAAGTGTGGTGATATCCTTCAGCCAAGGCATAGCCACAGCATTACCGCTTGTAATAACGGTTATCATCTTCTTCTTTGTAGAAGCGAGAGAAGAGATGAGACGGTCCTGATTGAAGGAGAGGTTATACCCCAGACGGTCGCCACCCTCGCAATCCTCGAAGTGGTTCTTGTTCAATCCTCCTATATATATAATGAGGTCGGCATCCTTAGCCTTTTCTACAGCATCATTATAGAGAGAATCCTCAACCGCCTGCGGAATCTCCGTTATGCCGCCGTAGAAACTAAGTCCTGATTTATAACCTTGAGCGTATGTGATGTTCCAGTTCTTGAAGCGCTCCTGCAAGCCTCTCAGCGGACTAACCTCATCCTTTGGCTTCAGCTCAGAAGAACCGCCACCTGCACAAAGCGGACGAGTGGCATTCTCGCCAACAACAAGCACGTTCTTATAGTCGCTTTCCTTGATAGGTAGAAGCTTAGAGTCGTCGTTCTTCTGTATGAGGTTGTCATTTTTCAGAAGTACGATACCCTCGCGGGCAATCTCCCTTGCTGCTGCAAGATGTTCAGGAGAGTTCTTGCTGCCGAAGGGCTTCTTGGTGTTCATAGCGGTCTGGAAGATGAGTCGCAGCACACGAGCAGCCTTGTCGTTGACAACTTCCTCGCTCACCTCGCCCTTCTGAGCCATTTCGTAGTAGGCATTACCGAGATAGTAGTCGTCGTAGCCGAAGCCCTTAGCCTCAGAAGTAAGGCCGTTGGTATAAGAGCCCATTTCGATGTCAAGACCATAGAGGGCAGATTCCTTAGTGTCGTGAGCGGCTCCCCAGTCAGAGATATTAGCACCCTTATATCCGAGTTCCTTCTTCAGAATATCGTTGATGAGGAACTTGTTGTGGGTGTTGTGCATACCGTTGTATCGGTTGTAGCTGCCCATGATGCTCCAAGGATCAGCCTCCTTGATAGCCATAGCGAAAGGCTTGAGGTATATCTCGTGCAGAGCCCTGTCGGAAACCTTCACATCCACATGACCTCTGAACTCCTCCTGATCGTTGAGGATATAGTGCTTGATACAAGCAGCCACGCCGTTCTTCTGCAAAGCCTTGATGTATGGAATAGCCATAGAGCCAGAGAGATACGGATCTTCGCCCATATACTCGAAGTTACGGCCGTTGAGCGGTGTGCGATAGATATTCACACCAGGACCGAGAAGAACATCCTTCTCTCTGTAACGAGCCTCTTCGCCCACGTTCTTGCCGTATTTTACAGCCATATCGGTATTCCAAGTGGCAGCTAAGCAGGTAAGGGCAGGGAAGGCTGTGCAGTAGTCGTTTGTCCATCCTGCATGAGCCCAGTCGTTCCAGTTTATCTCCATGCGAACTCCGTGAGGGCCGTCGCTCATAGATAGCTCAGGGATGCCAAGTCGCTCGCAACCCGGACTTGTGAACTTACTCTGTGCGTATGACAGACGGCATTTCTCCTTGAGAGTCATGCGTGAGAGGGCATCCTTCACTCTCACGTCAAGCGAAAGGCTTTCGTCCTGATAGGGGAGAAGCGACTGAGCGCTTGCGCCTGTCAGGGTGATTGCTAATGCTGATAGGATTAATAGTTTTTTCATAATTTAAGACCCACCCCCAGCCCCTCCCGTAAAGGGAGGGGAGTAGATGGTATGTTAAACGTTCCAGTTGTTTGTATATTTAAATTTGTATATTTAAGATGCTATGCTCACTCCCCATGTTTGGTATATTTGTAACTACTCCCCTCCCTTTATGGGAGGGGTAAGGGGGTGGGTCTATAGTTTCTGCTCTATTTTTGCTCCGTTATATTTTACCACAACGCCATCGGCTTCAGGGTTATATCCCTGTGCCTTGGTCTTGCTAACAGGAACGATAATGAATGTTCTTTCCTTGAGCATTCCAGGGAATTCGCCTTGCCTGTCGCCAATAGTGAGGGTTTTGTTTGCCTCATTATAGGTGAACTTGATGTTAGAGAAACGACCAGCCTCGTAGCCGTAGTTCTCGCCCTCGTCCTCATAGAGGGTGAACTCGCCGTTCTTTCCCTGATAAACGAACAGGCGGATTGTCTCGTCCTTCTTCTGGGCAACATATTCCTTAGCCTCGCCAATAGGGATGATGCTGCCAGCTCTTACGCAGAGAGGGATATGGCTGTAAGGAGCATCGAGAACCTTTGTCTCGCCACCATTGCTGAGTACCTTTCCTGTGAAGAAATCATACCAGATATTGTTTTTTGGGAAATAAACCTTGCGGCTTCTCTCACCATATTTATATACAGGATTAACCATGATAGAAGGACCGAACATGAACTGATATGCTATGTTTATCACGTTCTTGTCCTTGCCGAAATCCATCACCATAGGGCGCATCATCGTGTAGTCCTTGAAGTGAACGTCGGCAGCAAGAGAGTAGATGTAAGGCATGAGGCGGTATCTCATATCCATACAAGCAGTTATGGCCTTGTAGGTCTCTGTTCCTTCTGGTGCGATGTTCCAAGGCTCGCGGAATGGGAACTGTCCGTGAACGCGATACATAGGAGCGAACATACCCATCTGATGCCATCTTACGTTAAGCTCACGCCAATCCTTCAGGTCGGCATTTTCAACGCCAGTCTTATCAAATTCGTTCTGAGCCTCCTGATATCTCTTCTCTACGGAGAATCCGCCGATATCCTGACTCCAGTAAGGTACGCCAGAGATTGAGAAGTTAAGGCCTGCTGTAATCTGAGCCTTCATATCCTCCCAACGAGTACCGATGTCACCACTCCAAGTAGCTGTGCTGTATCTCTGCTCAGAAGCAAAGCCGTTTCTTGTAAGAAGGAACACGCGCTTGTTCTCAGGAGAGAACTTATTGCCGAAACCACGCTGATCCCACTTGGTATTGTCCTGAAGCCATTGTGTAGAGTGGGTGTCGCCCTCCTTCTCAATAGCCGTTTCGTATGCTCTCTGACCATCATAGATAGCCTCTGCATTAACGATAGAGTAGGCGTTGAAATATTCGTCGGAAGAGCCGTATTTGGTAGGACCGCAAAGCAGTTTTCGATACTCCATATCGGTACAGTCCCTTACGTTTGGCTCACTTGCATCCATCCACCAGGCATCCATACCTATTGTGCCGAGTTTCTCGTAGAGCTGACGCCAGAATATCTTTCTTGCACCCTCGTCGTAGGCATCATAGAATGCGTATTTGTAGCCGAGCCAGTCGTAGAGGCTGTCCTTGATGCTCTGCTGATAGATATAGCCTTTCTCGTTGAGTTCCTTGAAGTTGTTTGGCTTGAAATAGTATTTTGGCCAGCATGAAATCATGATCTTAGCCTTGTTGGCATGAATAGTATCGATCATTCCCTTTGGATCAGGGAAACGCTTGCCGTCAAACTCGAAAGCACCCCATTGGTCATCTACCCAATAGTTCCAGTCCATCACGATATTGTCGATAGGAAGGTGTCTCTTACGGAAACCTGCCAATGCGTCAAGTATCTCTGCCTGAGTCTTGTAGCGCTCACGACTCTGCCAGAAACCAAACAGCCAGTTAGGCATAATCTGAGCCTTTCCAGTAAGAGTTCTGTAACCGCTGATAATATCATCGGCATTATCGCCAGAGATGAAATAATAGTCAAGTTGCTGTCCCATTTCGCTCCAGAAACTAACTTTCTTCTGCTCTTTCGGGCTGACAGGCTCAAGGGCTCTCAATCCGCAATAAGCCTCGCCACCATCAGGTTTCCATTCAAGGCGGATGGTGTATGTCTTTCCTGCCTGAAGGTTAACGGCAAACTTTCTCGCATTAGGGTTCCAAGCGGTTCTCCAGATTTCCTGATCCTTCTTGCCTGTGTTGAGGACATCCTCGGTATAAACAGGTTTGCCGTTGATGTAAATCTTCTGATAGCCAGAATAGTAGTGGCTGAAACGGTATTCGCCAGTCATCTTTGGGGTTATAGTGCCTTCATAGACAACAGTCGCATTATCGAGCCTGAATTTTGGGAGATTCTTTGCCGATTTCAGATTCTCGAAGTAGATGCTGTCCTCGCGTCTTACAAGAGTTTCCTGACCGGGAGCCTTGTAAGTGCCGGTAAGAGCCCCCTCTTTTCCGTCCTTGTCGCGAAGCGTGAATACTTCGTGCAACTGACTGTAGTCCTTTGGATTACCGAAACGTGAAAGGGAATAGTTATCGAGCAGAATACCATAGTTATTGCTGCTTACGATGAATGGTATTGATACCTTGGTATTGTACTGGAACAACTCCTCATTCTTTCCCTTATAGTTCCACTCGTCAGCCTGATGCTGACCAAGTCCGTAGATAGCCTCGTTATCGTCAAGGTTCTCGAAAACCTGACGCATCGTCCAGCCCTTGTATGTCTCAGGCTTGCCGTCGGCATGAATCTGAGTAACCTCGTATGGGGAAAAAGTCTTTCCACCACCTTTCTGGTCGCGAGCTATTACCTTTCCTTTTGAATCGGTAAACCATACCTCACCTGTTGTTGAGAGAACATAACCATTCAGTTTTCCTGTGCTTACGATAACCTTATCGCCTTCCTCCTTTACAGTAAAGTTGCTGCAAGAAGGCTGGTCAACGATTATAAGACTCTGACGGTCAGCGAATTGATTATCGGCAGTAGCTGATACGCGGATAATCTTCTCGCCCATCACCTGAAGTCTTACAAGCTTAGGTGATGTAGCTGATCCCTTGGTGATATGGACGGTAACGCCGTTGTCTGTCTTCTCGTAATTGATAGCCATAGCAGGAACGCAGAGCATTCCCATCGCCATCGCACACAAGAACTTCGTCCTCATTCCGAGGCCCATGTTTTTTGTTTTTTGCATAGTTAGCTTACGTATGTTGTATTTTGTTTAAGTTCTCTTTTTACCTATAGTCTATTGCCTTTTTGCAATATTGTGTGCAAAGATACAAAATTTTCCTTATACTACCTTGTTTTTTTCTCGCAAATACTGATACTCTTCTCAATTTTGCTTTGTTTTTCCTTGTCTTTACCGGCTTTTCTTGCATTTGGGTAGGATGTACCTTCGCTCTCCCTTCGCTAATCCTTCGTTCTGCCTTCGCTCTTCCTCCGTACCAAAGTCGGTGCAAAGTCGGTGGAGGTCCTATTCTGAATGGGAGTTGCATCGAGTTTGGTAGGGAGTCACATGGGAGTTACAAGGAAGTCATAAGGCAATATTTGATATGGATTGTCTTTTTATTAACATTTCTGCAAAATTTCACCAAACATTCTTGCATAATTCGGAAAATATTGTTACTTTTGTCGTCGATTTTGGAGTCAACTGATAACTAATATAAAAATTCCCAAGTTAACGTTTTTGAACTCCTAAGTCTTTAATTCTCAGGAAAGAACCTTTTTCTTGGGCAAATATTCACGTTTTATACATAAAAGTTAATTGTCTGTATGACATATAGTTATACTATATCGTCATATCGTACTATGCCTATTTTTTTTTGAACTACTCACCTGCTAATGGAAAACTATCAGTATCATATATTTTCACCATATCGTGTATGTCCTTTAGGAGCTCATGTTGATCATCAGCATGGACTTGTGACCGGCTTTGCCATAAATAAAGGTGTTGACCTTTGGTTTAATGTGCGTGAGGATGCACAGGTTAATCTCTCAAGTCTCTCGTTTGAGGGAGAGGTGCATTTCGACCTTGCAAAGCGTACGGAGGTTCGTGAGAAGCATTGGGGGGACTATGCCCGTGGTGCTAAGTATGCCCTCAAGAAGCGTTTTGAGCTTACCAAGGGTATAGATGGCGTGCTCAAAGGCTCGTTGCCTGTTGGCGGACTTAGCTCTTCTGCAGCCGTACTTATTGCCTACGTGATGGCATTTGCGAAGGCTAATGGCATAACTTTACAGCCGTTTGAGGTGGTACAGATAGCTTCTGAGGCAGAACGTGAGTATATAGGTCTTAATAACGGACTTCTCGATCAGGCTTGTATTGCCCTTGGAAAGAAGGACGGACTTCTCTTCCTTGATTGTGACAGTAATGAATGGAGGATAATCAAGCGTAATCCAGATATGCCAGAGTTCGAGATTGGTATTTTCTTCTCAGGGCTTACACGCTCATTGGTTAATTCTGACTATAACCTTCGTGTGTTTGAGTGTAAGACTGCCGCTTGGAATATGCTTGCGTATATGGAGCAGCCTCTCAAAACCTTTGACAAGACTTTCCTTCGTGATATTCCAAAGGATACTTTTGATAAGACTCGTGATATGATGCCATCACGTTTTGCTCGTAGGGCAGAGCATTTCTACTCAGAGTATCGTCGTGTGCGTCAGGGTGTTACGGCATGGGAGACTGGTAATCTCCAACTCTTTGGAAAGCTTTCCTTCGATTCTTGTGAGTCGTCAATCCATAACTACGAGTGTGGTTCGCCAGAGCTTATCTCCATTTATAACATCATGCGCCCGCTCCCAGGAGTCTATGGCGGTCGTTTCTCAGGAGCCGGCTTCAAAGGTGCTGTAATCGCTCTTGTTGATCCTGCATATAAAGAGCAGATAGAGGCTACCCTTACAAAGGAATATCTCGCACAATATCCGGAGTACGAGAATACCTTTAAGGTGTTCTGGGTGAAGCCGGATGATGGGGCGAGGTTCGTGTAACGTGTAATTCGTTTTGCTTCCGCTGTAACATTAATTATCACCAATATCACATTAATATCGCATTAATTTTATGGATGAATTAAGTAGATATAAGGATATTGTGTATAAGATTATAGGGGCAGCAATGGAGGTTCATAGTAAATTGAATTATGGTTTGCTTGAACCAGTTTATCAAGAAGCACTTCATCGTGAATTGATGATGAATGGGATAGATAATTGTCGTGAGCAACCAATCCAAATCTTTTATAAGGGTGTCGTTTTGGACAAACAATATAAGATGGACATGGTGGTTGGCGATATTATTGTAGAATTAAAGTCTGTTACACAGATTATCCCCAAGCATCGAGCTCAATTATGTAATTATTTGCGTTTGTCAAAGAAGCCTGTTGGCTTACTCATTAATTTTGGAGAGCCTAAACTAGTGGGTGAAAGATGGGCTTATGATGCCCAAAGTAATGATTGCTTCTTGGTAAATAAAAACATGGAACCTGTTTGTGATGCGAACTATAATAAACTTCTTTATCACGATAATGGGACAGATGAATGTGCTGAAGATTAATGATTGAATAAAAATTAATGCGATATTAATGTGTTATTAATGAGCATTAATGTTAGGCGAAGCCAAAAGAAAAAGATAAAACATTTCTGTTTAATGTTAAACTATAACGTAAATCTTGAGGGCAAGACAGTCCTCGTAACTGGAGCTGCAGGTTTTATTGGCAGTAATCTCGTAAAGCGTCTGTTCAAGGACGTAAAGAATATTCGTGTGGTTGGATTTGATTCAATATCCGACTATTACGACGTGAACATCAAGCATGAGCGATTGGCAGAGATAGAGGCTCTCAATCGTGACTGGAGATTTGTAAAGGCAAATCTCGCAGACAAGAATGCTGTTGATACTCTCTTTGCTGAAGAGAAGTTCTCGGTTGTAGTAAACCTTGCTGCTCAGGCAGGTGTTCGCTATTCTATAACTAATCCAGGTTCTTATATAGAGGCTAATCTCATAGGCTTCTATAACATACTTGAGGCTTGTCGCAATAATGAGGTGGAGCATTTGGTATATGCCTCTTCATCATCGGTTTATGGCTCAAACAAGAAGGTGCCATACTCAACTGATGATAAGGTGGATAATCCTGTTTCCCTATATGCTGCGACCAAGAAGAGTAATGAGCTTATGGCTCACGCTTATTCAAAGCTATATAACATCCCTTCAACGGGACTTCGTTTCTTTACGGTTTATGGTCCTGCGGGTCGTCCGGATATGGCTTACTTTGGTTTTACCAACAAGCTTCGTGAGGGTAAGACAATCCAGATATTCAATTACGGCAACTGCAAGCGCGATTTCACATATGTAGATGATATCGTAGAGGGAGTTGTTCGCATCATGCAACACGCTCCTGAGAAGCAGAATGGTGAGGACGGACTTCCGATTCCTCCATATAAGGTTTATAACATCGGTAACAACTCTCCTGAGAATCTTCTTGATTTCGTTACAATTCTTCAGGAAGAGCTTATTGCTGCTAAGGTGCTCCCAGCAGATTATGACTTTGAGGCACACAAGGAACTCGTTCCTATGCAGCCAGGAGATGTACCTGTAACATATGCAGATACCACACCACTTGAAACCGACTTTGGTTTCAAGCCTTCTACATCCCTTCGCGAAGGACTCCGTGCCTTTGCTCAATGGTATGCTAAATATTATGGAACTGCAGAATAAAGGCTGATATGAAAAATATTGTTATTGCAGCAGGTTATGCCACTCGTCTTGGCGAACTCACCAAGAACTTCCCCAAGCCACTTCTGAAGATTGGTGATTCTACCATTCTTGGTCGTATGCTTGATGATATTGATACAATCCCAGAGATTGACGAGCATATCATCGTAACCAATCATCGTTTTGCTTCAATCTTTGAAGATTGGGCAAAGGAACAGCACTACACCAAGAAGATAACCGTCATAGATGATGGTACAAGCACTAATGAGACACGTCTTGGTGCTGTTCGTGATCTTCAGTATGCCATAGAAAAGGCTGGTGTAAATGATGATATGTTGGTAGTTGCTGCCGATAATCTCCTTTTCTTCTCATTCAAGGGTTTTGTAGACTTTGCAAAGGACAAGGGAACTCCATGTATCATGTGCCATAAGCAGCCTTCAAGAGAGAAACTTCAGCGTACAGGTGTTGTGGTTCTTGATGAGAACAATAAGGTTCTCAATATGGAGGAAAAACCACAAGAGCCAAAGAGCACATGGGCTGTTCCGCCATTCTATATCTATAAGAAGGAAAACATAGATATGATTATGCACGCCATAGAGAATGGCTGTGGCTTTGATGCTCCGGGTAATCTCGCTCATTATATGGTGGATAACGTGACGATGCACGCCTGGCCAATGGCTGGGACGGGCGAGAACCTGCGTTTTGACATCGGTTCACTTGATACCTACAAGGAAGCTTGCGAGAAGTACGGCGTGAGGAAGTAAAACTCATGAAAAAAGTCATAACCTACGGTACATACGATCTCCTGCATCAAGGACATATAAACCTTCTTCGTAGGGCTAAGGAACTTGGTGACTACCTTATTGTGGGCGTCACTAGTGATAGTTTTGATCGTGGTAGGGGCAAGCTTAATGTACGTAATAATGTACTTGAGCGTGTTGAGGCTGTCAAGGCTACAGGTTATGCGGATGAAATCATAATAGAGGATTATCTTGGCCAAAAGATTGACGATATCCAGAAATATGATGTTGATATCTTTGCCATAGGTTCCGACTGGGAAGGAAAATTCGACTATCTTAATGAATACTGCAAGGTAGTGTATCTTCCACGTACTGAGGGCGTTTCGTCTACGATGCTTCGTGCAGAAAGTCAGGAGATATTTAGAGTCGGAATCGTAGGTTCTGGACGTATTGCTAATCGATTCGTTCCTGAAACAAAGGTCGTTAATGGGGTAGAGGTGACATCAGTTTTTGATCCTAATAAGACAAATGCTGATGCATTTGCTGAAAAGTTTCAGTTAAAGGCATATAGTGACGACTATCAGCAGTTTCTTGCAGATGTGGATGCTGTTTATGTCGCTTCTCCGCATCTTACCCATTATCAATATACTAAAGAGGCGCTTGAGGCTGGAAAACATGTGCTTTGTGAGATTCCTTTTACTCTTTCTGCATCTCAGGCAAAGGAACTCTATGATTATGCAGAAGCACACAATCTTGTATTGTTAGAGGCAAGTAAGACTGCTTATTGCCCAGCTTTCTGCCATATCACCACTTTGGTTAAAAGTGGGGTTATAGGTGATGTTGTTGATGTCAAGGCTTCATTATCAAAGATGGTTCAGGCACCAACACGTGAGTTGGATGCGAGTCAGGCAGGTGGAGCGATGAATGAGCATTCTCCGCTTACATTAATGTCAATAATAAAGATTCTTGGCAAGGACTACACTAAAGTTGACTTCTATTCAAAGATGGAGAATGATGTGGATGTCTATACCAAGATAAATATCTGCTATCCTCATGCTACGGCTTCTGTAACGTTAGGAATCGGAGTTAAGACGGAAGGAAACCTCATCATTTCTGGAACTAAGGGCTATATCTATGTTCCTGCTCCATGGTGGCTTACAGATTATTTTGAGATTCGTTATGAAGATCAGACAAAGAATAAGAAGTTTTTCTATAGCTATGATGGGGATGGATTACGATATGAGATACAGGAGTTTATCTCGATGATTGCCAACAATCGCAGAAATTGCTATAAGCTTCAGACGCATGAAAGCGTTGCGATTGCCGAGATAATTGAGAAGTATAACAAAAAGGAAAATGTAACTATATTGTGAAATACGCAGTTGTTACAGGTGGCACATCAGGGATTGGCTTAGGTGTTGCAAAAATGTTGATAAGCAAGGGGTATTATGTATTTGCTACGTATGTAGGCCCTGATTTTACTGAGAATATTGCAAACTTTGAGGCTATCAAGACTGATCAGACAAACCGTGAGGAGGTATATAGTTTCATCAACTATGTGAAGAGCAAGATAGATCATTTAGATTGCCTCCATTGTAATGCCGGAATGAGTATCCGTAAGTCATTCACAGAATATACAGACAAAGACTGGGATATGATGATGGAGGTTGCAGTAAACTCACACTATATTATGTGTCGTGAGTTCTTCCCAATCATCCCAGCTGGAAGTCGAATCCTCTTCACAGGTTCTCAGATGGGAATCAATCCTCATGCAACGGTTCTCGCATATGGCGTAACAAAATCTGCTGTTCATGCCCTTTGTAAGAATCTCGTCAAAGAATTTGAAGGAACAGGCACTACAGTAAATGCCGTTGTCCCAGGTTTTGTTGAGACCCCTTGGCAGAAAGAGAAACCTGAAGAAATTAAGCAAAACATATATCGTAAAACCGCCATTCATCGCTTTGCCACAATTGATGAGGTCGTAGATGCCTTCCGTTTCTGCGTGGATAATCCATTCGTCAATGGTAGTATGATTGAGGTTAATGGTGGGTATTCGTACAAATGACAATAAAAAGCCCCCTCGCCATATAGAGTCCTTATTTGGGGCGATATGATATATATTTACAAATATCGCATATAGATATAAGAAAACGTTTAATAAAATAAATCTGTATGTCTCTCACTTTTTGAGATATTTAGAGGATATTTTATAGCTGCATTATAATTATGGATAATAAATTAATAACCGTAACATCCCCTTTGCTTCCAAATTTGGACGAGTTTCATGAACTTCTCCAGCAGATATGGGATAGCAAGTGGATTACGAATAACGGTTCGTTCCACAAACAGTTGGAAAAAGAACTAGCAGAATACCTTGGTGTTCCATTCCTCAGTCTCTTTACTAATGGTACGCTACCACTTCTAACAGCTCTTCAGGCATTACGTATCACAGGTGAGGTTATCACTACTCCATATAGCTTTGTTGCGACAACACATTCAATCTGGTGGAATGGCTGCAAACCTGTATTCGTTGATGTTGATCCTGCAACTGGTAATATGGATCCAGAGAAGATTGAGGCTGCAATAACCCCGAAGACTACGGCCATTATGCCAGTCCATGTATATGGCAAGCCATGTGATACGAAGCGTATTCAAGAGATTGCAGATACATATGGTCTGAAAGTTATCTATGATGCAGCACACGCTTTTGGAGTTAAGGAAAATGGTGTAAGCGTCCTTAATGCTGGTGACATGAGCACTCTTTCCTTCCATGCCACAAAGGTTTATAACACCATTGAGGGTGGAGCCATGATTATGCACGATGCAGAGACAAAGAAACGAATCGATGACCTAAAGAACTTTGGATTCCATAATGAGACAACCGTTGTTGCTCCAGGCATCAACAGTAAGATGGACGAGATGCGTTCTGCATATGGACTTCTCAATCTCAAGCAGGTCGATTCTGCTATTGCAGCACGTAAGGCTGTAGCAAAGACATATTATGAAGCCTTGAAGGATGTAAAGGGAATATCATTCTATCCATATCTTAAGGATACATTCGAAAACGACAGTCTTCATTACAACTATGCCTATATGCCAATGTTCATCAACGCAGAGGAATATGGCATGACTCGTGATGAGCTGTATGCAAAGATGAAGGAGGCAAATGTCCTTGGAAGAAGATATTTCTATCCTCTTATTTCTGAGTTTAGTACATACAAAGGATGCCAAGGTGCTGAAAGAGCAAATCTCCCGAATGCACATAAGATGGCAGATTCAGTTATTTGTCTTCCAATGCATCATATTCTTTCGGAGGATGATATTAACAGGACACTTGAATTAATCATAAAGTAGATATGCTGCATCTCGATTTTTCACCGACTCCAATTAGTAAATTAGATTATTATTCGAGAAAGCTTGAATGCAATATTCTTTGCAAACGTGATGATCTATTTGCTGAAGCCGGAGGTGGAAGCAAGGCTCGAATGTTACAGTATATCCTAGCAGAAGTAAATCCTTCAAATTGTGATGTCCTGGTTACTGCCGGTGGTCCATGTTCAAATTTCAACAGGGCATGTGCATTAATGTGTGCAAAATTAGGCGTGCCGATGCATTTGGTAGAGTACACAGATATGCCAGAAGAGTTTGATTCGTCTCTAAATTATTATCTTTGTAATTTAGCAGGTATCCGTAAGACTCGTTGTAAAAAGACGGACGTTCCTTCTACGATAAAACAGGTGCTGGATTCATATCAAGGTCAAAAAGTAAAACTGGTGTATGGAGGTGGCAAATCTCTTGAAGGTATATATGCATACTATGATGCTGTAGCAGAACTAAGCAAACAGATAGAAAGTATAGACCATTTATTTATCACTTGTGGAACAGGTACAACTCTGACAGGAGTATGTGCAGGTATGAAGAAATATTATCCAAATGCATGTGTACATGCAATATCTGTAGCTAGAACCTATGATGTGGAGAAATCGACTTTAGATGATGATATGAATATTCTAAATACATATCTTAAGACATCTTTTGATTTTAGTAACATGTCATTTTATGAAGACTATCTTTGTGGTGGCTATGATCTTACATCACCAGAACTTCTTATCTCTATAAAAGACTGTATTTCTAATGAAGGAATGCTTATTGATCCTATATATACAGGTAAGACATTCTGGGGTATGACTGAAATCATAAAAAATAATAAAGAAATCTATAGAGGAAAGAATGTCGTGTTTTGGAATACTGGTGGATTATTTAATCTATTGTCATCTAAATAAAACATGGAATATAAAGTAGGATTATCAGACATAAGTGAGGCTGATTTTGAGAAGTTTATCATAAAAATATCTGATGATTTTATGGTGCCACTTCTTCCTCGTATTGATGTGCATGAAACTTATACGAAGTTTAAGAATCTGGCAGTAAGTGTAGTCTGCCTTGAGTCTAATAAAATCATAGGATTAGCGGCAACTTATTGTAACAATCTAGAAACTAGAAAAGGTTATACGACATTTGTTGGAGCTGACAAGGAATATAGAGGTAATCATATCGGGACAAATCTAATGCTTCTGACAATTGATGAGGCAAGAAAAAAAGGTATGGAATTGATTGGTGTTCACACAAATAATCCTATTGCAAAAAGAATGTATGAAAATATCGGTTTCTCACAGGTTGCCGACAAGTCTGGCGATCATTCATACAATTGGTATTTGGAAAAGGAACTGGGGGATTTGTAAAAAGTAATATTATGAGATTCTTAATAACAGCAATTGGTTCAATGTCCGCAGAATGTGTCATTAAAAGGCTCAAGGCGGAGGGACATTTTGTGGTGGGATGTGATATCTATCCTGGTGAATGGCATTATGAAACAAAATTATGTGATGCTTTTATCAAGGCTCCATTTGCGACTCATGAAAATGAGTATGTTGATTTCTTGATATCTACATGTAAAGAGCATAATCTTCGTTATATCATTCCGCTTACGGATTTAGAAATCGATATTATCAATAAACAACGTAAGAGATTTGAAGATAATGGCATTGTTCTGTGTATGCAGACTGCAGAGGTACTAAGTATTGCTCGAGATAAATACAAGTTAAGTGACATGTGTGAACAGGACGACAACATCCCTTCGGTAAAAACATGTCTTCTTGCTAATCTTCCTGATAATTTTGAATTTCCATGTATTGCAAAACCTTTTAACGGACGTAGTAGCGAAGGACTATTGCGTAATGCTTCACGTGAGCAGGTAATGGCAATAGAGAATAAAGATGCATATATCATTCAAGAGCAATTAGACGGAAATGTATTTACCGTTGATTACTGTAGGAATGCTATCACAAAGACTGATGCTTCTGTTCCACGTCAGGAATTACTACGCACAAAGAATGGTGCAGGTCTCACTATCCAGACCGTTACAGATAGTAGCCTTATGAAATTGGTTTCATATATTGGCAACAAACTGAATATTAATGGTTGTGTAAATATGGAGTTCATCTTAAATCATGGAAAGTATTATCTGATAGATGTTAATCCACGGTTTTCTGCAGGAGTCGCTTTCTCGGTCATTTCCGGTTATGACATGATTATAAATCATATTCGTTGTTTTGTTAATGAGGAAATTGATAAACAGATTCCTGTTAAACAACAGATAATTATTAAGAAATATGATGAGGTGATATTCTAAGAGTGGGGAAATGCAATTCAAGTCTTTTCTACTCCGCTTCAAGACTGTTAAACGTATATATGCAATCAAACGCCTACAATCAGTCGCAATATGGAGAAATGATACAATTGGCAAAATATAGGTGTAGAATATTTGAAGTATATGATTCTGTATTATTAATTAGTTGCTAAAACTAAATTAATAAAGTTAATGGCAAAAGAGTCTTTAAAAAATAAAACGATAAAAGGAACTGCATGGAGTGCGGCAGATACGTTTCTTAGTCAGGGAGTATCATTTGTCATCGGTATCATCCTTGCAAGATTGTTGTCTCCAGAAGAATACGGTCTGATTGGGTTGTGTTTAATTGTAAACGCAGTTCTGGAAGGTTTTGTCGATAGTGGTTTTAGTACAGCTGTAATCAGAAAGGTTGATGCAAATGATAATGACTATAATACTATGTTTATAGTCAATATGTTTATGAGCATATTGCTCTATTTCGGAGTGTTCTTTACATCCCCTTTGATTGCAGATTTCTTTGGTAGAGCGGAACTGATAGACTTAATAAAAATTACCGGATTGGTCATTATTTTTAATGCTCTCAGTTTGACTCAAAATACGATTCTGGTAAAACGCGTTAACTTCAAGGCGAAAACAAAAGCGTCTATCGTCAGTGCGTTGTTAAGTGGTGTCATCGGTATTGTTCTGGCCTATTCTGGATTTGGCGTATGGGCTTTGGCTGCTCAGATTGTATGCCGTTCAATCATTAACACTTTATCTCTATGGGTAATTAATAGATGGTTCCCGAATTTTTCATTCAGTAAAACAAGTTTTAAGTATTTGTGGGGATTCGGTTGGAAAATGTTGGTGAGTGGTCTGTTGGATCGTTTATGGCAAGAGGCATACCAACTGGTTGTTGGAAAGTTCTATAGTCCTGCAACATTAGGTCAATATACTAGGTCTAAGCACTATGCAGCCCTATTCTCTTCCAATCTCAATAAGATTGTTATGCAGGTTTCATATCCTGTTCTGGCATCTATACAGCAAGATAAAGAGAGAATGGTTTCTGCATATCGAAAAATCATAAAGACAACGATGTTTGTTACTGCAATTTGTATGTTGTTTCTTGCAGGAATATCAGAACCTATGATTCGTGTCCTGATTGGAGATAAATGGTTGCAGGCAGCTTCTTTCCTCCCTTTGATATGTATATCAATGTCTTTATATCCTTTGCATGCCATCAACCTAAACATGTTGAAGGTCATGGGACGTTCGGATTTGTTCCTGATATATGAGATATTAAAAAAGATTATTGCAATAGCGCCAATATGTCTTGGTATTTTCGTCGGAATATATGCTATGCTCATTGGTTCAATTGTAGCTGGTATAATGTCGTTCTTTATAAATTCATGGTACACAGGTAAGAAACTTGGATATACTTCGTGGAAACAAGTAAAGGATATCGCTCCCAACTACGCAATTGGTACTATAGTTGCACTTTCTATATATTTCCTGAAATATTTGCCAATTTCACCTTTCGCAATTCTACCGATTCAGATAATTATAGGTATATTTGTATTTGTCTTTGTAGCTGAAATGACAAAGTTGCAGCAATATAATGACCTAAAAGAAATCGTTTGTAAAGGATTTTCTAAGATATGGAAGAAATAAAAAAATATCAAGTTTGCATACGATGTTATACATATAATCAAGCATTATATATATCGGATGCTCTTGAGAGTTTCGTAATACAGAAAACAAATTTTCCGTTCGTTATTGTCGTTGTAGATGATGCTTCTAGTGATGGAGAACAGGAAGTTATCCGAGATTTTATAAACAAGAATTTTAATGTACATGACCAAGCGACATCTTATACTAGGGATACAGATTTAGCCAATATCATGTACGCTCAACATTCAACAAACAAAAATTGTTATATTGCAGCTATCCTACTTAAGCACAATCTGTATAAGGAGCCAGACAAGAAAAGCGTATTAGTTGATGAATGGAGAAATCAATCCAAGTACGAGGCACTTTGCGAAGGAGATGATTGGTGGTTAAGCGATGAAAAGTTACAGAGACAGTTTGATATATTGGAAAATCACCCAGAGGTAGATATGTGTGCATGTGGAACTTCATGCTTTAAGGATGGGAAAATTCAACGACATATCACTCCCTCTTCAGATGAACGTATTCTGTCTGTTGAAGAAGTTATATTGGGAGGAGGGGGATATTTGGGTACTAATTCCCTTATGCACCGTGTTTCGCTACTCCACGATGGTGTGAAGTATTGGAAAACTTTTTACTTGGACTTTTTTAACCAGATTCATGGGGCGCTTCGTGGGGGCATTTATTATATATCGGAATGTATGGCTGCATATCGTTTGGTGTCTCAAGGCTCATGGAGGGATAGGATGAAAGGTGAACGAAAAAAGTACTTCTTTCATGTTGAGCGAATAAATGAAACTTTGAATCTTTTAGATCGAGAAACCGAATTTAAGTATCACGAGTATATTGAAAGAAGAAAAATAATCAATTATAGAAGTATGTTTGTTAATGGATTAAGGAACCATTTCCTTTTTGAAGTTTTATCCTTTTCTGACAAAATCAAGCTTTCTTCATTAATATTCAAGGCATAGGATATGAAGGTAATAATAGCTGGTGATTTTTGCCAGAGATATCGAATTGATGAGGCTATCAAAAAGAGACTATATGGAGATCTTTTTGATGAAGTTAAACCGATTATAGAAACTGCAGATTACAGCATCGTTAATTTTGAGTTCCCTATTATTCTTGATTCGACAAATGCAAAACCAATTCTAAAGTGTGGACCAAATCTTCAAGGAACAAAAGAAGCTGTAGATGCTGTAAAATATGCAGGATTTAATTGCTGTACACTAGCAAATAATCACATTCTTGATCAAGGAGAACAATGTTGTCTTGATACAAAGAATGAATTGGAGAAAGCAGGTATAGATACTGTCGGAGTCGGTTCTAACCTTGAGGATGCTGCATCGATACTTTATAAAGAAATACGAGGTGAAACTCTTGCAATAATCAACTGCTGTGAACATGAGTTTTCAATTGCTACTGATACCACAATAGGTGCAAATCCACTTAATCCCATTCAGCAATACTATAGGATACAAGAAGCTAGGAGTAAAGCGGATTATGTTCTTGTAATTGTTCATGGGGGGCATGAGCACTGTCAACTACCTTCGCCTGAGATGCAGGAAACTTATAGGTTCTTTATCGATTCTGGTGCTGATGCTGTCGTAAATCACCATCAACATTGTTATAGTGGTTATGAGGAATATCATGGAAAGCCAATATTCTATGGATTAGGTAACCTATGCTTTGATAATATAAGCAAGAGAGGTGATGATATTTGGAATGAGGGCTATATGGTCTCTCTTGATTTTGATAAATCACGTAAACCGTCGTATACGTTATATCCTTATATTCAATGCAGTAGTGATTGTTTCTTGAAGTTGGATTTACGGTCTGAGCTATTCAAAGAAAATGTCGATAGATTA
Organism: uncultured Prevotellaceae bacterium; assembly: GCA_946406435.1. Lineage (GTDB taxonomy): Bacteria > Bacteroidota > Bacteroidia > Bacteroidales > Bacteroidaceae > Prevotella. The sequence goes on along the minus strand of CAMJKP010000001.1, from coordinate 109,915 downwards.
AATTCTATAATAACAAATAAATTTCTTCTGCAGGAAAAATGGAATAAATACGAAAAAGAGCATTTAATGCGATATAATAGGATTATGCATCCATTTCGTTCTAAATTGCTGAGGTTTTTAGAAAAAATGCATATTTTGACTGTGAGTAAGTCATATTATTTATATTTGTGTGCTGTAATCCAGTGTGAGTCACATCGTTCTAGTCTGTTGTTCTTTTTAAGAAATAAGCTTAAGTAATATATTTATGTTTAAATATATTTTATACATATTCAGCATAATTCATTGGGTGTGTTATAAATCTGCTGATCCAGAGACGAAAAGTCTCATAGATTCCGACATAGAGGAAATGAATCGTAGGTGTAAGGTACAAAATAAAGGCTTGATGTATTGGCTTGTGACACGTAAACCTTATCGTAATTTGTTCTATTATCGAATTCCTAAGGCAAAACATCTATGTCGATTGCTGCCAGAGTATCCTTTATTCTCTATAAATGTTCGCGATGGTATTGGTAAAAATGCATTTGTGCTAAACCATCCTTATGGAACAAGGCTAAATGCACAGAGAATAGGCGACCATTTCACCTGTTGTCATTTGACCACTCTTGGAAATGGAATGCATGGACGTAATGATCTTATACCCACTATAGGCAATAATGTCTCTTTAGGTCTCAATGTTACAATTATAGGAAAAGTAACCATCGGAGATAATGTTATAATTGGAGCAGGTAGTGTTGTAGTGAAGGATATTCCTAGTAATTGTGTTGCTGCAGGAAATCCTGCAAAAGTGATTAGGTTTATTAACGAACAATAAAAGTTAAAATACAAACTTAAGAAATATGACAAAGAAGATATCGTTAAAAGAAAGAATAAGGAAACGTTTAGTTCTTGAGTCAAGAAAACTTGAGCCATATCTTTCTGATAAACGTTTTCTCCAAATACGTTTTTGGCTGAGAGTTGGCTATTGGCCTAATCTTGATAATCCAAAAACCTTTAACGAAAAACTGAATTGGCTAAAGTTGCATGATATTCATCCGGAATATACAAGGATGGTTGATAAGGTTACAGCTAAGGAGTATGTTGCTGGTATTATAGGTCCAGAATATATTATTCCAACTCTTGGCGTATGGAATAGTGTAGATGATATTGATTGGGACTCACTTCCACAGCAGTTTGTGCTAAAGAACACAGGAGACTCCGGTGGTATCGTAGTCTGTAAGGATAAAAGTAGTCTTGATATTGAAGCCGCAAAAGCAAAACTTGTAAAGAAAAGCGAAACGAACTACTATAAATATAACAAGGAATATCCATATAAAGATTTGTCCCCTCGAATCATTGCAGAGGAATATATGGAGGATGAGAGTGGTTATGAATTGAAGGACTATAAAATTTTCTGTTTTGATGGTGAGCCCAAGTATCTGTTTGTTGCTACTGATAGGCAAAAGAAAGGTGAAGACACTAAATTCGATTTCTTTGATTTAGAATGGAATCATTTACCTGTTACAAATGGACATCCCAATAACCCATTACCTATAGATAAACCTCAGAATTTTAATGAAATGATTGAAATTGCCAGGAAATTATCTGTAGGAAAAACTCATGTTCGTGTGGATTTGTATAATATACGTGGAAAGATATATTTTGGAGAATTGACATTCTTCCATTGGAGTGGAATGGTTGCTTATAATCCTCAGGAATGGGATTATAAGTTTGGCGAATATATTAAGCTTCCATAATATGCAGAGCAGTCCGTCTGTACAGCAATCCGTCTTTCGATTTAACATTTTCTATCTCTGTTTTATGGTATTATGGCCATTATTGCAGGGAAACTTCTTAAATGGATTTGATGGTGCAGGACGTATTGGATGGTTCATGATGATAATGGCTGTTTTTGCCAATGGAAAGTCGTTGTCTCAGATACCAAAGATTATGCTAATATGGGGTGTTTGGATTTTGTATAATATCATTCTAAGTCGGGTAAAAGGCTTTGATATGGGCAGTATATCATTCCCAATATGGGCAATAAACTGTTTGATTAAGCCTTTTATCACGATGTTGGTTGCATATAATACTTTTCGGATGGGTTCTGATAGGACTATCAAATCATTATTTTATTGCTGGTTGGTATTTGTGGCTATTGGTATAGTAACGATGCAAGGACATACTCGTGATGTGATGGGTGAGGATGTAACCCGCCAAAGTAATGAAATGGGAAATACCTTTATTAATGCTTCCATATTTTTACTCATGTTCGCTTTTTATGCCCTAAATAAAGGGCTTATTAAGATTAATATATTCATAGTGGCATGCCTAATAGAGATTCTTGCGATTGTCCTTTCGGGGTCTCGCAAAGGTATGTTGTCGATTTTTATTATTTTTTTCATGTCTTATGTCGGGAAAAAAACAGATATGAGCATGAAACAGTTTGTTCGCATCAGTTTTATTGCCATGATTGCATATCTGGTTGTACAGATAATAATGACATATACGGTTGCAGGTCTTCGTATTCAGGCCGGTTTGGAGGAAGAAGAATATGCAGACAACTGGTTTTTGTCCAAGATGGGTGATCGTGCATTTATGTATGATTATGGATGGGAATTGTTTCTCGAAAATCCTTTGACGGGTATTGGTCTCCAAAATTTCAGATGGCAGAATGCTTTAGGTATTGAGTTAGCTCTTCATACGGAGTATATGGTTCAGATTTGTGAATGTGGAATCATTGGTTCTGTTTTATTCCTTATATTCTATTATGGCATGGCGAAAAGAATCGTCCTGTTGTTGATTAGTGGTGCGAACAAACAGGAAACTTTTGTTTTATTGGCAACTTTCACAGGTTTTTTAATGATGAGCTTTTTTGCTTGGACCTATTCACATATATATTTTTTTCTGTTTTTTGGCTTTATATATGCGGTCTATGATAACAATAAATCTTTAGACATTCATAATTCATAATATGGCAAAAATATTATTGGTAACAAGAACAACATGTGGCGGTTCTCAGAGAATGACAATTCTTTATGGAAAGATTTTAGAGAAGGCGGGACATAATGTTGAGATTCTATTCTTGAAGAATTCACTTCAAAAGGAGAACTCATTGCTACCTTTTGTTCCGAAGAATTGGAAGATATATACCATCAATTGCAGGCATAGATGGCTGTTCATAAAGATGGCAATGTTTCTTCGCAAATGTAAGCATGAATACATTTTTTCGTCTTTGGCAGGTATAAATTCCGATATTTTGCTTTTGAAGAAACTGGGGTTGGTATCTTGTAATGTGATTGTGCGTAACAATAATATGCCAGACGTTAATAATAAGCATGTTGGCATAAAAAAGAAACTGACGCTTCTTCTTCCTTTGGCATCTTCTATCATTGCTCAGACAGATGAGATGAAAAATGAAATGGTGCAATGTTATAAACTCAATAGCGAGGATGTTATAGTTATTAATAATCCAATAGACACGGATTTAATAAAAGAAAAAATAAAAGAAGATTTCTCTTTTGATAAAAGATATACTAACTATGTTGCTGTAGCCCGAGTTGTACCTCAGAAGGATTATGACACCATGTTGCGAGCTTTTGCTATTGTACATGGCGACAATCCAATGAGTCGACTCTATATCATAGGAAATTATAAAAACAATGATAAGTATTATCAGTCGCTGCAAACAATAATTAAGAACGAGAATTTATCAGATTCTGTATTCTTTGTGGGATTACAGAACAATCCATACAAGTATATGAAAGCTGCTGATTGTTTCTGTTTGTCATCAGAGATAGAAGGCCTTCCAAATGTAATGCTTGAGGCTATGTATTTGGGGATTCCTGTAGCAATTACTGAGAGTATTCCATTCATAAAACAAACAATTCAATCAGGTAAAAATGGTTATTCATGTCCAATTCATGATTATCATTCTTTTGCTGATTGTATGAAAAAAGCTGCAGAGATTAAGGTTCTTCCATTATATATAACAGATAACACAACGGAAAAAGCAATTGCTAATTTGATTTCATAATGTGATGCAATTGTTGTTGATTGTTGCGATAAAGAAAGATTGAGGAAAACTGATTGTTGAAACCTATAAGTCGTTAGCAATTCATTAACATGACTATCAAAAATGTCTTACAAAAGATAATAAGGCTATATCTATCTCCAGTTAAGTCTGCTAGATATGTTGGCGTAAAACTAGGCAATAACACATTTATTGCCGATAAGCATCATTGGCCTAGTGAAGCTTATCTAATAACCATAGGGAATGATTGCGCAATTACAGAGGGCGTAAAGTTGTATACTCATGGTGGTGGACGTATGATGAGACAGAAATATCCAGATTTTTACTCGTTTGGAAAAATAAGTATTGGTAACCATGTTTATATAGGCGCTTCTTCCCAAATAATGCCAGGTGTTACAATTGAAGACAATGTTCTTATAGCCAGTAGTTCTGTTGTTACAAAGTCTGTGCCTTCAGGAGTCGTAGTTGGTGGTAATCCCGCTAGAATTATATGTACTATAGATGATTATATTAAAAGGAATATAAAATATAACACTCACACAAAAGGCCAGAGTAAAGAAGAAAAAAGAAAGGTGCTTGAAAAATTACCTGATAATGCTTTTATAAAGAAAAAGGAAATGATTTATGAGTCATAAAAAGAAGGTTCTTTTCTGTACCATGGGGCGTGTCGGTGGAGCTTCTAAAATGGTAATTACCATATCAAAACTGTTAGATCCAGAAAAATATGATATATGCTATGTAGTGATTGACCAGCAGGTTCAGGAGATTGCAAATTTCTTTCCAGAAAATGCGAGGGTGATACATTTGAAAATCAGGAATTCGTGGGACTTTTTGACCATAAAACTATTGTGGATTATCAAAAAAGAACACGCTGATTATATTTTTAGTTCATTGGCTCCGATAAATGTGAGAGTTATTGTCGCTGGTAAAATAGCAGGAATTAGACCTATTGTTAGAAGCAATAATAATTGGGCTTTTTTCTCTCGATTTTACCAGTTTTTGATGAAGTTGACTTATCCTAAGGCATATAAGGTGATTATGCAGCAAGAGGATATGTATGCTGACTACATTAAGGAAATCCCGCAATGCAAGGATAATATGGTAACGCTTCATAATATCCCTGATTACGCTACTATTGACAAGAACAAGGTTGAGCAATCTCCATACATGACTGATAATGAAGTTAGGTATGTCTGGATGGGACGAATAATATATACAAAAGGTTTTGATGTCATCCTGCGTGCTTTCAACAAGGTCTCCCAGAAAATCAACAATGCACATCTGTATCTGTTAGGTAAGATAAATGAAAGTGATGAATACTATAATTCATTAATCAAATACGTTAATTCACACAATCTTAGCGAAAAAGTACATTTTGTTGGTTTGCAAAAGAATCCTCATAAATGGATTGCTAATGCTGATTGTTTTGTGCTCCCATCACGTGTGGAAGGCTTGCCAAATTCATTGATTGAAGCAATGTATATAGGTAAACCTGTAGTAAGTACTTTGTGTCTTCCTATTATTAAAAGAATGGTGAAAGATGGTTATAATGGATATACTGTAAACGTTGATGACCATGAGGAACTTGCAAATGCTATGGTAAAAGCGTTGGAACTCAAAAACTTCACAATGATTTATAAGTCTTCAAAAGCAGAAGACTTTATTCGACTTTTTGAATAGAATGCATACTCCAAACATAAATTATACTCTCAAACATGACCTGTGTACTGGTTGTGGTATCTGTGAAGGAGCATGCCCGAGCGAGGCGATAACGACCATTGTTAAAAATGGTCGTTTCTTACCTTCAATAGATAGTACTCAATGTAACAACTCCAGAGGTTGCCATCGATGCTATGATGCATGTCCTGGTGTGGGCGTGAATCTGGTGCAGATGGCCAAGGAACTATTTGTTGATAAGGACATGAAACATGATAAGATGTGTGGTCCTTACTTGAAATGTTATACAGGTTATAGCTACAATTACGACATTCGATATCATAGTGCCAGTGGGGGGATGGTTAGTCAGTTCTTAATCTGGCTTTTGGAGAACAAAAAGATTGACGGCGCTATAGTTACCAGATTTGATGCAGGGGATCCTCTACTGGCAACAAGTTTCCTTGCAACCACTCCAGAGGAGATAATATCTGCAAGAAGCAGCAAGTATTCACCGGTAACGTTAAATCGTGCTGCTCATGATATTAAGAATGCTAGTGGCTCTCGCTATGTGGTGGTGGGATTGCCTTGTCATATCCAAGGCATGCGGAAGTTGATGGCAATTGATAAAAAACTTCGCGATAAGATTTTCGGTCTGTTTGCGATTTATTGCTCATGTGGTCGTACTTTCTATCTGACAGAACACGTATTTAAGGAACGAGGAATCTCACAGAAGGATATTACATATTTCCAATATCGTGATGATGGCTGTTTAGGAAGTATGAAGGTCAAGATGCCTAAAGAAAAGGGAGACACTATTAGAGTTTTGAATAGCAACTCAGAAAGTATTCTTTATAACGAAGAACGTGTATATAAAGAACATTTTCAGAGTTACTATCATCCGCTCAGAAGTTTCTTTGTTCCTCGTAGATGTCTTTTGTGTATTGATCATTATGGTGAACTTGGCGATATATGCTTTGGCGATATACATATTAAACCTTATTCTGACGATAAGATAGGTGTAAATTCCCTTATTGTCAAGAAGCAGATATGGCTTGACTTGTTGATGGAGTGCGAGAATGATGGTGCAGTGAAGCTTGACGAGATATCTTTCCAGACCATATCCGATTCGCAAAAGATGTCATTAAAGAAAAAAGGCAGGAATGGCGCTTTTGTGAATATTTGCAAGAAAATGGGACAAGTGACTCCAGAATATGATGTGGACTACCTCCGTCATCCTACGCTTCATGATTGGCTTGATTATACACAGAATAGGTTTCAGCAGTTTCTCGGACGGCATAAATTACTATGGCCTATTGTTACAAAATTGAAATCCAAAGTAAATATTCATTAATGAAAAAAGCATTCCTGCTGTTTTTGTTTGTCATTACTAATGTCGTTTCATTTGCACAATGGAATAATTGGACTGATGCTAATTCTGTAAAAAGAAATCTGCTTTTGGCTCAATCTAAAGGAAAAACCTATTTTAGTCAATACCATTTATACAATGTAAGGGAGAAAGATATCTTTAGTTCGAAATTCAAGAAACAAACAGGTGAATCTTTGTATATATACGGATTAGATTTCTATTATTCTACAGGCACATACTTTCGTCCTTCGTATAAATCAAAGATGAGGAATAATATTATCGCTATTGTTAAAAAACAATGGCGTGAAAGGAGGGCAATACCTTCATTCTCCTGGCATTTGGAGAACCCGTATGTGACATCAGATTTTGGCGTGTCTATGGGTTGTCGGTTTCATACCAAACGTAAAGGTATTAATTATCCAAAGAAACATGTATACGTAATAAATGAAATACTAAACAATAAAGGTGAGCGTTGTGGTATGGGGCGTTATAAAGACGACCATACGAATAATGTGTCTTATCCAAATCCGAGAAAATGGTTCATTGATCAATGTAAGGAAGTTGCAAGTATAATAAATGAATTTGTAGATGATAACGGGAAACCAATTCCTATTATTTTCAGATTATGGCATGAATGTGAAAATTCATGGCAATGGTGGGGAAGTGGTATGGTTTCTGTAAGCGACTATAAAAAATTCTTTATATATACAGAAAAGTTAATAAAGAAATATGCTCCAAAGTCACAAATAGTCTGGGCATATTGTCCAAACCGAGATTGGAACACAGAACAGGAGTTTATGTTAAGATATCCTGGAGATGACTATGTTGACATTATTGGATATGATGACTATAAGTTGTCAGATCCGTATAAGTTTGCGAAATCAAGAGAAAAGGCAAGAATAGTGTCCTCTGTCGCAGAAAGACATAAAAAAATAGCGGGGATATTTGAAACGGCCAATACTTGTAAGAAAACAAATAATGTTTTCTTTAAGAATTATCTGTCAAAAATTCTATTAGATAAGCAGGTAAGGTTGGGAATTGTTCAAATATGGGGTGTTGGAGAGTTCAATCATCAATCACAATATGAGGATAGGAAACAATTTCTTAATCAACCATATATAATAAAATAAGAAACTAAAATGCCATCGAAAATAGGTTGCGTAATAGCATATCGTAAAGGTCATAATAACTATGGTACATCTTTACAGGGGTATGCAATGCTGAAAAAGATTCAGCAACTTGGATTTGATATAGAAGTTATTAATTATATTAAGCATTACTCATTCTTAGAGAAAGTCCTCTGGGTCATAAATGCCTATCGTTGTGGGCTGTATGGAAAGGGAACACCAAAGAAAAAAGCAGATAAGTCATCTGACTATGTACAGAATCTTGAATTACGAACTAAGGCAGTAGATGAGTACAAAGCAAAGAAACTATTGCCTTATTTCCATGACTACGATGGCTATAAGGCTTTGACTTCTGGCTCTAAGAACTATGACGCTGTTGTTGTAGGTAGCGATCAGGTGTGGCTACCTACTGGGCTACCTACCAAGTTCTTCAACCTTCTTTTTGTAGATGATAATGTTCGTAAGGTTGCTTACGCAAGTAGTTTTGGAGTACAGGAGATTCCGAACTTTCAAAAGAAGGCAACCGGAGCTTATCTGGATCGATTCTTTAAAATAGGTGTACGCGAGCAGAGAGGCAAAGAGATTGTGGATTCATTGTCTCACAAAACGGCACAGGTTGTTGCAGATCCAACATTGCTGCTTACACGTGAGGAATGGGAGGAGGAAATAAAGGATGCTCGACCACATGAGACAGAACCATATATGTTCTGCTATTTGATATCGGAGAATGAAGATGCAAGAAGAAAAGCTTCCGAATTAGCAAAACAGAAAGGCTTGAAGATTGTCTGCATTCGTCATCTTGAGAAATATCGCGAAATAGACGAAACCTATGGGGATGAGGCACCTTATGAAGTTGATCCGAATGATTTCGTTAAGTATATCAAGGATGCTACTTATGTGGTTACAGACTCATTCCATTGTACAGTATTTTCCCATATATTCCATAAGCAATTCCTTACATTCTATCGTGGTACAACAGGTAAGAACGCAAAGAATTCCCGTATAGATTCTCTTATCGCTGTTTTAGGAAGTAATTCTCAGCATTTATACAATGTTGGTGGCTTAAATGGTATAGATTCTGTTATTGATTGGGATTCTGTTGATAAGAATCTTGAGAACTTGAGAAATAGTAGTATAGAGTTCCTTAAGAGTGCATTAGAATAAAATAGAAATGAAAAAAGAAATAATCTTTTATGCTCCTATAGGCAAAGACACTCCACCCGAGCGCATTGGAGGTGCAGAGGCAGGATGTCTTAAGACCATGAAGATATATGAGGATGCAGGGATAAAAGTAATTCATTTGAACCGACCTGTATCTAAAGGTGGCATAGTAAAATATATAGCAGGGATGTTGTTAGCTCCAATTAAACTGTTTCTTTTGTTACTTTGCCATCCTACTGCTATCGTTCATGTGGTAGGTTTCTATCATAGAACAGTAGGCCAGGAGAAATTGCTCGTAATGATGTCAAAAATGATGGGGCATAAAGTGATTTATGAACCAAGAAATGGGTCGATGGTCATATCTTATAATGAAGGCGACGAATCCTATCGAAAGAAGTTGTCATATTTGTTGCGTACTTCTGATGTCGTGCTTTGTCAGGGATTAGAATATGTAGATATGATAAAGAGCACTTTCGGAATCGAGAGGAGCTATTATCCTAACTATATAATGGATGAGTATGTTCTATCGAATAATTTGGAAAGAGGAAAACAAATTAAACTGTTATATTTTGGTCGAGTTGTTCCTGAAAAGAACGTAGATGTGGTAATTAAGGTCGCATCCTTAATGAAGCAAAAAGGATATGATGTGGTTTTGGATATTATAGGGGGATGTAGTGCTGAATATCAGAAAGAACTAAATAATGTGGTTTCTGATGAAAAAATGGAAGATATAGTTACATTCCATGGAAGAAAGCCTTTCCCGTTTATTGCTGAGATACTTCATAGGAGTCATTACTATATATTTCCTTCATCAGAAGCTAATGAAGGACATTCTAATTCTTTGACAGAAGCAATGGGATGTGGAGTCGTCCCTATTGTTAGTAAAGCTGGATTTAATGAGTCAATATGTGGCAATATTGATTTGGTTGCTGATGATCTATTGCCTCAGACTTATATGTCAATAATAGAAAAAATTGAACGTGAAGGTAAATGGGGTACCTATTCAACCTTCTGCTATAATAGAGTCATAAATAACTATACACAATCTATTGTCAGCAAAAAGTTGATTGATTATGTAACTCCTCTATTTAATAGATGATGGCCACGAAAGGAAATAAAGTTGTCATGTTTGCTGGTAGTCAGGGGGGGCACTATGTTGAATTGATGGGACTTAGATCTCTTTTCAACAGATATCAAAGTGTCCTTGTTACAGATAATCTCAATGCGACTAAAGACAAACCTGTTCTGACGTGTTTTAAAGCTATAGAATATAGTGTTGCAATGGTGAAGAGCAGAGAAAAACGTGCAGGAACATCAAAACGGCAAAGTCGACTGGCGGCATCTATTAGTTATCTCAAGATGTTCAGAGAATGTTGGAAGATATGTGCCAGATGGAAACCTGCGGTAATAGTTAGTACAGGTAGTTATATTGCTGTACCATTATTCTTGTGTGGTAAAATGCATGGGGCAAAGACTATATTTATTGAGTCAAATGCCAAGGTGTATCAGAAAACAATGACGGGTATATTGGTTGAACGTTTTTCTGATAAAATATATGTACAATGGCCTGAGATGCTAAAAATATATCCGCAGGCTGAATATTATGGACCGCTGATATGATTTTTATAACTTTGGGTACTCAAGCGAAAGATTTTAGCAGGCTGATGAAGATGGTGGAGGATCTGGTGCGAGAGTATGGAATTAAAGATGTTATAGCGCAAACCGGGCACACACAATATATTCCACAAAATGTAAAATGTATCCCTTTTGTGCCTGTTGATCAATATGAGGAATATGTATCTAATGCGGATGTAATCATTGCTCATGCAGGAACAGGAGCTTTGTTCAGTTCCATCAAGAAAGGGAAGAAGGTCATTGCTGTTGCCCGATTGGCCAAATATGGAGAGATGGTTAATGATCATCAGACTGAGATTGTACGCAAACTTGCTGGTGAGGGATACATTCTTGACGGCACCAACTCCATTATCGATGTATGGAAGCAACTTGATACTTTCTCCCCTCGCCCTTGCGATTTCGAATGCACTCTGCCTCAGGAGATTGGCAAACAAATTGATGAGTGGCTGAAATGAGATAGGTTTGGTCGCTATTTGGAACATTCCTTATCATCAAGTATTAGTTTGTGATTCATTCGCGAAAATGGACTATTATGAAGAATAAATTAATATGGAGCAGAAAACGACTTTAACATACAAATTACTTTGCCTTCTTGGTTTCAAGTATCCTGTTGAGGATTATGGCGATGTGAGTCTGTGGAAAGTGATTAAGCAGTTTTTCACCAATTGGTATCATCGCCTTATAATCAATTCCATGAATTGGGCTATATTAGAGCCTTTTAATCCGAGAAAATTGCGTCCTGCAACCTTGCGTAAACTTGGTGCTAAGGTCGGTAAGGACGTGTTTATTGGTGATTATGTTCGTGTAGATTTGAATCATTCGGATCTTATCGAAATAGAAGATGGTGTGCATATTGCTGGTGATTGCAGATTGCTTTGTCATAAGAAGGATTTATCCAATTATAAGGTTGGCGAAATCTATGGTATGCAGCCTTATAAATATGGAAAAATCCATCTATGTAAGAATTGTGCGATTGGTACTGGTTGTATAGTAATGCCTGGAGTTACTGTTGGTGAAGGAGCTATAGTTGGTGCCAACTCCATGGTGACAAAAGATATTCCTGCATGGAGTTTGGCTCTTGGCAGTCCAGCTAAGGTCGTAAAATATTTCCCAGGAGGAGAACCTGAAGAATAAAATGAAAAAAGTTTTGATCACAGGTGCCAATAGTTTTGTTGGCATGAATATAGAGCGATGGTTGATGAAGACTCCTGAGGAGTTCTCTGTTGATACTGTCGATACAATGAATGACGTTTGGAAACAAGCCGATTTCTCCCAGTATGACGTAGTCTTTAATGTTGCAGGTATAGCGCATGTAGATCCAAAGCCCGAAATGGCTCCTCTGTACTATAAGGTGAATCGTGATCTTGCTATCGAAATTGCCAAATGGGCTAAAGAGCATGGTGTGAAGCAGTATATCTATATGAGTTCCAAGATTGTATATCATGCCAGCAAAAGTCTGAAGGGAGATGTGGTCACAAAGAACACGACTCCGAATCCAAACGATTTCTATGGCGACAGCAAACTGCAGGCAGAGAATGGATTAAAGGAACTTGAGACGGATACTTTTAAAATATGTATTCTCCGTCCGCCAATGATATATGGACCAAACAACAAGGGTAATCTCCCTCGTCTGGCATGGCTCGCAACAAAGGTTCCTGTGTTTCCTGCTTGGCATAACAAACGTTCTATGCTACATGTGGATAATTTGGCGGAATTTGTGAAGCAACTCATTCTTCGCGATATGTCCGGAACATTCTTCCCACAGAATAGTGAATATGCTGATACCGTAGAATTAGTAAGGTATTTTGCAGATAAAAACAATAAGAAGGTCTGGATTACAGGTCTCTTAAATCCATTTGTATGGTTGGGTGGCTTCTTCCTCAAACCTGTCTGCAAAATGTTCTCTAGTTCTTATTATGAGCAGGATATGAGTCAGTATGGATTCAATTATCAGGTTGTGAGTTATAAGGATAGCCTTGAGGATGTTGAGGCTAGGAAGACAATGCGCTAGAACTGATGACCATAGTCGAACGTCTCCTGATAGAACTTCTGAAATCTGCTATATCTGGAAAGCAGATTGATTTTCTGGCTTACGAGAATCTTTCCTCGAAAAAATGGAGAGAGGCTTATAAGTTGGCTGCAAAACATGGACTGTCGGGAGTTGCGTTTACTGCCATAGAGAATCTTCCCAAAGGCTATCTGTCGGATGTGGATTTGCTTATGGATTGGATGTGGCAAAAAGACTATGTTGTGTCCAAGAATGAGCAATATCATAGAGACGTATGTGCATTCCTTGCCACATTGAGACAAAATGACCTGATTCCAGTCATCCTTAAAGGGCTTGATTGCGCTCGCAGATATCCCAATCCAAATAGAAGACCATCAGGAGATCTTGATATTTTCCTTCTTCATCCGGAATTGTCTCATCCTGATGCTTTCGAAAAAGTAAATGCTTTGGTTCAACAACTTGGTATCTCTGTGGAACCGCATGATTATAAACATGTTAAGTTTACCTACAAGAATGTGGTTGTAGAAAACCATATGTATTGTACTGAGATTAGAGGTGCAAAGGCGAAGAAGGAGTTTGAGATACATCTGCAAGAACTGCTCAAGACTCCTACAGATGCAGAAAATGGTTGCTACTATTATCCCAACCCGCAGTTTACAGCTCTTTTCCTAATCGCTCATAGCTTCAATCATTTCCTTGATGAAGGTCTTGCTTTGAAGCATATTTGTGATTGGGCTGCATTCCTTAATAAAGAGCAGAACAATGTGGATTGGGATGATTTCTATCGTTACACAGATAAAGTAAACATCACGCGTTTTGCCAATACTTTAACATCATTGGTCGTTGAATATTTTGGAGTAGAATTAACCAATAGCCAGATATGTGTGGAATCACAATATGCACTTCGCATGTTAGATGATACGTTTCATAACAATAGTCATCTGCATAGTTCTGGACTTCACGGATACCGCTATCGTCTCATGCAGATGCGGAATCACTTCGCAAGTTCGTGGAAGTATAGAGATATTTGTCGGCAAAATCCGCTATTGGCATATATAAAAACGGTAATAGACTTTTGTTTAGAAAGAAATCCAACAATATACTCTTAGTTTCATTTCTGATAGTTGTCATTCTAGTAATGCTATTAGTGAATGTACAATATCAGATTTTCCCATTGCATCTCAATGTCTCGCATGAGAAACCAGACATAAGAGTGCTCACATTCAATATCCATAGTCTTGGAAGAAATTTTGAAAGCAGCAAGATAGCCCAACTAATATTGGATGAGGATGCAGACATCGTTCTTCTCAATGAGTATAATGATACCACATCCCACGAGGTAGATTCTCTTTTGAAGAAGAGATATACTTACACTCGTATGCCTAATCCGAAATCAAAGTGTTCTGATGTACTCTATAGCAAATATCCGATAGATGAGTTCCTGAAACTATCAAATAAAGAACTTCGTTCATCAACCTACAAAAGTGTGATTTCCTTTCATGGAAAGCATTTGCGCCTTTTCTGCTGTCATTTGGCAAGCAATAACCATAAATTGGATAGCCTTCAGGTTGATAATGCGGATAGTCCTGTTGGAAAATGGGAAGAACATAAGATTAAGTACGATTCTGCACAGGTGCTGAGAATCAAGGAAATAGAGCGGATATGCACTCATTTGGATAGTATGCCACATGTACCAACGCTTGTATTTGGAGATATGAATGATATCACATGTACTCCAACATTACAGCCGCTTCTTGATAGAGGGTATCAGGATGCATGGTGGAAAGCAGGATTTGGTTATGGAGCAACATACAAGCATGGTATAGTGCGACTAAGAATAGATCATATCATGTTCTCTAAAATGCTAAAGGCTATAAATGCGAAAGTTGTAGATAGCAAGCAGCTTTCTGATCATAATGCCTTAGTCGCGGAATTCAAAATAGAATAAGAAAGGTAATTCATAGTCTAAATAATTACATCAATGATATATCAAACAATTAAGAGAATCTTTGATTTTATTTGTGCTTTGATTGGCATAATAGGTACATCTCCATTATGGCTCATAGGCATAATCGGTATCCTGACTTCTGACTGGGGACCGATTTTCTATACTGCTCATCGTATTGGAAAGAACAACAAACCATTCAAGATGTATAAGTTCCGCTCAATGCGAGTGCTTCGGACTCCAAAACAAGGTGCAGAGGCTTCTCTTCGTCCTGATGAGGATCGTATCTTTCCGTTTGGCCGATTTATACGTAAGGTGAAAATTGACGAGTTGCCTCAGCTGTTGAATATTCTCAACGGAACAATGTCTGTCATCGGACCTCGACCTGTGGCACAAGACCAGTTCGATATGTTCCGCTATGGAAAATGGGATGAAGCTAAAAAAGTTCCAGTAGGTCTCAGCGGACCTGCAGCTCTCTACGATTTTATCTACGGAGATCAGTTTACTGATGAAGACGAGTACATGGAGAAGGTGTATCCAACTCGTCGTGAATTGGAGTACACATACGTACAGAAGGCTGGATGCTTATATGATATCAAGATGATAATCTATACAGTTATATGTATTGTATATGCATTGTTTGGTAAGGAATGTACATGGATTCTTCGTGAACTTCTTGCAGATGCGAAGAAGAGTAATCCAGAATTAGACGTACAGCCTCATATCATTTAACTATAATAAAAACAAAAGAATAATATATGAAATATCTATTAGTTGTTGCCCATCCTGATGACGAGACATTAGGAGCAGGAGCAAGCATGTATAAATGGTCGCATAATGGTGATATTGTCGATGTCTGCATCATGTGTACAGAGGCAAAGGCTAGGGCATTCCGACCTGAAGACAACGAACTCGAAAGCGATACTAATGCATCGAATGCTTTCTTGGGAGTTAATAAGATTTACGAAGGGACATTCCCTAATATAGAAATGAATACTGTTCCGCATCTGAAACTTGTTCAGTTTATTGAATCTGCTATCAAGGAGTCAGAACCGGATATCATCATAACCCATCATCCTGCTGACACGAACAATGACCACCTCATGACATCAATGGCATGTCAGGAGGCTATTCGCTTATTCCAGCGCCGTCCTGAGGTGAAGCGCGTTCGCGAGTTCTGGTATATGGAGGTTCCTTCATGCACGGAATGGAAAATCAACAACGCAATGGTGACGTTTAATCCTAATTGCTATGTGGAAGTAGGCAAGGATGGGGTAGAGGCCAAGATAAAGGCTCTTTCTATGTACCGAGGAGTAATGCGACCATATCCACATCCTCGTTCTGCGGAATACATCACAGGACTTGCAGCGATGAGAGGTAGCCAATGGGGACAGAATTATTCAGAGGCATTTGAGGTCGTATTAAGAGCGTATTAACACCATATCCAGATGAATATTGATAATCAGTTACTTGATGACCTGTTGCGTAAGGCTGAGGAAAACCCAAGGTTGAGGATAAATCTTGATTTGCGTACGTCTCCTAATGATAATAGTCAGAGGATGCTGAATGCCTTGTTGCCAGGAACTCAGGTCGCAATACACAGGCATCCCAAATCCACAGAAGACGTGTTCCTGTTAAAAGGACGTATTGATGAAATCATATTCAATGATGCTGGAGAAGAAATAGAACGACATACCTTATGTCCTGCGAATGGAGCCTATGGATGCGAGATTCCACTTGGTGCATGGCATTCCATCGAAGTTTATGAGCCAAGTGTGATATTCGAGGCAAAAGATTGCCGTTATGGAGAAGACGGAAGCGAGTTCTTCCCGATTTAGGGCATAAAAGCCTGTCTTTTCCGCAAAGACATTAGGAAAATAATGGTGCAGTCATCTTTCAAAGATGATTGCACCATTTGTGTTATTAAACATAGTTCTCCGCTTCAAAAAATGATATCAAAAGAGGATGTTTTTGAATAAAGGCTTAGGAGGGGAAAAATGACTTTACCAGTATTGTGAACTATCAAATTCCTTCTTTCTGGCATTTTGCTCTATTCTAACGAAACTGATATCTTTTCATGCCAATAATATGTTGCATATCTGTAAATCGATTTTGCATCATATAAATACATTTGTTCTTTGAATACCTCAAAAATATAGACAAAAATTGAAATATCGAACAAAAAGCTTGCAATATTCAAAAAAAAACGCTACCTTTGCCCGCGATTTTGGGAAAAAATGTGTAAAATTAAAAATTCCCAAGTTTGTATAAAACAGCATCTAATGCACTATTTCCCAAAAGAATACAATTCCTTTGGGAAAAGTTTTAGTGTCATGCCTTTTTCTCGGATATTTCATTGTGTTCGTAATACGATAAAATATTGCAGGTGCTGTATCAATCTTGGAAATCAGAAAGTCACCAAAATAATACAACGAAAAACAACCAATAAATGCAAGTTCAAATATCGGATAGGGCAGGTCTGTCCCGTTGGATAGTAATAGCAGTCGATATACTGCTTCTAAATGCCGTATTTGCCTTGGGTTCTCATCTTGGGATGAAACCCTCCACCCACATGGCGCAGATGCTGTGGAATATGGCATATCTCATATCCGTCATTCTTAATGCTCCAATTGCACAGAACCGTTTCGTAAAGGCTGAGCAAATCATCTCTAGGGCTATCGGTACAGCCATCCTTATGGCGGTGGCATATTCCGTACTCATCAGTCTGGCACGTCTTTTTGACTTCCATTGGATGATTCTTGCAATCAACCTCATTGTCCTCAGCCTTACAATATCAGCCTCACGTGTCATTGCCCGACTTTTGCTTAGAGCCACACGAAGAAGAGGCAAGGATCGTCGAACAGTTATATTTGCTGGAGCAGGCGTCAATCTTCGTGCTCTTTATGACCGAATGGCACTTGATCTCTCCACAGGTTATAATGTAAAGGGGTATTTCGAAGATCAGCCATCAACACATCTTCCTGAGACACTCCAGCGACTCGGAACCGTAAGTCAGGTCACCAGTTATCTCGACAACAATCACGTCGATATGCTCTTCTGCAACCTCCCTTCTTCACGATCAGAAGAGATATTGCAGATAATGAACTACTGCGAGAATCACCTCATCCGATTCTATTCAGTACCAAATGTGCGCAATTATGTGCATCGTGCCATGAAAGTGGAATATGTGGATGATGTACCAGTCCTCACCTTGCGTAGTGAGCCATTGCTCAACCCATTCAACCGCATCATCAAGCGTACGTTCGATGTCGTTGTCTCTCTCACGTTCCTCGTTACCTGCTTCTGGTGGATAGCAGCCATTGTAGCTCTCATCACCAAGATTACGATGCCTGGACCAGTCTTCTTTCGCCAGAAGCGTAACGGTATCAATGGCGATGAGTTTACCTGTCTCAAGTTCCGCTCTATGCGTGTAAATGCCGATGCCGATAAGGTACAGGCAACAAAGGATGACCCTCGTAAGACCAAGTGGGGCAACATCATGCGCAAGACCAATATCGACGAACTCCCACAGTTTATCAATGTCCTTCTGGGGGATATGAGCATCGTAGGACCACGTCCTCACATGGTCAAGCATACAGAAGAATACGGAGCCTTAGTCGATAAGTACATGGTTCGTCATTATACAAAACCAGGAATAACAGGATGGGCACAGGTCACAGGCTCACGAGGTGAAACCTCCGAACTCTGGATGATGGAAGAACGCATCAAGAAAGACATCTGGTACGTCGAAAACTGGAGCCTCCTCCTCGATATCAAGATTATCATAAAAACCGTCACCAACGTCTTCGGAGGCGAAACCGGCAATGCCTACTAAGCAGCCTAATTGGTAGCCGTCTTTGCTCGCCATATCGTGAAGCCGTGTTCGGCTTCACTCCACCTTTACTTTCAATCTCACATATGATCAGATACCTCTCCGACATATCCCCAATCCTCACCTCCCACGGGGTGGGCCAAAAGCGTGTCCTCCTCTCTAGTAGCGAGGCTGGCTGTTCCCTCACCCAGATAGCAGTCACCACCCTTAAGGAAGGCGAAATAGCTACCGCCCATATCCATCCTGATATGCAGGAGGCATTCTATGTGATGGAAGGTGAGGTTGAGGTTGTACTCGATGGCAAGCACACCCTCTGCCCCAAGGACACCTTCGTCTATGTGGAGAAATGCACCAGTCATGAGATGAAGGCAAAGACCGACTGCCGTATCATGACCATCGGATGCGTCATCGAGTCTTCCCGAAACAAACTCTATCCGATGCTCTTCAAACAGAACCGTAAGACTCTCGTATGGGGAACAGAGGACTGGACCGTATCTGGCGTTCCAAACTCCGAATCTGAAGTAGAGAACGGCACATGGGCACGCTATAACCTCACTGAGGTAATAAGCAGAAGGCCAGAGGAAATCCTCGGAAAGCAGGTTGCAAAGAAATACAACAACCAGCTTCCGCTCCTCACCAAGATTATAGAAGCCCACAAAGACCTCTCCATTCAGGTGCATCCTAATGACGAGATGGCAAAACGAGAGCACAACAAACTTGGCAAGTCCGAGATGTGGTATATCCTCGATGCAAAACCAGGCTCATACCTTTATGCAGGCTTCAAGCAGAAGATAACACCAAAGGAATACAAGGAGCGAGTAGCCAACGGCACAATTTGTGAAGTCCTCGCAAAACACGAAGTACACAAAGGCGATGTCTTCTATCTCCCAGCCGGACGAGTACATGCCATATGTGGAGGCATCAAGCTCGCAGAGGTACAGCAATCCTCTGACGTCACCTACCGCATCTATGACTACAACCGTCCTGGACTCGATGGAAAACCACGAGAACTCCACACAGAACTCGCCTCACAAGCCATCGACTATAACGTATATCCAGAGTACCGTACCGACCACAAGGAAGACCTTGGAATTGCCAACGAGATACTCAACACCCCATTCTTCAGCATCAAGGTAATCGAGACCACAGAGCCATTCCATCGCAACATGATCAAGTACGACTCCTTCATCATCCTCATGGTGCTTAATGGCAACTGCAAGCTCAAGGTCCGTTCCACCGGTTATGAAGTAACCGTCTCCGAAGGCTCCTCCTGTCTCATGCCTGCTTCTATTGCTGATTACGACATCATCCCATTAACTAGTCTTGATGATGAACACACCTCTCCCTTTAGGGGAGATAAGAGTGGGGCGGTCAAGGTGTTGGAAGCCTTCATCAACAACAAGAAAACCATTGGCAAAATCATCTCCGACTTCTTCCATCAGAATTGATATTGTTAGAGATTTGTGCGAAAAGAACAAGTTATTAAATATTTAAATCCAATTATTTGGATAATACAATAAGAATTTGTATCTTTGCCCAAAAGATATGGGAAGGTATGATATCAACAGTAGCAACAAAGACATCAGTCGACAAATGTCACCATTCTCTTGCGAAGGGCTCGTCCACTCGTGAGAGAATAATGGCAAGTACAATATCAGTAAATGAATACTTCGATGAACTGATAGACCAGGTGCGCAAGGATTATGCAAATCTATGAGGTGCGAATCAGTCATGTTGCTCGTGTTGATATGGCAGAATTGTGTAAGTAAATAAAAGTTATGGCAACGATAGTATTAGATGTGCAGGATGAGAGCCTGCTCACGCAAATCAAGAAGGCATGCCAGTTGCTTAAGGGCGTGGCATCAGTAAAGGTGCAACGCAAGCCCAAATCCAAGAACGAGGATATCACCCAGACGGCAGGTTATAAGGAGGCAATGGATGACATCAAGTATGGGCGTGTGACAGAGTATGCTTCGCTGAAGGATTTCTACAAAGAAATGGGACTCTGACGTATGGCAATACAGTAAGGGTATCTACGCGTTTTAAAAAAGACTTTAAGCGCTGTATGAAGCGTGGGTTTGACATGAAGTTAATTACAGACGCCATGGATTTGCTTGAGGCTACAGGCTTCCTCCCTGCTGAGTATAAGCCGCACCTATTAAAGGGCGATCACAAGGGGCAGTGGGAGTGCCACATCGAACCCAATTGGCTGATGACGTGGGAGCAAAACGATAATGAGCTCACGCTGCTTTTCCTGCAGACTGGTACTCACTCGGATATTTTCGGGAGGTAAGGTAAACATTTTCCATCAGAATTGATTTCGTTAGAGACAAGAGGTCGGTGGTTAGAGGTTAGAGTTTAGAACGGAAGCACGGAATAAACGGATGCCACAGGTAAGAGTCCCCCTATGCAGGGGGATTTAGAGGGTCTAAGCGCAAGCGAGATAATCCCTTTTAATCTGTGCAATCTGTGGTTGAGATAGAATAATGAAAGGAAATTGCAAAAAATGCAAATTGCATCTTTTCGATAGGAATAATCTTTAAGAGCTAAAGAACCATTCTTTATATATATATCCACCTCAATACTGGTGTCTATGAGTCTGCAAGAGCAAATAAAGATATTTCAAGAACAAAAGGTTCGTAGCGTTTGGGACGAGGAAAAGGAAGAATGGTATTTCTCCATTGTTGATGTATGTAGTGTGCTCACAGATCAGCCCGATTATGACAAAGCACGAAAGTATTGGAACAAGCTCAAGCAGAGATTAAGAGAGGAAGGCTTTGAACCGGTGACAAATTGTCACCAGTTGAAATTAACGGCAAAAGATGGGAAAAAACGTCTGACCGATGTTGCCACTCCTCAGGAACTATTTCGCATAATCCAATCCATCCCATCAAAGAAAGCAGAACCTTTTAAGCAATGGATGGCTCAGGTTGCAGCAGAGCGTCTTGAACAGATGCAAGATCCAGAGCTGAATTTCGAACAGGCCTATTCAGATTATCGAAGATTGGGATACTCTGACAAATGGATTAATCAACGGCTAAAAAGCATTGAGATACGCAAGGCTCTGACTGATGAGTGGAATAGGGCAGGAGTAAAGGAAGGA
Source organism: uncultured Prevotellaceae bacterium (assembly GCA_946406435.1). Classification (GTDB taxonomy): domain Bacteria; phylum Bacteroidota; class Bacteroidia; order Bacteroidales; family Bacteroidaceae; genus Prevotella. The sequence goes on along the minus strand of CAMJKP010000001.1, from coordinate 88,073 downwards.
TTACAATATGCATCCTTGACAGATATCATCACACAAGAATGGAGCGGTAAGACCACAAAGCAATACAAGAAATTCAAAGGACTTCACAAGGAATCTCTTCGTGACAATATGACCAACATGGAGTTGGCGTTAAACATCTTTGCTGAAGCCTCAACCGCAGAGATAAGTAAGGCACGTAATCCAAAAGGCTTTAAGCAAAGTGCAGAGATTGCTCATAGAGGAGGAAAAATAGCAGGTGATGCTCGTAAGAAACTTGAAGAACAAATAGGACATTCCATCATATCAAAGGAAAAAGCATCCGACTATCTTCCACCTACAGACAGTAGGGAATACCTTCCTACAGATGATATAGACGATAATGAATGAAAAATTGATGTGATGTATGCTTGCAATTCAAAAGCGATAGTAATGCGATAAGCGATACATCAATCAATTATATATCCAGAGTGAGTTCACGATTATTTGAGTTAATCCGTTCTATCTGTGTTCAAGGAAAAAAATATCACCACAGATATCCAAGATTTCACAGATACCCATCACGAGCGTAAGCGTAATATCCCTTAAATCCGTGTAATCTGTGTTCAAATAATAATAGTTGCGTTATTTAAACCACAGAAATCACAAATACGCTTTAATCCTAGTTAATCAAAATAATATCACCATGCCAACCCCAATAAATATAAACATCCAAACGCCTCAGATTGCAGGTGCACCTCAGATATCGATAAAAGAGCTTGAACAAAAGATACAGGAATATGTAAATAGCCTTTATGTAAGCGTAAATATTCCAAAATCTGCATCTTCCGTTAAGCATCATCATTCGTTGTTTGGTCTTCGTGGCATTTGCAAGTCCGGAATCTCAGATAAGCAGGCACTCGACGAGTATCTTACTTTCTAGTTGTCAATCATAGCATTCCACGTTCCCATTAAATGGGAAATCGGGAATCTCGAATCTCTGAGTAGGTGTCAGAAATAGGGTGAGAAAAACAGAAATGTCGTTGGTATGCGTACGCGTCTGGGGGGCGTGTAGTCGGCAGTTCGAGTTCGCGGAGACTATAATTCAACAGGAAAGCCTTCATCAACAACAAGAAGACAATCGGAAAAATCATCTCTGACTTCTTACATTTGGATTAGCAGAGACAAAGTATAAGAAAAAGTATATGAAGCAGCAACAATACTTAGCAGATTTGCATGATAACTTCGTGGCGTTTGTCGGGAGATTTGTATCTTTTGTTGATAGCTATATGTCGCTTCCACAGGCAACAGAGAATTATAAAACAGAACTGGAAAATTTTAAAGTACTTTTAAAAGGAAAGGATGTAGAAGAGATTGTAAATAATCTTGCTGACGGAGCCCAAAGTGGTATTCTGAAGAAAGGTACGATAGAAAAGATAGAAAAATTTGATAAAGAGTTAGTAGACTTTATTTTTGAACATATATCAGCACATTCGTTGTGGAAAGAATTTTTAAAGCAATTGTCTATTATACGAATAGAGCAAGAGAAGGATGCAACAATAAAGAGATTAAATGAACTTCAGATACCTGTAGTATAATGAGATGAACATCTCATTTGTTTTTTCAAAACGAAGCAAAGTTCAATAAAACAGAATTAGCTCTCTACATAGGGGCAAATTGTCCCCAGATACTAATGACCACAAATCCCATTTTTCCTCTAACTCACGTTGGTATTATGAAAAATTAGATATGCTATAATACACTTCGTTTACATAAACGAAGATGCAGTTAAGTAATCACCAAAGCTTTCATAAACAACAAAAAAAAACTCTTTTCATGGGAAGATGCGAAAACAACATAATTCCAATCAAGATCTCTCATTTGGCGGAGTATGTCTCCAAGGTGAAGCGGATTTCATTGGACGATGCGTTGGTGTACATCTATGTAAATCCGATGTATGAGCGGTTGTACAACGAGGAAGCCAAGTGGTGGTATCTGAGCACAGAGGCACTCTATGAAGAATTTGAGCGGTCGCGAGTTCGTCAAAAGCGGGAGATTCCCAAAGAGGTGTTCGAGTTCTACACCTACTGTTTGGAGAACTACGCTATCCGCAAGCAGATAAGCGGTATGCGTGCATGGGTGAAATTCAAGGAGTCAAGTGCCGATAAATATGTCATAGATAACTATGATTTGCTCCATACCCAGGGATTGGAGTATGTGTTGGATGATATCCAGCGTTTTATTAATAGGAGAAAGAGATGATAAGACTATATCACGGATCAACGGTAGCGGTACGCAAGCCATCCTTAAGGCCTGGCCGACCAAATGCCGACTTCGGCAAAGGATTCTATACGACAAGCGTCAAGGAACAGGCCGTGCGCTGGGCACATATCAGGCAAGAGAGAGAATATGCACCTCGTGCCGTTGTGAGTGTCTATGAATTTGATGAATCATTGCTTGATAATGCCGATTGGAATATTCGCCGTTTCACTGGCGCGGATGAACCATGGCTCCTGTTTGTTACCGACTGTCGCAAATCTAGACCTCACGATTATGATTTAGTTCAGGGACCAGTAGCCAATGATAAGGTCTTCACAACTGTTAATCTCTTTGAGAGCGGTGTGTTGAGTGCCGAGGCCGCAATCCTGCAGCTAAAGGCCTACAAGACCTACGACCAATTGTCTTTTCACACTCCTCGGGTGATAGGAACATTGAAATTCGTGGAATCGTTTGAGGTTTAATACGGAGTTATATCAGTTCTTGATGCTTATAAGCCTATATACATTTTGAGTGAATCTGAAAGCTTAGGGATTAGCTGGGTATGTATAATGTCGTTAGAAGCTTTTGCTTCATATTGCTTCTGCAAGAATTCAACTATAAGAGTTGAGCCTGTGGATTGCATGAATGACAGACAACTTACTTTATTCTAAAGTATTTTCGTCGAACTTACGTAAATATTATTGAGATATGTTTGCTGATTTGATGTTTATGAATGTACCTAAAAAGGAAGTGGATTTGGATGTTATACGAGATTTCATAGATGATGAAAATGCCAAACGGATAAATTTTGCGTCACATCATGCGAATTCGCTCAGAAAAACTTCCTCCTCTAATATCGTAGGTCGTATTGTACTCCCCTTTGATGATACTATAGAGCCGATTGCTAGTAATTGTATGGGGATGAATAAGTTCTTATTCCGATCTCAGTATAGTAATTCATTTTATAGAAATATACATAGTGAAGAGGAATATACCCAAATAGCCAATTATATTGACCAGTTCAAAGATATTGTTTTTCTTCGCGACACTCTTGACTTATCTGTTGCCTTGTCAATGCATGAGATGGAACCAGGGAAACGTACAAAGCTTGGCGAACATGAATATCAGGTTAAATATCAACAAGAAAACAAAGATATTTCTGAGGATTTAGAGGCCTTGACTAAAGAAATGCAAAATAGTTTAGAGAAGTTGCCGTTCTTTAAACATGCTGATTATGTGTGTGCAGTCCCAAGTAGTAAACCTTTTATCCGGCAGATTATCAAAGGCCTGAAAGGATTCTCATTTACTGATATTTCTGGGATTGTAAGTTGGGATAATAAGAGCGGTAGTCTAAAAAATGTAGCGACGGCCGACGAGAAGTTGGATATGATTCAGTCTTGGGGATTTCATATTGCAGAAGGTACAGACCTAAAGGATAAGACCATCTTGTTGTTGGATGATATGTACCAGTCTGGCGTAACCATGCAATATGTGGCGATGCAGCTGAAAGAGGCTGGTGCTCGTAGAGTGTTGGGTGTAGCTTTGGTGAAATCACTTGGTAATTGAATAGTCATGTGTGAGATAAGTGAAGTACAAGCAATATATACCTTTATGAAGGTAAAGGGAATTGGTGTGACTCGCACCAATAAAGAATTGACGACCTACAAGCAGCAGATTGGGGCTATGTGGACGTTAGAAGACTGGCTTCTTTCCGTATTGTCTCCGGAGCAGAAGATGGAGTATCATGCACAATACGTGATGGTGGATGGCTTGAAGGTAAAAAGTAATGATGTGCATTTCAACACAGTGCTTGATCAGAGTTATCCTGCCACTCTGAGAAGTCTTTTGAAGATGAACACTCCTCCTGTGCTTTCTATGGTAGGTAATACACAATTACTTAGAGGGAAAACTGTTGGTTTTAGTGGTTCACGTAAAGTTTCAGAGAAAGGTTTAGCGGTGACGCGAGACTGTGTTGAACAGTTGACGCGGATTCCTGGTTTAAGCATTGTCAGTGGTTATGCCCAGGGGGTGGATAAAGAAGCCCACTATACAGCATTGGCATCTGGTGGAAGTACCATAATCGTATTGCCTAATGGTATTAGTTCTTTTTATGTACGACAAGAATTGAAGGAAGTTTGGGACTGGAAACGTGTGCTAGTTATTAGTGAATATCTGCCTGAAGATAAATGGTCCGTGAGCCGTGCGATGAACCGTAACAATACCATTATAGGAGTCAGTGATAGCATGGTTGTTGTTGAGGCTGGTTTGGAGGGCGGTAGTATAGATGCGGGACTTCGAACACTTGAAAATAATAAGCCTCTTTTCGTCCCGATGTATTCTGAATATCCTGAGTCTGCATGGGGTAACAGGGTTTTGTTGGAGAAAGGAGCAATGGCTATTGGGCGTAATCGACAGAGTAACAGGGCGAATGTAAAAGCATTGATACAAGCGTAAGCGAAAATATCTGTGTTATTCGTGCAATCTGTGTTTGAGAAAAAAATTATGGATTTGTGATTAGAGTCAAGGAAAATCGGAAATCTCGAATCTCCTGATATGTGTCAGAAATAGGGTGAGGAAAAAGATGAATGTCGTTGGATAAGTTACACGTCTGGGGGGCGTGTGGTCGCTAGTTCGAGTGTAAATATACTCAAATACCTGTAAAAAAACAATAACTTGATACATTATTCTTTTCATCCATGGCAAATAACATCATAGAACAATTTGATGAGTTGTATTCTCGTTGGAATCTGCTTGATAAAGCAGGGAAAGATATGCAATTGGGGAATATGATGCAGAACGTGTCTGGGTTATATCAGTTCTTGATCCAATCATACGCTAGAAAAGGATTCCTGACACAAAATGAAGCGAATCAAGTAAGACGGATTAATCAGATTTATCAAGAATTGCAGGCTCAAAAGATACAGGTTGATAATGATTTGTGGAATGAAATGATTAAGCATCTTGCAAAGATGATAGTAAGGAGATCATATTAATCCATGGTGTGGTAAAAATCATTTAATGAACTATAATACCTATACGAACCATAAATTAGATAGTGGTCGTAAACAATCATTATCGGTATGGAATTGCAGATAATCACGTTCACATAAAAAAAGGAAAAATCAGAAATCTCTCATCTCCTAGAATGTGTCAGAAATAGGGAGAGAAAAACAGGAATGTCGTTGGTATGCGAACGCGTCTGGGGAGGGCGTGTGGTCGGCAGTTCGAATTTGTGGAGGCTATAAGTCAACAGGGAAATTTTTGGAAAATAGATAGAAAAACAGTAAATTATTAAAACTAGAAATGTTATGCACATTGTTTCGATGAATTTAGATGTAAATGTGCGTTTATAAATAATGAATTCGGATTCTCAATCAAATAACAAACGTATAGCTAGAAACACAGTAATGCTATATATAAGGATGTTCTTTACGATGGCTATTGCCTTATATGCATCACGTGTCGTATTAGCTATATTAGGTGCAGTAGATTATGGAATATACAATGTTGTAGGTGGATTCGTTACAATGTTTTCTATGATTAGCGGTGCTATGACTACAGCAACCCAAAGGTTTATATCGTTTGAAATAGGAAAAGGCGAAGAAGGAAATGTAAAAACGATGTTTTCAACAGCTGTTATAATCCATATTGTGTTAGCTTTAATAATACTATTATTAGCAGAGACATTGGGATTATGGTTCGTAAATACACAAATGAATTTCCCGGAAGAAAGATATACTGCCGTTAATTGGGTCTATCAGTTTTCTGTTGCCACATTTATAGTTAATGTTATTTGTGTGCCATATAATGCTGCTATTGTGGCATATGAGAAAATGACTGCTTTTGCATATGTAAGTATTATTGATGCTGTATTAAAATTATTAATATTATATCTCCTGTGCCTGTCTTCTATTGATTCATTGATCCTTTATTCCGCTTTACTAGCAATGGTAACGATTACAATAAGTTTAATCTACGGGGGGTATTGTACCATAAAATTCTCTGAATGCAGATGCAATTGGCAGATGTCCCCACACAATAGAAATAAGATGTTGTCTTTTGTGAGTTGGAATCTTATCGGTTCATTGGCTGGTGTTTTACGTGAGCAAGGGGTAAATGTACTTCTAAATATTTTTTTTGGCGCAGCAGTCAATGCTGCAAGAGGTATTGCATATCAGGTTCTAGGGGCAGTAAAAGGATTCGTCTCAAATTTTCAGCTTGCGATGAATCCTCAGATTGTAAAGTCATATGCAGCAGAAGAAAAAGAGAATATGTACAATATCGTATTTCGTGGAAGTAGATTCTCGTTTCTTTTGGTTTTGACAATGGCATTACCTATAATAATTGAAGCGCCTATTATATTACAATTATGGTTGAAGGATGTGCCTGATTATACCGTTGTTTTTTTGAGATTGGTACTTATAACTGCCATAATAAGTTCTTTGTCTGGAACGCTTATAACTGCTATGCATGCGTCTGGTAAAGTTAGAGACTATCAGATAGTTGTGGGTAGTATTTCTTTGATGACATTGCCATTCGCTTATATATTGTTAAAGTTAGGATTGGAGCCTCAATATGCTCTTGTTGCAGGTTTAATTATTGAATTTATTGATTTATTTGCTCGAATGTATATGCTTAAGCGCAGCATAGATTTCCCGGTAAAAAGTTTTATCCGTAATGTTTTATTGAAAGTGTTACCGGTCGTTATTATTAGTCCTTTATTGCCTGTCTATATGAGTGTTTCTTTAGATAATGGAATTATTTCATTCCTAATTATTTGTATAATTAGTGTATTGGCCACTTTAATATTTTCTTTTTGGTTGGGGATAACTTCTAACGAAAGACAATTTTTTTTGAATAAAGTTATTATTTTGGTAAATAGAGTCAAAAAAAATGATTAATAATATTTCATATGTTAAAGATTGTTATGGATGTGGTGTTTGTGCCATTGCCTGTGGCAAAAAGATAATCAAGCTTAAATACAATAAAGATGGTTTTTATGAGCCATTCATTATAGATTCTGGCAAATGTACGGAATGTGGTTTATGTGTTGAGGTCTGCTCATATAATCATGATGACATTTCATTAACCAATCCTCAGATAGCTTCCTATGCAGCTTGGAGTAAAGATGCTCAAATTCGTAGAAAATGTTCTTCTGGTGGAGTTGGATTTGAGGTCGCTAAGACAATTTTATCAAATGGGGGAAAAGTATGTGGAGTAAGATATAACGCAGAGAAGAACTTGGCAGAACATTATGTAGCCGCAACGGATCAAGAATTAATACCTTCAATAGGTTCAAAATATATTCAGAGTTATACAGTTGATGGTTTTAACGATATAATTAAGCAATTACGACAGGCCAAGAAGCAAGGAGAGAATCCTACATATTTAGTAACAGGAACTCCGTGTCAGATAGATTCTTTTAGAAGATATATTCAAAAATTCAGAATAGAAGATAATTTTATCCTTTTGGATTTCTTTTGTCATGGTGTTCCTAGCAAACTGATGTGGGATAAATATGTTGCTCATGTTGAAAAACAAGTGGGAAGACTTACTTATGTGTCTTGGAGAAACAAGTTCACAGGATGGCATGACTCATGGGCAATGGCAATTGATGGTGAAGTGAAGGGGGAACCTGTGGACTGGCACGAAAGTTACAATTTGTTGATAAGGGAAAAAAAAAGTTATCTAAACAGCCGACGAAGCCAAGGCGATATGTTCTATCGACTTTTCCTTTCTGATTCCTGTTTAGGTAAAGCATGTTATGACAAGTGTAAATATAAATATGACCAGTCATCAGCTGATATCAGGATAGGCGATGCATGGGGAACAGCTTATAAGGACGATGAATGTGGAGTTTCTGCTGTTTTGTCTAATACTCAGAAAGGTGTAAACATTCTCAAAAAATCGAATTGTACTTTTGTTGAACATACCTTAGCGTTGATACTTGAAGGGCAGCAAAAAAAATGTCCGAAAAGACATGTGGCTTATGACATGGTAATGAATAACATAAGTAATAAGAATTCAACAATTGAGGATGTGTGTAAATCATTTAATCGTTTTGTTTGGAAACATAGACAAATAAAACGGCTGTTGTCTCCAGTCCAAACGCTTTGTGATATCATTAAGAAAGGTAGAAGATAATGAAAAAAGTTGGTATAATAACTACTTTCCGTCAGCCGAATTGGGGATCTGTATTACAAGCATACGCATTACAAAAGACAATTGAGAAACAAGGATTCAATGTAGAGGTCATAGACTATCAATATCCCAATGAGTTCCATTGGGAACGAGGTTTAAATTGGGGATTTCCCCCAAAAAGAAACCTAAAAACCTTTTTTAAGCATATAATAACAAATATTATGTGTACATTTGGGCTTAGGCCTTGGTCTAGGATGCTTCTATTAAATGAATTCATTAGACAGGAAATGAAGGTCTCAGAAACATACTGTAGTCATCGTCATTTGCATGAGTCCCCTCCATATTACGATATTTATGTATCTGGAAGTGACCAGATATGGAATCCTTATACGATGCTGGGGGATATGAGTTATATGTTTGATTTTGTTGCTAACGACTGTATTAAAATATCTTACGCATCTTCTTTCTCATGCCTAACACTTCCCGACGAATATAAAAAAGATTATTATAGTTTATTAAAAACATACAAAGCAATATCGGTTCGTGAAAACAATGGAAGAAAAATTATTCAGAATCTATTAGGGCAAGATGCGAAAGTGGTTTTGGATCCTACTTTACTCCTGAATAAGAGCGAATGGCAACAGGTTGCAATAGGAGCTAGAAAAACGAAACTTCCGGAACAATACATATTGTGTTATATGTTAGCGTATACGTTTGATGCAGAAGAACCAATGAGTAAACTTCTGTCAAATATACAAAAGAAGTATAAAATGCCTATTATTGCATTAAGACAAATGCCAAAAAACTTTCGAGGAAATGAATATAGGCTACCAAAGTCATATAACAAAGGAATTCGTGAGTTTTTGTATCTCATAGAAAACGCATCAATTATTGTCTCCTCATCTTTTCATGGAACGGCATTTGCTCTTAATTATGGAAAACCTTTAGTTGCACTTACCGCCAATAATGAGGACGATAGAGTTCTTACAATTATGAACAATTTGAATCTTTCTGACCACTTATGTGTGTTGGGTAAGGAATATGATGAATATGAGGCCTATTATGATTGTGAGCAAGAGCAGCAATTATTAGAGCAACAACGTAGAGAATCCATTCAATTTCTCATAGATAATCTTTAATTATGAAGTGTATTTGAATTCGAATATACATTATAAATAAACTCGAAAAAGTCTATGTGAAGACCTTTTCCTCTTTCTATTGTTGGTATAGAGAACATTAAGATTTCGTACCTATCTTAATGGCTGATTTCAGACTAAAGCATATATGTAATTCAACGAATTGCGATAAAATGAATGCATTTTTATTAAAAGCGTTAAGTTTTATTATTTCTGCTCCATCTCATATTTGGAATAGGATTTTCAATTTTTTGATAAAAACAGAGTTTGCTTCTTTTGAAGGGTATCTTATAAGGCCTCATGAGTTAAAAGGTTTACAGTATATAAAAATCGGTAAGAATACTGTAATTGCAGAAGGGGCTATTATTACGGCGCACGATAACAGAGATGGTGTGTTTTTTTCTCCTGAGATAATTATAGGAAATAATTGTTGTCTTGGTGAACATATTCACATCACTTCTATAAATAAGATTGTTATAGGGGATAATGTTCTAACAGGAAGGTATGTTTACATAACAGACAATGCCCATGGCAAAACTTCAAAGAGTGAGTGTATGATACATCCATCCAAGAGAAGGTTGTATTCAAAGGGAATTGTCACGATAGACAAAAATGTGTGGATTGGAGAACGTGCGTGTATAATGGCAGGTGTTCATATAGGTGAAGGGGCTATAATTGCAGCTAATTCTATAGTTACACATGATGTTGCACCATATACAGTTGTTGGAGGAATTCCTGCAAAACTGATTAAAGATATGAATATATGAAGAACAATCCTTTAGTTTCAATAATTGTTCCTGTATATAAGGTTGAGGAGTTTTTGGATGAGTGTGTCAATTCTATACTCTGTCAAACATATGGGAATATAGAAATTATTCTTGTTGATGATGGTTCTCCAGATAATTGTCCTCTAATCTGTGATAATTATGTAAAAGTAGATCAAAGAGTTCGTGTCGTACATAAAAAAAATGGTGGACTTAGTTCTGCACGTAATGCAGGTTTGGATATCGCACGTGGCACTTTCATCGGATTTGTTGATAGTGATGATTTCATCGAACCGAATATGATAGAGCTTTTGTTGAAAGAATTTGAGGAATCAAATAATATTGCTATAGTTACAGGCCAAATAAGATCATATTATAATGGAATATATTCTGATTATCGACCATATTGGAACCATCATAGAAAAGTTATGATTGATTCCAATAAATTTGTATCTGAAGTTATTTGCGAAAAGGAATCTTTTACTGTATGGAATAAGTTATACAGAAGAGATGTTATAGGTGAGCTACGTTTCCGTGAGGGGTTCAACAATGAAGATACTTTCTTTATGTTTGATCTTTCTTTTAAACTTTTAGAGCAAAATTTATCGATGGTTAGTATCCCCAATCTTGTATATAATTATCGCAAAAGAGATGGCAGTATATGTAATTCTGTAAAAAAGCCACTTGATATAGATGTAATTCGAAATATAGAGATTATGATGGCTGAAGCAAATGGGAAAATTGAGGATAAAATATTAAAACGCTATTATTATTATAGAGTTATTTTGTTTGTGAAACGTATATTATCTAATCCTTATTTATACGATAAATTCTATAGCCAATATAATACGAAATTAAGAAACATTACTTTAAAGGATTATTTATCTACCCCATGGGATTTCAAATATTCGTTATATTTCTTGTGTGAAAAAATGTGTCCTAAATTATTTAGATTTGTATTGATGAGGTAATTATGGAGCAATTTTGGGTGAATATTTATGCTATAGCAAATATTATATATTTGTTTTGGTATATAAAAAAATATAGCGTCAGGCTTTCTCCAGGCTTAGTTGTGTTAGGAATCTTCGTTTTTATTGCAATTATGGGCGTTCCTGCATACGAAATGCTAAAAACAGATACATATTTCCGCCAATTCAATTTCAGAAATGTAACGCTTTTACCTTATATCTTTCTTTTTCTTGTAACGATGGCTTTTCTTAAGCCTATATTTGGATTTAAAGATTCTGTTATAAAGTCTGATTTGAAATTTTCTTATACGAAAGTAAAATACTTTATTATAGTTTATATAATTTGTGCTTTTGTTTCGGGATACTTGTATTATGTGACAATTATAAACAATTCCATATTGGAAAATCTGGCAGAGGTAAGGCGTGGGATGTATACAGGAGAGCAGATAACTGCTTATGAAAATGGTTTTCAACGTATCTTCCTCTCATTTGCTTCTCACATGAATATTCCTGCAACACTTCTTTTTTTTCTTATAATTTCAAGGTACAGAAATTACTATAATAAATGGATAATGTTTTTCTTTGGCATTGCAATATTGATTCCGCCAATAGGAGATTCTATTAGAACTGTCTCTCGTGGTGTAATTATCAGGCTATTTGTTCAATTGCTAATCTCATATTCTTTTTTTGCAGAATCAATATCTCGAGAAGTGAAGAGAATATTTGTGTTTTTGTCAATAGGACTTCTAGTTACTATGTATGTGTTTTCTATGACAATAACAGTTGCCCGTTTTGGTGATGATGCTAATGACACTAATTCTTCTTTGATTTGTTATTGGGGACAACCACCTATTATATTCAATAGCCAGGTTGTAAATATTGAGCAATATGCATATGGAGCACGTTTCTTTTATCCTATAGCAGATTTTCTAGGGTTAGATACTAGTGTGTTGGGAAAATTGGCATATGAACATTTTGGCACTTGTTTTACAACTTTTATTGGTGATATATGGATCGATTCTTCTTATATTGGTGTTATATTAGCTGCATTAATCATACCATATTTTTTTGAGAAATTAAATTCTCTTCCAAATCTTACAATTCCCCATGTTTATTTGATGTTATATTATTGTTTGAATTTACAGCATGGAGCGCTTGTCACTGGTTATGGATTTTGTACAAGTGTATTTTTATGTGTTGTTTTCTATTATGTTTTGAAATTTATAACAAGTCCTACTAAAAAAGAATTAGCTTGTTTATGATTCTAAATATATTTCAAATTATACTCATAATTATATTTTTTGTAATAGGGGGACGTAAGAGGAATATTTATATAGACTTCCTTTCACGAGATTACACAAATGAATTAAGAGCGATAGCAATATTAATGGTAATTACTCACCATGTATCTAATTCTTTGGGTAGTAATTTGTTCACTCCGTTTGGAGGAATAGGGGTCGCAATTTTTCTGATAATATCAGGTTATGGATTAAATGAGTCGTATAAAGCAAAAGGACTCATTGGATTTTGGAAAAATAAAATATTACGTGTTGCTCTTCCATGTTGGTTGGTTGATGTTGTATTTGCATGTATTTCATGGCAATCTTTTGATATAATAGACTTTATACAATGTGTTTTTTGTATCAAACAAGATTGGTATGTTAGATATTTATTTTATTGGTATATATTATTTTACGTATCGACCAAATATTTTAGACGTTATAGATTGATGTTTTTTTCCGCCACTTCATTTTTAATGTTATTTTCTTTGCCAGATATAGAAGCGGAACAGTCTGTAAGTTTTTTGATTGGTTTTATACTTTCTGAATATAAGGAAAACTTATCTCTTAAAGATAATCATTATAAAATAACATCAGGAAATAAAATATTTATTTTATTGATTATAGGCATCTTATTTTTAGCGTTGAAACAGATACCATTAATTAGAGAATATGAGGGCACGTCACTTTTTGTGATAATACAGTTGATTATGAAAATTACATTAGCATTATTTGTTGTGCTGTACTATTCAATTGTAGTTAAGATTGGGTATACCTCGCTATTTGTTCGCTTATGTGGCTTAATGTCTTATGAATTGTATTTAATCCATTGTAAGTTCTTGTCTCTAATAAAAGAGTCTCCAACGTATTTTTCTATCGTAGAATTTTATACAATTACTTTTGTTTTATCATATATATTATATAAAATAGATAATAATATAACAAAATTAAATAAAACATGTCCAAAATAATTGCATTTTATTTACCACAATATCATCCAACCCCTGAGAATAATGAATGGTGGGGGGAAGGTTTTACAGATTGGCGTTCTGTTAATATGGCAAAGCCTCTTTTTAGAGGACATATTCAACCCAAGATACCGGCAGACCTAGGATATTATGATCTTCGACTTGAAGAAACAAGGGTTCAACAAGGGCAAATGGCACAAGAGTATGGTATTGATGCTTTCTGTTATTGGCATTATTGGTTTGGTGGTGGAAAACGTTTATTGAATCTGCCTTTTGATGAAGTCGTAAAAACAGGAAAACCGTCAATCCCGTTTTGTTTGGGGTGGGCGAATCATTCTTGGTATAAAAAGGCATGGGGCGGCCAGGGAAAGGATAAGCTGCTGATTGAACAAAAGTATCCTGGTATAGAAGATTATATTCTTCATTTTAATACAATGTTACCATCATTTAAGGATCCTAGATATTTACGACATAATGGAAAATTAGTATTTATTATTTATGTTCCTTTAGCAAGTCCAGAGATAAAAGTCTTTATTGATACATGGAGAAAACTTGCAAAGGAAAATGGGCTGAATGATTTCTTTTTTGTTGGTAAGGATAAGTATAGTGAAGACAAGGTAAAGATTCTGGAAATGGGTTTTGATGCAAACTATAATGATAATATGTTTGGGATTCTTCATCGTGAATCTATAATCTCGAAAGGAATTCGTTTCATTAAACAGAAACTGTTTGGTACGGCAATGGTTTTTGAGTATAAAGAAGCTGCTAAATATTTTATTACAGAAGAAGAAGAGAAAGAAGACACTGTACCCACTATTGTTCCCAATTGGGATCATTCACCACGTTCAGGTGTTTCAAATCCTATCTTTGTTAATACAAAACCTGAATATTTCAAAGAAGTAGTAACTCGTGCTTGTAAAATGGTTAATACAAAGAAAAATGATTTGTTGATTATAAAATCCTGGAATGAGTGGGGAGAAGGAAATTATTTAGAACCTGATATGCAGTATGGACGAGGAATATTGGAAGCGTTAAGAGATGGGAAAAGCAAATCAAGGTTATGATAAGTCTTTTTGAGATTTTTATCACATTCCTATTTCTTTTTCTATCAATATTATATGTGATAAAGAAGAAATGGAAAAAAAGCCTTGCTCTTTTTCTTCTATTTATTTGTATTAATTCTATTTCAGAAACAATTGCTTATAATATTCTACATACAACAACGAACGATTACGATTTCCGCGTATTAAGTTATAACATTGCTCATGGTGATACAAATATTGTCATTAATAATGATAAAGATATCTTTGATGTCATACAAGAGCAAAATGCAGATATCGTATTTCTTCAAGAGTACAAAAAAAAATATTATCCCGAATTGGATAGTTTATTAAAAAATAAATATGCGTATTCTATTTCTGAAATAGTTTATAGTAGATATCCTGTTTTTAATGCATATCGAATCATTCCACCTAAGGGGGATAGAAATTATATGGCATTAAGCCATAAACTATATTTTCCTGAATATAGAAAGGATTATATGATTCCTGCTTATTCTGTGAATGTAAACGTTAAAGGTTCTATTCTACATTTTGTAAATTGTCATCTCTTGACCAATAATTACTCTATGGCGTATAGAAGATACAGAAAAGGTCAAACAAATATTTGGGCGTTTTTTTCTGAAGTATATAATGGCATCTGTTTTGGTTCAAAATCTCGTGAGCTGCAAGCTGCTTATATTAAAGAAGATATAAACCAACAAGTATATCCGAGTTTGATATGTGGAGATTTTAATGATATGGGAACTGCTAAATGTATAGACATATTAAAAGATAATAATCTTTACGATTGTTGGTGGAAAAATGGGATTGGATATGGGAATACTTTAAACATGGTATTTCCCAAGTTTAGATTGGATCACATCTTGTATGATCCTGATTATTTAGATTGTTCAACTATACGTGTCGTAGAAAGTAAGGTCTCTGATCATTATCCTATCGTTGCAGATTTCAAACTAAGATAAAATGAATAACATATTATTACTAACAAAAATATATCCAGCAAAGGATCTTCCTAATAATGATACTAAGGTTGTACATTATTTCGCTAAAGAATGGAAGAAAATGGGATATAATGTCCTTGTTGTGCATAATTTTGTTCTATTCCCGCCTTTTGTCTATTGGATTACCAGATTATTTAGTTCAAAATTAGCCGCTATTTTTGGTGCAGTTGTTCCTACAGTATATGATTCTCAAGTTAGGGAATACGAATATGATGGAGTTGATGTCGTGCGTATTCCATTAATGAAATATGTGCCTCATGGTATGTTTTCTGATAGTACAATCAAAAAGCATTATAATAAAATAAATAGTATTCTGAAGAGAAAAGGATTTGTTCCGGATTATGTAATTGGGCATTGGTGGAATCCACAGTTGCAGTTATTCCAATATTTTAAGAATGAATATAATACGAAGAATTGCCTTGTTGTTCACGAATATAGCAGTAAGGTAAAAGCAGAGACATTTTTACCTTATTTCAAGGATATTGATGTGTTCGGTATGCGTTCTATGCCTATAAAGAAAATATTTGATGAAAAATTTGGAGGTAATTATAAAACATTTCATTGTGCATCAGGGATTCCTGATACATTTGTTGTTGGAAATGGGCACAGAACATTTGAAAAAAAAATAACTAAACTTTGTTATGTCGGAACAATGATAAAAAGGAAATATCCGATTTCATTATTGTACGCTTTGGATTCGTTGTTTCCTTCAAATAATTCCTATACGATTGACTTTGTTGGTAGTGGCTCCGAACTTTCAAAGCTTATGACATTCGCGAAAGGGAAAATATGGGCAGAAAATGTTAAATTACATGGCCAAATACCAAGAGAACAAGTCTCTGATGTTTTGAAAGAATCTGATTGTTTTATCATGATAAGTAAACAAGAGGCATTTGGTCTCGTTTATCTAGAAGCTATGGGATGTGGTTGCATTCCTATCGCATCACGTAATGAAGGCATGGATGGTATTATTGTTGATGGACAAAATGGATTCTTGTGTGAAGCTGGAAATCATGAAGAATTAAGTACAATCATAGAGAAACTTAATATGCTATCTATGGATGATAGACGTAGGATATCTGATAATGCAGTTAAAACGGCTGCATACTATACTGATATACTAGCAGCTAAGAGATATATTGAGAATGTAATAAATTTGTAGTATCATGGATATTTGTATCAACTTTAATGATTGGGAAAAGAAATCCTGCTTTATTATTACTCGATTCAATCTGAAATTGTTCTCCAGAGATAAAAAAAACAGAGTAACTTTGACGGATCAATGGCTTAAGGAACGTTTTGAATTATTTGATACTTATTGCTATCCATCAGTAAAAGGACAGATATTACAGAATTTCTATTGGATATGTCTGTTTGCTGATGATACTCCAGAGTTTTATAAACAAAAAATTTTTGCAAAAAGAAGTGAATATGATTCATTTCTTCCTGTATTTCTTGACGAGGAAAAAACGCATAATTATAATAAATATATAAACAATATTATAGAATCCTTAAAGGATGATAGTAAGAGACTGATAACAATTAGACTCGATAATGATGATTCTATCCACAAGGATTACACAAGGCGGTTAGAAGAACTTTATGGCTCACAATCGGAAAAAGAAGTTTGTTATTCTTTTAAATATGGTTTGCAATACTATACTAAGAAAAATCTAGCTGTACGAATACCATATCCAACAAATCATTTTCTTTGTTTGATAAATAAAGAATATAACAAAACGGAAATTAAAAACATTTTAGAATATAACCATGCCTGTCCTGATTCTTTTCCGTTCATATTTAAATGTTTGAATGACAAGGAGCCTATGTGGATTGAGGTTGTTCATGGACGAAATGTGGATAATGATTGCAAAATGACGCTTGACCAAAAAGTTATGTGTACTCCAAATTTGTTGATCAGTAATTTTAATGTCTTTAAAACGCTTTCTACATTACAATCAAGAATGGGCATATTTACGTATCTCATACCTTCTTTTATTAAACAGTTTGTTCATCGTCTTCGTACAAAGGTGAAAATATAATAAAAGATTTGTTTGATGTAAATTCGTATATACTTAAAGAAATACAGTTATTCACGAGATAAAAAGGAATATTTCAATAAATGAAGAAGAAACTATTAATGTACACCAATTACTTCTATCCAGAAGTAGCAACCACAGGTCAGATACTAACGGAGTTGGCGGAGGGTTTGGCAAAGTCATTTGATGTGACTGTAGTATGTGAAATCCCAAGCTATGCCCAGGAGATAGAAGAACGTTATAAAACTCAGAAGTACTATTTTGAGGAATATAAAGGGATGAAGGTCGTACGTGTAAGTGTACCTGAGGTTGATAAAAAAAGTAAAATTAGTCGTGTAAAGTACATTCTGAAATATTTTCTTAACTGTATTTTGGTTACGAGAAAACTCGGTAAGTTTGATCTCGTGTTTACTGTTAGCCAACCTCCTATCCTTGGTGGTATATTGGGAACCATAGGCAAGTGGTTTACTGGTGGAAAGTTGATGTATCAGCAGATGGATTTCAACCCAGAACAGACAATAGCTGTAAACTATGCTGGTAATAAACTCGTTTTGAAAGCCATGATGTGGTTTGACAAACGGTCTTGCCGAAAGAGTGATGTTGTTGTTGTCTTGGGACGAGATATGCAAGAAACGCTTGAAAGACGTTTTAAAGGCGAGAAATGTCCTAAGAATGTTGTTATTAATAACTGGATTGATGAACAGTTAATTCATCCTTTACCTGCATCTGACGAGAGGGTTATGGCTTTTCGTAAAGAGTATGGATTGGATGATAAGTTCGTAATCATGACAAGTGGCAATATAGGTCTATATTATGATTTCGAGAACATTCTGAAAATAATGGAGAAATTCAAGGATGATGACTCTGTACGTTTTGCCTTTGTGGGAGATGGTGGCGTGAAAGCTGACCTAATGGAGTATGCTGAAACGCATGGACAGAAAAATGTTGTGTTTATTCCATTCCAAAAGAAGGAGGATCTAGTCTATAGCCTGAATGCTGCTGATGTACATATTGTAACCAATGCCAAAGGCGTAAAGGGCGTTAGTGTGCCAAGTAAGATTTATGGTATTTTAGCGGTAAACAAACCTATATGGGGCATTTTGGAGGAAGGAAGTGAAGCATGGAGAATCATTGAAGAGTCAAAATGTGGAGTTCTTGTGCATGCTGCTGACTATGATGCTATGGAGCAATCTCTCCGAGATATTATCAAACAGAAAGACGAGTTTGTAAGGAAACATTCTACGGGTAGAGAGTTTTTGTTAAATGGCATGACAAAAGACCATTGTATTGAGGCTTACAGAAAGACATTGGATGAACTATAATTACATAATATAATATGAACTATATCATTTTCGGTGGTACGGGTTTTATCGGCAACCACCTTGCAAATCTCTTGCACGAGACTCATCCTCAGGATAAGATCTGGAATCTGGATATTGTGGATCCTGCAAAGCTGGACGCAATGACCAATGAGAAGGAAAGGCGTGAATATACTACCATAAAGGACTGGAAGTCTCCTGTTGTGGATGGTGAGACTCGTAAGGCGACTTTCGTGTATTGTGATGTGCGTAAGCCTATCGAAAACCTTCCATTCACTCCAACTTCAGAGGATATCATTTTCAATCTCGCAGCCGTGCATCGCACTCCGGGGCATCCTGACTATGCCTACTTTGAGACCAACATACGTGGTGCGGAGAATGTGTGTGCCTTTGCTGAGAAATATGGTATCAAAAACATGGTGTTCACTTCTTCCATCGCTCCATACGGCGCTTCTGAAGATCTGAAGGAAGAGACTACATTGCCAACGCCAAATACTCCATACGGTATATCAAAACTGGTTGCAGAGAAGATTCATCAGACTTGGCAGGCTGGGGGTGAAGGTCGTAAGTTGACAATCGTTCGTCCGGGTGTCGTTTTCGGTAAGGGTGAGAACGGTAATTTCACTCGTCTGTACTGGGGCATCAAGAAGCATACGTTTGCTTATCCTGGACGTAAGGACACAATCAAGGCTTGCATCTACGTTAAGGAACTTGTTCGCTTCATCATGTGGAACGTGGAGGAGCGCGAGACTGCTTCTGATATATTCAACTGCACATTTGAGCCTGCTTATACCATTGAGCATATCGTGGGTGTGATAAAGAATATTACTGGTCTGCATCAGGGCGTTCCATACATTCCAAACTCTCTTATTATGCCAGCAGCCGCAGGTGCGAAGATGATGGGAAGTCCGATGGGCATCTGTCCTGCACGTGTGAAGAAACTTCAGATTTCTACCAATATCTGCGGAAAGAAACTCGCATCTTGTGGCTATAAGTTCAAGTGGACTTTCGAAGAGGCTGTAGAGGATTGGTTTGAAGATAACAAGAAGCAATTCCTGAAGTAAATTAACGTAAATTCGATAAATTCCATCAACACGTATATTATCGAAAATCGTGATTGAAGAAGCTCTGAAAGAGCGATACCTAAAAGGGCGGTTCGTAAGAGCCGTTATGTTATGGGGATTATAGTAATCTGAGGTCTGAAGGACCGATACTTGTTAGATGTAACAGGTAGCGCACCTACGGCGCTCAATAAAAATATCATCATAGTAACAGCCCTTGCGGACAGCCCTTTTAGGTGTCGCACCTTCGGCGCCTTTCGTCGAAATTACGTTAAATTATTCATCCTGAAGGTTTTCTGATAACAAAAAAGTAATTCCTTTGGATACAAAAGTTTATGAGCTACTAAGGGTAGCGATAGGTAATAGAGAGTATCTCACTCGTCCGTTAAGTGCGGCTGAGTGGGAGACCGTATATTATATTTGTGAGCTGCAGGCGGTTCTTGGAATAGCCTTTGTCGGCATTCAGAAACTGCCAAAGGAGCAGATGCCGCCTTCTGAGCTGTTTGCGAAATGGCAGAAGGATGCTCAGAAAGAGAAAGAGATAAGGGAACGGGTTACTGAGATATGCAGGAAGGCATGTGAGAAGCATGAGAAGAATGGGTTTGATTCTTGTGTGTTGATGCCGAGTCCTATTAAGGTTAGAGGGGAGAGGTTAGAGTCTAGAGATGAGAGTTTAGAGTTTAGAGGTGAGAGGTTAGAGTTTAGAGGTGGCGACCCGAAAGATGTCGATATCCTTTGCTGGTCGAGGGAGAAGAAGGATGGAAAGAGAACGATAGTAGAGTATGTCAACTTCCAGTATGTCGCTTCTACGAAGCATATCAAGCCAAAAGTGGTGCGCCATCATGTGAATTACGAGTCGGGGTATATTCCAGTAGAAGTGCGTTTCAAGTCGGAGAATCTCAATAACCCCTGGTATAACGGCAGATTTGAGAATTGGGTGAAGGAACTTATTGATTCCAACTCCATGTTAAAGCAAGGTGGAGATTTGCATGCTCCATCAGAAACCTTTAATGTTGTTTACCAACTGCTGCATCTGTACAAGAAACTGTTTTGCGAGGGAATAAGACTTGGGCATTTGTTGGAGTATTATTATACGCTTCGCGAGTTTAGTGTGGAGAGGTTAGAGGTTAGGGATGAGAGGTTAGAGGTTGGTGGTGAGAGGTTAGAGGTTGGAAGACCCCCTCAGTCCCCCTGCGTAGGGGGAAAGGTTAGTGTTGAGGGTTTAGAGGTTAGAGCTCAGAGTGGAGAGGTTAGAGATGAGAGGTTAGAGATAATGCATGTGATTGAACGTTTGGGAATGAAGAAATTCGCGGGGGCTGTGATGTACGTGTTGCAGACGGTCTTTGGCATGCCTGATGAGTATCTGATTTGCAAGCCAAATAACAGGAACGGCAGTTTCGTGCTGAAGATGACGATGTTGGCAGGTGAATATACCCGATACCTCGAACGCACAAGGACACTCCGTTATTTAGGTCGCATAGGTCATCATCTCTATTGGCTAAAGCGTAACCGTCCGTTCATCACCCAGTATCCTTCCGAGGTGCTGTTCGAGTTGTATAGGAGGATAAAGGGGTAGTGTTTAGTGTTTAGAGTTTAGTGGTTAGAGGTTAGAGTTTAGTGGTTAGAGTTTAGAGAGATGAAAAGAAATTCATTTAGAAATCTGGAAGCTTATAAGGAAGCCAAGGGACTTGTAAAGGAAGTGTATAGGCTCTTGAAGAAGTTCCCCAAAGAAGAGCAATACGCACTTTGTGACCAGTTGCGAAGGGCTGCGGTTTCTATAACGTCAAATATAGCAGAGGGGAGTGGGCGTTCATCTGTAAAAGAAAAAGTACATTTTCTTGAAATCAGTTATGCTTCATTGATGGAGGTGCTGAGTCAAATGGATATAGCCTTGGATTTGGAATATATAACAGAAGAAGAATTTCGCGAATTTGAGATTATGTGTGATAAGGTTGCCTGTTTGATATCCGGTCTCCGTACTTATTTCACACGCTCGGATTCAAATCTCTAACCACTCCACTCTAACCCCTAACCAGAAAAATGAACGGTCTCTTCTTCGAACTACTACAAGTCGCAATCGGCAATCGCAAGTCGCTCACTCGTCAGCTATCGGATGACGAGTGGGCTTCTTTGTATTCTGAATGTGAGAAGCAAGCACTTTTGGGTGTTGCATTTGCTGGTGTGGAGAGACTTCCAAAGGAGCAGTGTCCTCCTTTTGATGTGCTTGCGGAATGGGTGCATGATGCGCAGGTGGCGAAGGAGAGAAATGAATTGCTTAACAAGAGGTGTTGTGAGGTATGTGAAATTTTGGATCGTGATGGATTTAATTCTTGCATACTGAAAGGACAATCGAATCTCGCAAATTATCCTGAGTATTTGAAGGATTATCGTACTGCAGGAGATATAGATGTTCTTTGCTGGCCGAAGAAAGGAAAAGGCATAAGAAAAGTTGTGGAGTATGCGAAATCCATAGCAAAATCCAAAGGAGTTCTAGATAGGATTGAGGTTAGATACCATCATGTAGATGTCCCTATGTTAGATGATGTTCCTGTAGAGGTACATTTGCGACCAATGCTATTGAGTAACCCTTTTTTTAATAGTAGATTACAGAAAATATTTGCATACTATGGTGATTCAACAACATGTTTTGAAGGATTTAATATTCCAACAAATATTTTCAACTCAATCTATCAGTTAGTTCATATATATCATCATCTTTTTGAAGAGGGGGTAGGATTACGTCAACTTCTGGATTATTATTTCGTTCTTTGTTCTTTGTTTATGGAACAAAGAAAACATGCGAATTATACTTCGTCAATGGCAATGTTCGAAGATGGATTCAAAAAAAGTGTTATGTCTAAAGAGCAAATACAATATCAATTGAAGAGATTGCATCTTGATAGGCTTGCTGCTGCTGTAATGTACGTACTTCAGACCGTATTTGATATGCCTGATGAATACCTTATATTAGAACCTGACAAAAAGGAAGGTGAGTTTTTACTTTCCGAAATCATGCTAGCTGGTAACTTTGGAAAATATGATAAACGCAAAGGAGATTTGTTAAATGAATCTCCTTTGCATAAGTTTGTTCGTAAATCTCATAATAGCATTCGACTTGTTGCACACTACCCTCATGAAGCTCTTTGGGAACCGATTTTCAGGTTGTACCATTGGTTTTGGCGTAAATTTGAGTTGTGGAGGTGGTGAGTTTAGAGTAAAGAGGTTAGGGATTAGAGAAATCTGCTAAAAATTGAAAAAAGAATCCGCAATACCAATTTAATGGTGTTGCGGATTTTTTGTTTTCAGAAGTGTCATTATCCCATTACCGAATTGTTAGCGTGATTACTTCATTCCGACTGGCGGCTTTATCCAAGCGGTCTATAAGGCGGTTGAAGTGCGGGGCGGGATGAGCGATAGCACCACTCGTGATTCGTTCGCCGATGATGATCGAGCCATCCTCGCGCTTGTTTACTCCGTTGCCGATTTTGATCTGAGGGCAGACCTTGGGCAAAGCGGTGTTGCTGTAGATGGATTTGAGCTTAGGACATCGGGAGCAATCGGGCTCGTTGATGATGATGCAAGGCATCTTACGGTGATATTGCCGACAAGGGATGATGCGTATCGGATATGTTCCGGGGGGAAGATGAAAATTGATATTCTCTGCCGTGTCGCACACCTTCATTCCTGATATCCTCAGTTCGCCATCTATCGCATAGCGGCTATGGCTCTGACGGGTTATTTCGATGTTCATATTGAAGAAAAAATGTTAGAGGTAACCGGAGTAACCGAGGTAACTACTGAGTGAGTTTTATGTAAGAGTCGCCTTGCTTCTCAATAAGATGATGATCCGTCCAACGGAAGATGATGGATTTGAGCGGACTCTTGATTGACTGCGCATTACACAGCTTGCGGAGATCCTGAACGGAAAACACATCTGGAAGTGCCTCGAAAAGTGATGGATAGCGACGAGCCTTGGGAGTCTCATAACCTGCTGCCTGTTCGTTGACCTTGGCTGCATAACGGTCGAGAAGCGACTGAAGAATGGCATTCGACACCCATACCGCAAACTCGATTGCGTATTCCTTGCGCTCCCGATTGATGTGTCCCCAAAGGAAGGTGGCAACCATTCCGGCACGAAAGCCGATGAGGGCTGCTCTACGCATGAACTGGTCGCGTGCATGATCATCATCACGAATGGCCCGCAAACGTTGCTCCGACACCCATGCCTCCATACCCTCGCGTAGCCAATCTACGTTGAGATGATATTCGGGCAGCACGTTGCCATCTGCATCCTGACATATTCCCATAAGGGCATCTACCTTATCAAATATGATACGTTCCTGACTTGCCGTTAGCTGATGGCGAACAGGCATAGGCTTGCCGAATTGCGAGGGCAGTTCAAGCATTATGCAACGGGTTATGAGACCGTCCTCCACATCGGGAAAAGCTCGTGCTATGGCTCCTGGAGTGCCGAGGGTTAGAAGGTTGTAGCGCATCTGACAAGTGGCTGAGTACGAAGTATCACTTTTGTAATCCTGTCCGTAGCGGCCTCCATCGGTATCCTGCGCGATACGATAGATATCCGACTTCTGCGCCCACGTTCCGGCCTTGTTTGAGTTGGTAAGCGTGTCAGCCTCTGATGAGACGGAAATGAGATGCAATCCACGCGCCTGTACCATTCGCTTCAGAAGCTGCGCAACCGATACCTTGGCAGGAATGTCGCGAACTATCGGTTTCGGCTCTTCGAGTTGCTTCTTCTCGTTCTTCCTCAGTCTTGACTGACGCTGGAATTCAGCCTCCTGTTCACGACCTGCATCATCCATGGCACGCACCTTGGCAAGACATATTTCGGGTATGCGCAATAGCGAACCCTTGCCGCTTGCTGCCGGAGCTATGATATTGACTATGAACGACGGAGCTTGCATCTCGCCATCCAGATAACGTGCACGAAGTCGAGAGCCGAGGAATCCGCAGATGGGGAGACAGGCAAGGGCGGTTGCTACCTTGAAATCGTCAGGACTCGTCTCTACGAACTCGCGGATTAGGGGAGGCAAGTGGCTCGTTTCGGGCATTTTCAGAGGCTCTGGGGCTTCATACGTTTCGGCTATGTCTTCGCTATCATTATTGGCCTCCAAGTCCTTTAGAACCTTATACAGAACGTATGGCATCTTCTCCGTCCTTGCCGATTTGCAAGCCGACTCGCAGCAGGCTCGTACTTCCTGATCCGACAATCCGAAGCGTGGACAAATCTGAAAGATACGGTCTGCCTGACGGTCGGTTATGTTGGCAAGTAGTCGGCAGATGAGGTAGAGGCGGTTGTTACGCTCTCCCTCGAAAGGCTCGCCACCAGTTCGGACTACCAATTCTGATACAATCTCGCTATAGGGAATGCCACGAAACTCAAGACTCATGGTCTTTTCTCCTGACTCCACAGGAGCATTAGGCTGGATGTTGTGAGGACGAGAGACAGGCTGATTCTCCACACCTGTATTCTCAAGCAAAACAGTTGGTTCATCTGTAAAAATCTGAGGATTATAATGATAGAAATATGAGCGTTCGCAAAGGAAGCCGAGACGGGCAAAATCCTTGCATGCGGTATCGGGCTGCACGCCAATCTGCTCCGAAAGCCATAGCTGATTATCGAGCAAGGTGCTGAACTCTGGTCGGCAACGTGCCACTATGCGGATGCCCTCGCGACTGGCTGTCTTGTGGGCTATGTAGATGCCCAGTTCGCTGGTTCGCTCCTTGATGCGCGACCATATCGCATCTGGATCCTGATGATCAACATCGAGCTGAAACAATCCACTCGCTTTGGCGTTCGTGTTAGCTCGTTTCTGTCCGTCGAAATGCGCCTGCCACATCACGGCTGGCAGCTCGCGCTTCTTGTCCTTGTTGCCTGCTGCTATCTGCTCGCAAAGCTGATGAAGCCATGGGGCATCAATCAGTTGCTCGAAGACGGTTTGAGTGAGCGCTAAGGGCATCTGATGGAATTTGATACAATAATCGAATTTCATAAGAGTATTCGGATTTGTGGATTAGTGATTGACGATGCTTGGGAGCTCAGAGAGCAATTCGTTAAACACGCCCTTGCAGAATGTCTGGGCATTAAAGGCTGAGTCGGTTGCCCTTATCTTGCGGAAGTTGATGATGATATCGCCATCCTTGCTGCGACCGATATTGATATATTCGCCCTCGAAGAGGTGAGGATTGCGTTCGTAGCACTTTACGCGGGAAACGGTCTGCTCGAACTTGAATGTGCCCTCTGGGGTGAGGTAGAGGTTACCGCTTGTTGGGTGATTGCTGATTTCGTGACCAGGCTGCATGATGCAGTCGAGGTTGATGTAGTTGAAGACTTTCTTGATCATTGCTGATATCTTTTTTAGTGGTGATACTTGTTGTTTCGGACTCATTTCGATGGCCATCTCATTGAATTCTGTTACAAAGGTATTGCTTGTTTCGCGGGTAAACGGAGGGGCTCGGTTTACTGCGACTTGTTGAAAAATTAATGCGAGATTATATGTCTCACTCCGTGAGGAAACATTAATTATTCACTGAAGCTCATCAAGCTAAAGCAAGTTTCCGCAAATGTCACATTAATATCGCATTAATTCTTTTGACTCAAGCTTCGCAAGCCCAGAATTGCCTGGAGGGCAATACTATGAGTAACCCCGTACATACGAGTGTAACGAGGATGTGCGGGGATTAGATCTCATAATCCTTCTACTGCCTGGAGGGCAGTACATCGCGAAAGGGTAAATCAGGTACAGCCTTTCAGGCTGATAATGATAGTGTTGGTTGTCTATCCGAGGGCATCCTCTCCTTCGTCGAGTATGCGCCTCGGTTACTAATGGTGTTGCCTTCCAGGCAATTCTTCGACCTTGACATTTCCTGACCACAGATAACACAGATTTTAGGGATATCTCGCTTACGCTCGTGATTGACATCTGTGAGATCCTGGATATCTGTGGTATTGATTAACCACTATCACTCGATGGCGCCCCGAGGGGGCAATAAGCTCATAGCCCAGGGCAACGCCCTGGGTGAATTAGAGAGGTGTCTAACGCCCTGAAGGGGCAAAAGCGCTAACAATAATTAATGCTTTT
Organism: uncultured Prevotellaceae bacterium; assembly: GCA_946406435.1. Lineage (GTDB taxonomy): Bacteria > Bacteroidota > Bacteroidia > Bacteroidales > Bacteroidaceae > Prevotella. The sequence continues at coordinate 61,018 of CAMJKP010000001.1, read as the reverse complement.
GCCCTTACAGGGCGAACAAACTCGCTCATCATACCTAGGGCGATGCCCTAGGCTAAGTGCTTACTGGGCTTGCAGCCAGTCTGTCTCGTAATTGCGGATAAACATTTTCCGTTTATTCCGTGCCTTCCGTGGTCTGATTATATATCTGTGGTCTTCACCAGATTCTTCAACGTGACTATCTCGCTACGCTCAAGCAGATAGCGGCTCATGCCCGTGTAATGCGCGTTACGCTTGGCAGAACGCTCGCAACGGCAATGCAGCTCCACCCCCGTGAACTCCTCGCGATATACGCCCATATCGCGCAGGAGGCAGATTACCACATTCACGCGATACCAGTTCACCTCTCCGCGAGTGGAGCGATAGCGCTGGTAGAAGAATAGCTCGCCAAGCTCTTCGGAATGCAGAATGCAATCCCATAGCTGACGGATGCACGAGGCATACTGAGCGGATGCGCAAGAGTCGATGCGCGATACGTAATTGAGTATCAGACGGATACCCTCAGTTCTTTGCGATTGGGCGTGCTGAGCGCCTTCCGCCTGACTGATGAACAGCCTGCCTTCGAGGGCGGCTTGTCGGAGACTGTTGATGTCGAAATCATCAATGGTTACTTGCCTGAAATTTAGTGTCTTGCTTGCCATAATTGCCTTGTTTTTGAGGTTGGAATTATGGCGGCAAAAGTACCCTGAATCGCACGTGTTTTCTGGTTGCTGAAATGGTTACACTTCTGGTTACAGGTGTTGGGTGATAGGGTGATAGGCGATGGGTGTTAGAGGGCTGGCTGCACAGTTTTTGACTTCTGTGCAAAATGGAGTGTTAAACTCTGTAAAGAGGCATTTTTTTAGAGAGAAAATGATTACTTTTGCAAAGCAATTTATTTCTACTCTAAACGTAAACAACAATGCCGGAAAATACCTCCATGCTCAACCCATTCGACACACTCGGGCGACTAAGAAATCTGCTCGAGAGCAGGTGTGGCGTGCTTGATGAGGAGGTATCGGAATTGCTCACAACCCTTCAGGATGACAAAGACCTCGACCAGTCGAAGATTGAGACTCTGGAGGAGATGAATCAGGAGGCTAATGAGCGCGTGATTGACGAGCGTGCCAAGGGCAAGGCGATAGAGCGGAAACTGCTGAGAGCCAGCATGGAAATCAGTCAACTGAGGGCTGAAATGGCTGACCAGCGCAATCAGATAGCGCATCTGGAGGAGGTGATTGAGGCCTACAAACGTGCTCCCGTAAAGGTGGAGGCTGGCGGCACTCTCACCCAGAATTATGATAGCAACGTGCTGCTTGGCGCTGCCAGCGGTTGCGACTTCAAGGCAGGTAAGGAGGCTGTCGGCTGATGGCAGATATAAGGAATGAGAACTTCGGCTGCAACGTGATTGGCGGTCCTGTCTATGGCGGTACGTTTGTGGCTGGCAGAAATGCGAGGGTGACCGCTATGCCACGCCCTGCGAATCCTCTCGACCAAAGGCCAGCTTTGGTCATCGCGCATCTGCCTTGGCAAATGAAGACGCCACGGGCTATCGGCTATTGGCAACAGCTCTACGACGAGGGCTTTGTGAATAATGAGTGCATGACGCTGAAGGGTAGGGCAGACTCGGCCATGATGGCTCAGCGACTGGCTCGTGCGCTTGACATACGCGAGGTGTGGAAGACCTTCGAACAGCTCTGGGGCATCACAAACCTTCATGGCTCGCTCAACAAGGCCCTCGATACAGATGGCGGTTGGCGCACGAAGGAGGTTCTCGATAGGATTTTCGGGAGGGAAAAGTGATTTTTAGGAGTACAAGAAGTACAAGGAGTGACGCTCCTAAAGTCGCTAAAGTAGTACAAGACGATAGTATTTCTCGCTTGCTTGAACAGTTAAAGCATTCGTCTTGTACTCCTTGCACTCCTTGCACTCCTTGTACTCCTTATTACTCCTTGAAAATGCGGTTACCTCGGTTACTCGGGTTACTCGTCGTGTTGTTATAGGGAGAAAGGGGTTTATTATAATTATATTATAATAAAAATCTATATATATTATAAAATAGCCACACACACCTATGGCGGGTAACCGGAGTAACCGCGGTTACCCTTGGGTGTTTCGGTACGAAAAGCACGAGCCGTGGGAATTGGCGATTCAAACCGTGGGAAAAGTATTGCATATATGGGGAAAAGTTAGTACCTTTGCATTGTGATAAGTGAAGAACGAAGAGTGAAAAAGTGAAGAACGCAGGTCACGCTTTCCAATCAAAGGCCACGAGCGGAAATGCTAACTCTAACCTCTAAACCCTAATCTCTAAACCCTTCACTCTTATCTCCCATGTAACTCCCTTGTAAGTCCTATGTAAGTCCCATTTTCGCGCGGAGGGCAAAGGATTGGAGAGGGGCTCTTTAGGGTTATGAGGTTCGAGGTTATGAGGTTAAAGGTTAGGGGGGAGAGATTAGGGGTTAGAGAGGTCTATACCGCTAATTGCTCTCCGACCTGAAAACCTTAGAACCTAAGAACCTTTAAACCTTAAACCTGAACTTAAACTAACTACTAACAATTTTCCCCCGCTTACCCCAGCGGCTTGTTGACTCCTTTCAGGGTTCGGCCATATCGCGCCAGCCTCTTCCCCATCATGGGGGAAGATGTCCGCAGGACAGAAAGGGGTCTCTTGGAAAGGGGTTACTACTATGGCAATCCTCAACGGTCTTATTCGTAAGATGTCGGGCTCTACGGGTGATTTCACCTTCAAGCAGCTCAATGGTCAGACGGTGGTGTCTGAGAAGGTCACTCAGGTGAGGAATCCGCGTACCTCTGCACAGATGCAGACTCGTACAAGGTTCACCAACATCGTGAGTATGTATCGCGGCATTCGTCCGCTTATCAATTACGGCTTTGAGTCGAAGCCGAGGGGATGTTCTGACTACAATATGTTCGTTCGCGTGAACATGCAGCAGACTCCCGTCTATCTCACCAAGCAGCAGGTGGCTGGTGGCGCGTGCGTGGCGGCTCCGTATCAGATTACTCAGGGCTCGCTCCCCGCTATCGTGGTGACTGGCACAGGACAGAGTGGCGTGACTGACATCCGTCTCGCTGGCGCAAGCATCACAAGCAGCACTACTGTTGCGGAGTTCGCTCAGGCTGTGGTCAGCAACAACGCGGATTACAAGTACGGCGACCAGATTTCGTTCTTCATCATCAAGCAGCAGGTGAACGCGGAGACAGGCATCCCATACTGCCAGTTCAGCGCAGCGAAGGTGGTTCTCGATGCAGCCAACGACGCGAATCTCACGGACGCAGTTGGCGGTTCACACGGCTTCGCTTCTGTTGACGGCAAGCTCGGACACAGCGGGAACGATGGCGACTGCGTGTATTGCTGGGTGCACTCCCGTAAGTCATCAAACGGCAAGACGCTTGTCTCTTCACAGACGCTCATCGACGCCAACAGCATCCTCTCTGACTATCAGGGCGATGCAGCCTACACCCTCGCATCCTCAAGCTACGGACAGAGCATCTCGGCTTTCCTCTCTCCTGATGGTGACGCTACTGGTAGCGCAGGTGATGGCGGCTCAACCCCTTCAGGTGGTGGTGACGAAGGTGGCGGCGGACTGTAAGCGAACCGCACTTTTGGTGCTGAGATTCGGAATGTAAATTCTGAGACTATTTTGGAAAGTAAATTCTGGGTAAATTGAATCAGAAAATTTATTCGGGTTTACTTTCCTTTTTTTTGACCACGGAAAACTTGGAAAGGTACGGAAGACGAAAATCTCTTAAATCTGTGTTCTGCAAAATTAATGCGTTATTAATGTTATATTAATGCGATATTATACGTTCTCACTTCGTGAGTAAACATTAATGACCATCAATATCACGTTAATGTCGCATTAATTTCTTCTTGTAGCAAGCGGTTTGTTTTTCGTCGAACTCACGTTAAATAAATAGTAAATCGTAAATTGTCAAATGGTAAATAAAAAAACGCTGGATGATTTCTCATTCAGCGTTCTTGTTGGGATACCCGGACTCGAACCAGGAAAGGCAGGACCAGAATCTGCAGTGTTACCATTACACCATATCCCAATTTTTGATAGCAAAGCAAGAAAAACTCCTGTTTCCTGTTTGCGAGTGCAAAGGTACAACATTTTTCTGTATCTTGCAAGAAAATCAAGAAAAATTTTCGAAAAAAGTCATCTTTCGGCAGTTTTGCGCGAAAAACTAAAAAAAAATGCAAATTTTGGGAGTTTTGGAGGGGAATGTCAAGAATATTGAGTAACTTTGCACTCGCAAAATAAAAACGTGCGCCAGCTTTATGAGCTGACATGCACTTTTGCTTCGTGCGAGGATGCTTCGCACGTTGTACTCGCAAAATAAAACGTGGGCAAGGTGAAAGAGTTTCATACATAACTTTGTTTCGCGCGTGATAATTAAAAATAAGAAAAAGTATTTAAGTGGATTCAATAAAGGAATTAGTTGATGTAGCCGTTAAAGGCATACAGGAGAAGAAAGGTAAAGGGATCAGAATCGTGGATCTCCGCAATATAGACGGTGCTATTTGTCAGTATTTCATCGTATGCGAGGGACAGAACCCTCAGCAGGTGAGTGCTATTGCAGACTCTGTGGAGGACATGGTTCGTATTGAGCTGAAGGATAAGCCTACCCATGTTGTCGGTACGGAGAATGCTCTTTGGATTGCTATGGACTATGTGGACGTTATGGTTCACGTGTTCATGCCTGAGGCTCGTGATTTCTACAATCTTGAGAACCTCTGGGAAGACGCTCCTGCTGAGGATATCCCAGACCTTGACTGATTATCCCCGGTCTATATAAAATCTCGCAAGCTCGACTTTATGGGTTATAAGGTTTTGAGGTTGTAAGGTCGGAAGAAATTAAGAGATTAATATATTAAGAAATTAATTTTCAATTGCTGAATGGCATGCTGACCCAAGAACCTAAAAACCGTAAACCTTTAAACCTGCAACTTTAGCGAGGCGAAAGTTGAATAACCAAAACAATTTGAAGCTCCCGAAGCTTAACTCGGAGTTTTATACAATGCAAAAGCAGGATTTTTCTAATAACGATAATAAGCCTAAGATGCCTAAGTTCAATATGAACTGGCTCTATGTGATGATTCTGATTGCCCTGTGTGTGACATTCTTCACAGACGGAGGCAGTTCGTTGCTTAGTGGCTCTGGTAGCGCTAATAAGGTATCGTACAGCACTTTCAAGGCTTATGTGGAAAAAGGCTATGCCAATAGGGTAGTGATTAATAAGCCTGAGAACTATTTGCGTATGTATGTATATGGTAGAAACGTGCGCGATGTGTTCAAGAAATCTACCAAGGAAATGGGGCGTGATCCTTACGTGGAGGTAGAGATTGGTAGCGTGGATCAGGTTGAGGACTTCCTTAATGCGAAGCAGACAGAGGGTAAGTTCAAGGGTGATGTGGCTTACGACAACGAGAAGTCGGGTGGCATCATGAGCTTCCTTCTCAACATAGCTCCTTTGGCATTCTTTATCTTCATCTGGCTCTTCTTCATGGGAAGAATGGGTGGCGGTGGAGGCATCGGAGGTGGTGTTTTCAGCGTGGGTAAGTCAAAGGCACGTGTCTATGGTAAGGAAAATAGTGTTGGCGTTACATTCAAGGATGTAGCCGGACAGATAGGCGCTAAGCAGGAGGTGCAGGAGATTGTTGAGTTCCTGAAGAATCCTGCAAAATACACAGATCTTGGTGGTAAGATTCCGAAGGGAGCCTTGCTTGTAGGCCCTCCGGGAACTGGTAAGACCTTGCTTGCGAAGGCTGTTGCGGGTGAGGCTGGCGTTCCGTTCTTCTCAATGTCAGGTAGTGACTTCGTTGAGATGTTTGTGGGCGTTGGTGCTTCACGTGTTCGTGACACATTCCGTCAGGCAAAGGAGAAGAGTCCTTGTATCATCTTCATCGATGAGATTGATGCCGTTGGTCGTGCACGTTCAAAGAACCCTTCTATGGGTGGTAATGACGAGCGTGAGAACACCCTTAACGCACTTCTCACAGAGATGGACGGCTTCGGTACTAACTCAGGTGTCATCATCCTTGCTGCTACCAACCGCGTGGATATGCTTGATAAGGCTCTGCTTCGTGCAGGTCGTTTCGACCGTCAGATTCATGTTGACCTTCCTGACCTTACCGAGCGTAAGGAGATATTCCAAGTGCATCTGAAGCCTATCAAGGTGGAGGAAACCCTTGATATTGATATGCTTGCACGTCAGACTCCGGGCTTCTCTGGTGCTGATATTGCCAACGTATGTAATGAGGCTGCTTTGATTGCTGCCCGCCATGATTCAAAGGTGGTTAGTCGTCAGGATTTCCTTGATGCGGTTGACCGTATCATCGGTGGTTTGGAGAAGAAGACAAAGGTGATGACCGCTGCAGAGAAGCGTGCTATCGCGCTTCATGAGGCTGGTCACGCTACTATCTCTTGGTTCACGGAGTTTGCAAACCCATTGGTTAAGGTCAGCATCGTGCCACGTGGTAATGCCCTTGGTGCTGCTTGGTATATGCCAGAGGAGCGTCAGCTTAACACTAAGGAGCAGATGCTTGACGAGATGTGTAGTCTGCTTGGTGGTCGTGCTGCTGAGGAGTTGTTCACAGGTCATATCTCTTCTGGAGCTATGAATGACCTTGAGCGTGCTACAAAGAGTGCGTATGGTATGATTGCGTATGCAGGTATGAGCGATAAGTTGCCTAATATCTGCTACTACAATAACAATGAGTATAGTTTCCAACGTCCTTATTCTGAGGCTACTGCTCAGATGATTGACGAGGAGGTGCTGAAGATGATTAATGAGCAGTATGCTCGTGCAAAGGCTATTCTTACAGAGCATAAGGAAGGTCATAACGAGCTTGCTCAGATGCTTATCGACAAGGAGGTAATCTTCGCAGAGGATGTGGAGCGTATCTTCGGTAAGCGTCCTTGGACTTCACGCGCTCAGGAGATTATTGAGGCAAATGATGAGCAGAAAGCCAAGTTTGAGGCTGAGGCTGCGGAGTGGGAGAGACGTACTAAGGGTACTGCAGATTCCGCTTCTGATTCTGCTTCCGCTGATAATAATGGAGGTGAGGCTCATGAATAACTTCGTCGTTAGGACTATCACGGGCGTTCTGTTCGTGGCTGTTGTGGTGACTTGTTTCCTCAAGCCATTGGCAATGGTCTGTTTCTTCGCCCTTGTGACAGGTTTGTCGATATGGGAGTTCACAGGACTTGTTAATCAGCGTGAGAACGTGAAGGTGAACCGTTTCATCTCTACCGTTGCTGGTGTGTACCTGTTCCTTGCCTTTGCAGGATGGTGTTGGGGTACAGTTCAATCTGCAGCTTTCATTCCTTATCTCATTACTATAGTATATCTCTTCGTAAGCGAGATATATCAGAAGAATGATGATGCCATTAACGACTGGGCATATACCATGCTCTCGCAAATGTATGTGGCTATTCCTTTCGCTTGTATCAATATGCTTGCTTTCCGTAGTATGGAGGGTGCTACAATATACGGCCTTTTGTTGCCTTTGAGCATCTTCGTGTTCTTGTGGTGTAATGACACGGGAGCATATATCTCAGGTTCACTTCTCGGTAAGCATAAGTTGTTCCCGAGGATTTCTCCAGCAAAGTCATGGGAAGGCAGTATAGGTGGTGGTATCATCGTGTGTCTGATTGCGTGGCTGATGGCATATATTGACCATAACAATTTGTTGGAGAACTTTGGTGCAACTCCTACAGGATTGACCACTATGGAATGGATTGGCTTGGGATTGGTTGTCGTGTTCTTCGGAACATGGGGCGACCTTGTAGAGAGCCTTTTCAAGCGTACACTTGGTGTGAAGGATAGCGGAAACATCCTCCCTGGTCATGGTGGTATGCTTGACAGATTCGACTCATCTCTGATGGCTATTCCTGCTGCTGTGGTATATGTGATGAGCGTGACGATGTAAGAGAAAAGAGGGCAACGGCCTCTCCCCCCGCCCCTGACACATACTCCGATGTTATCAACATCGGACTTCCCCCGTAGAGAGGGAGCCGGAGTGCTCATGGGGAATTTTGTAAACAGGTAATTAGTCATATGTACTTTGTACATGGTAAATTGTACATGCTTTGGCCTTGTAGCTTAGCTGAATAGAGCGTCAGATTCCGGTTCTGAAGGTCATGGGTTTGAATCCCATCAAGGTCACGAGGAATGAGGAGTACTTCCTGAAAGGGAAGTGCTCCTTGTTCTTTTTTTATTAGCCAAAGAAATCCTTTTGAGTCAAAGAAAAAGAAACTCCCAGCACCGAAGCGCTGGGAGTGAGACATGAATACGATGTACAATTTTTAGTTTGTACATGAGATGTTTATGGTGCGTTTTCTGGAATTATTGTCAATGTCTCTTCTTAGTTCGGGAGTGTGAAGACTACAGGAATACTGTATTTTGAATTTACTCTTTCACCATGATTGCGTCCCGGAATCCACTTTGGCATTGCTGCGATAACACGCTTTGCCTCTTCATCAAGAAGCGGATTGACTGGTTCTGCAACTTTCACGTTGGTTACTGCGCCTTCGTTTGTGATGATGAACTCGCATATCACACGTCCCTGTATCTTGTTTTGTAATGCCCTTGAAGGATAATTAACCTGATTGTGGAGGTAGTTTTCGAGTGCATGAGTTCCACCTGGGAACTCTGGCATTTCGTCAACCACTTCATAAACGCGTCTTGACTTGTCAGCATTTATCTGGGCTATAAGTTTCATCTGGTTTACAGCATCGCCATATTTCAGCATGAATAGTCCCCTCTCTTTCTCCTTCTGTATTGTACCGCCAATCTGCTGTACGATATAGTCAGCTGCAGAGAGACCGCCTGTTGTGCTTTGTTGTGCAGCAGCAAGGATATCGAATGCTTTGATGGTGAATGTGAGAGGCTTATGTTTACCGTGGATGTCTTCTACATTGATTTTGACTGCAGGCTGCTTTGTCTTCAGGAGACTAAGGAGCTGCTTGTAGTAGTTCTTTGCCATACACTCTTCAATGAAAGCCTCAATCCATACGTTTCGTGCTACCATACCGTTGACAGCCGTTATCTTTGGATAATACTCGCTTGTGGTAAGCATTGTGCAGTTGAGTGTGTTCTGGCTTAGGCGTGCATACGATATTCCTACACTATCGTGTGGGATGTAAACCTGTTCCATTAGACTCTTGAGCGCACGATCAACGAGTGAAATTGAGAGGAATGTCTTGAAGTCGGAGTTTTCATCACCATTATTGATGAGTATAGCGTTGGTTACATCTCTGTAATTTAGGGTTGTTGTGTAATATGGTACGTTTTGACGTGGGTTCATGACGAATACGTCCCATGAGAGATTTGAATCTTTGAGTGCATCAAGGAATCTTGGGTTCTTAATTGCTTCATGCATAAGGAGATAGAGCCCGAACTGATGATTTACGTATCGGTTTTCCTGCGCAACGGTCTTGAACTTTCCTTCGGTAAGCTCAGGGAATAATGGCTTGAAAACATCGTCTTCCTTATTGAAGACAATTTTTATGCCGTTGTCGTCTATATGAGCGTTTGCGAATGTCAGCTTGAGTGTTTCATCGAATTTGCCGAACTCCTGCTCCCTGTTGACGAACTCCTTAAGACAGTCGCGAGCATCCTCCTCTGTCATGCTCATTATATTTATTGGTGATAGCAATAGTACTATCAGGAATAGGGTGTATTTTACTGGCTTCATAGGAAATAAATGTTTAAGTTGTTTTTATTTGGATGATTATTAAATTCTAAAACGGATTTGTTGCAAAGTTAGCAAAAAAAACTGAACGAACAAATTTTTTGCATCTTTTTTGCATATTTCGTATAAAATTGGTAGAAAAGAGGTCCAGAAATACAGGAAAAAGTGTGTTTTTAGTGTTTTTTTAACAATTTTTATTTGACTTCGGTAAAAAAAATAGAATAGGGTAATAAAACTAAAGTTTTATATATGAGTTTTTGGTGGAAAACATGACATGAAAATAGGATAATTTATCTGCGGAGTAGGATTATATAACCAAATACTTTCCTGAAGTATAGGAAATATAGGATAATTTGATTATTTATAAGCAGAATGTTGTAATTTTGCAGAGAAGAGGTTAGAAGGTTAGAGGTTAGGAGGTTAGAGGTCAGCATCGCTGATGAGCATCCCGACCTGAAAACCTTAAAACCTGAAAACCTAAAAAATGAACTATGAAATTTAGTCTTGACAGAATAGCGATAATGTCTTCTGCTGGTGATGTGAACTATCAGGAGATGTTGCAGCATGTAAGTGTGTTTGGGAATCATACAAAGGAACTGAATCCAAGTAAGACGATTATCTTCAGCGAGAATAGGATCGGATGGGTGTATGCCTTCTATTCTGTATGGCAGAACAGGAGCATAGCTGTTCCTGTTGATGCAACGGCAACTGTTTCTGATTTAGAGTATATAGTCAGGGATTGTACTCCTGAGTGTATGTGGGTATCAGAGGCATGTGAGAAGGTTGCAAGGGAAGTGGTTTCTCATCTTGATTTCGACGTAAAGATTCTCATCATCAATGAGGTTGAGAAAGAGGATATCAAAGGTTCTGACTTCGATACTTCCACCCTTGATCAGACGAGCTATGACGACAATGCCATTGCGCTTATCATATACACATCAGGTACTACTGGTTCGCCTAAGGGCGTTATGCTGACTTATAAGAACTTGTGGACAAACAAGGCTGGTGTGTGTGATGAGGTTCCGGTATTCAACGGCAAGAGACGTACATTGATGCTGCTTCCTGTGCATCATGTGTTGCCTTTGATGGGTACGGTTGTTGCGCCTATATTGCAGGGGGACGGTATCGTCATCTGTGAGTCTATGCAGGGACCTGACATCATGGAGGCATTGTGCAGAGGTAAGGTTGGTATCTTTGTAGGTGTGCCAAGACTTTGGCAGATGCTTTATGCGGGTATCATGAAGAAGGTAAATGCAAGTTTTGTTACCCGTGCCCTGTTCAATCTTTGTATGAAGGTTCATAGCCTTAAGTTCTCACGTTTCATCTTTGCTGCTGTGCATAAGAAGATGGGTGGACATCTGGATTACTGCGTGTGTGGTGGTGCTCCTCTCGACAAGGAGGTCGGTGAAGGCCTTTCTGCCTTGGGCTTCCATCTTCTTGAGGGATATGGCATGACTGAGATGGCTCCTATCATTGCGTTTACACGTCCGGGAGACTATATCTGCGGTTGTGCAGGACTGCCTTTGCCTTCTGTTGACTGTAAGGTTGTGAACGGTGAGCTTTGCTGTAAGGGTAATAACCTGATGAAGGGCTATTACAATCGTCCTGAGGAAACTGCTGAGGTTATTGATGCTGACGGATATCTCCATACAGGTGACCTCGGTTATCTGGATGAGAAGGGTAGGGTGTATATCACAGGTAGAACGAAGGAGATAATCGTTCTCTCTAATGGTAAGAACGTACAGCCTAACGAGATAGAATATAAGCTTGAGAAGTTTGAAAACCGAGTAAAGGAGGCTGCCGTTATTCAGAATGGCGACATGCTGATGGGTATCATCGTACCTAATGAGGCATGGTCACGAAACCTTTCCGACGAGGAAGTGGAGATAGCTTTGAAGAAGGAGGTTATCGAACCTTATAACCTCACGGTAACAAACTATAAGAAACTGATGAGCATCTATGTATATAGAGGTGAACTTCCAAGAACCAAGCTCGATAAACTTCAGCGTTTCAAACTCAAGGATCTTCTTAAGAGGAACCGCGTAGCTGATGAGCTTGCGAATAAAGTAGAAAGTATAAAGAGTAAAGTTGAGGCTGATGATGAGATGTCGAACGAGATGCGCATCATCAAGGAGTATATAGAATCAGAGAAGAAGGTTGTTGTTCATGTAGATGATCATCTTGAGACTGACCTCGCTTTTGACTCTTTGGATAAGGTAGGATTGCAAGGATTCATTGAGCAGACCTTTGGTGTGGAGCTTCAGCCAGAGATGATGACCACTCTCAGGTCGGTTGCCGAGAAGGTTGAGCAGGGCAAGACTCATGTTGATGTCAGTAAGATTGATTGGCATGATATGCTACTTGCCAATAACTCTTCGCTTGAATTGCCTTCTACCTCGCTTTTCTATCCTCTTCACTCTAAGCTGTTCAAGTCTTTCCTTAAACTGAACAACCGACTGAAGATTGTAGGTGAGAATAATGTTCCGAAGAAAGGACCTTTCATTATAGCACCTAACCATCAGAGCTACCTTGACGGAGCTATCGTAGTTTCTGGATTGAGCACTAAGACCTTGAAGAATACGTACTTCTATGCTACGGAAGAGCATGTAAAGCATCCTGTGCTGAAGTTTATGGCAAAGAGAAATAATGTCATACTGATGGAGAAGCGTAATCTGAAAAATTCAATTCTGAAGCTTTCAGAGGTGCTGAAGCAAGGTAAGAATGTTATTATCTTCCCAGAGGGCTCACGCTCTTTCGATGGTGACATGGTGCCGTTTAAGAAGACCTTCGCTATCCTGAGTAAGGAATTGAACGTGCCTGTAATACCTGTGTGCATCCGAGGTGCATATGGAGTTCTTCCAAGAGGCTCACGATGGATCAAGCCTAAGAAGATTGAGGTGGAATATCTGAAGCCTGTAATGCCTGAGAATGGAGATACTTATGACAGTATTTCGGATAAGGTTAAGGGTAGTATAGCGGAGAAATTAAGAAATTGAACCCCACAGCTCTCCCCAAGGGAGGGAGTCTTAGATAGTAAGTATCTAAATCAATCCCCTTTGAGGAGAAGGAGAGGAGGGAAAAGAGGCATATCACGAGTTGTGATATGCCTCTAGTTTTGTTTTTGTAGATTAACCTGTGTTATGAGTCTTATTACTTGAAGTAACGTTTGTAAAGTCCCATAAAGCCTGCTGCGTGACGAGCCTCGTCCTTAGCCATCTCATGAACTGTGTCGTGGATTGCATCAAGACCTGCTGCCTTAGCGTTCTTTGCGATGCGGAACTTATCCTCACAAGCGCCCTTCTCAGCTGCTATACGAGCCTCGAGGTTTGACTTTGTGTCTGAGAGAACGTCACCGAGAAGCTCTGCAAACTTTGCTGCATGCTCTGCCTCTTCCCAAGCGTAGCGCTTGTAAGCCTCTGCTACTTCTGGATAGCCCTCACGGTCAGCCTGACGTGCCATAGCAAGGTACATGCCGACTTCTCCGCACTCGCCATTGAAGTGGTTGTTGAGGTCTTTGATCATTTCCTCATCAGCTCCTGGGAGCTTACCGTCACCGAGCTTGTGAACTGTAGCAAACTCAGGTGTGTCTTCTACAGACATCTCGTTGAATTTCGAGGCTGGAGCTTTACAGATCGGGCATTTCTCCGGTGCCTCGGTACCTTCGTGGACATATCCACATACGGTACAAATGAATTTTTTCTTCATAATGTTTTGTTTAAATTAGGGTTAAGAAAATATATGTTGTCATCTTCCAGCCCCCCTCCTTACTCCCCCGAGGGGGAGAGGTTTTAGAAACTATTTTGTATCTAAAGACTCCCTCCCTCGGGAGGGTTGGGGTGGGGCCTTAATCTTCTACTGTTGTCGTACTACAGTTGGGGCATAGTCCCTTATAGTATAGTTGTACCTCATCTATCTGAAATCCGTTTGCTTCTTGCTTTGTAGGGCGTAATGGCATTGGCAGATTCATCATGTCAAATACCTGACCACATTTTCGGCAGATGAAGTGGGGGTGTGGATGCGTATCTCCGTCATAGCATACCCGATGCTCATCGATGGTTATCATCTGTGCTGCTGAGTGTTCAGAGAACATTCGAAGGGTATTGTATACTGTTGTTCTGCTGAGGGTCGGGAAATTGGCTACAAGTCCGTTGTAAACATCCTCGATTGTCGGGTGGACGCGATGTTCAAGTATGTAGCGCATTATTGCTATTCTTTGAAGTGTTGGTTTTATGCCATGGGATGTCAGGATAGTTGATGCTTCTTTTGCCTGCATATCTTTTTAGTGGGTGTTTAGGTTGGTTTTCTTAAAGGTCTAAAGACAAAGGTCTAATGTCTAAGGACTTTTGAATTTTTACCATTGTCCTTTTACTCTTGCCATTCGTCTTGTGAGTACAAAGATAGAGAAAAAAGTTGAAACTACTACAAAACTATTGTAATAATTTCAACTTTTAACGTATATTAAGAATGAAGGTCGCTTTTGCCTTCGCTCTTCCTTCGCTCTACCTTCGCTCATCCTATAGTTAAAAAGCGAATCAAAAGCGTAGGAAGGACAAAGGAAGAGCGAAAGCATTACGAACTCAGATAAAAAAGAAGGCTTACACGAATGTAAGCCTTGGTGTTATGGTTTTAATCTACTTTTGCTCCAGAAAACTTTACATACTTGATTTTCTTACCAGAAGTGATCTTTGGTTCCTTCCATTCACCGTCAAGTACGCAGATTGTAGATTTTGCATAGATAGGCACATTATTGATAGCAGCCTGAAGAGTCAGGTAGTTGCCGAAACCTTTGGCTGATACGATGAAGTCATAGTGACGGACGTAAGGCTTGAGTTCCGGACATGCTTCTGCCATTGCGTCAACAAGGAGTTCTGCCACACGATGTGCACCATATTCGGTATAGTGGGTGTTATCCTTGCTATTCTTGTCTGCACTAAGCATGTGGAGAAGCTTTGCATTGGTAGGACCAAGACGACTCTCAAGATTAGCTGTAATACCTGTTGCATCGACAAACGGAACACGGAGTTCACGTGCCACATACTTTGGTGTTACTGCGTATGCTCCATGAGTGTCCTTGAGCTTCTCGCTGTTTTCTATATCCACATCATCTGATGAGCCTTTTCGTGCACGGGCTTCATTTACGGTTTCACGATCAATTCGCTTTGTGAATTCGCAACGAACTACCGGATTCATCACAATAGGAGTGGCTCCCTTGCCGAGTGCACCACGACAGAACATACGGATGTTGTCGTCAAAGGTGAGGCCGGCAATGGTGTGTCTTTTATCACCAATCTTGCCTTTTTCATCGTTGTGACCGAATTGGATCACAAGGTAATCTCCAGGCTTTAGGTCGTTAAGCACTTTCTGCCAATGGCCTTCTTCAATGAATGATTTTGTAGAACGTCCGTTAAGTGCACGGTTGTCTATGTATACTTCCTCAGCGAAGAATCCCTGAAGTGCCATACCCCAACCACGTTCACGTCCTTCCTTCTCAATGTCCTTATTGGCCATTGTAGAATCACCTATGAGATAGATGGTGAAGGCTTTGTTGGATGAGGTCATCATAACGAGTGTTATGATGCTCATGGTGATTATTGTGATAAATTTACGCATAGTTAGTTTTTGTGATGGGTGATGGGTGTTGGTTGTTTGTCTAAAGGTCTAACGTTTTTTACCTTTGACTTTTGACATCCTAACCTTTTAGAACTGCAATGAGCTGATCAGGTGTGACAAGAGTTTGCTCGCCTGTGATCATATTCTTGAGAGTTACTTTGCCCTCTGCAATCTCATTGTCACCAGCAAGGGCAACGTATGGAATCTGCTTTGCATTGGCATAGCTCATCTGCTTTTTCATCTTTGTAGAATCAGGATAGATTTCTGTGCGTATGCCTTGTGTACGTGCTTTGTTTGCTATAGGGAGACAATAGGCAGTCTCTTTCTCTCCAAAGTTGATGAAGAGAAGCTGTGTGGCTGTCATAGCATCCTTTGGATAGAGGTCGAGTTGGTTGAGGACATCATAGATGCGGTCAGCTCCGAATGAGATACCGACACCTGAGAGTCCTGGCATTCCGAAGATACCTGTGAGGTTATCGTAGCGTCCGCCTCCTGTGATAGAACCAATCTGCACGTCGAGAGCCTTTACCTCAAAGATCGCACCTGTGTAGTAGTTAAGACCACGTGCAAGGGTGAGGTCAAGCTGGAGTTCATTCTTGAGGACAGATGTGTTGCCCTCAACATATCCCTTCATAGAATCAAGGGAAGAGAGAATATAGCGACATTCCTCAACGCCTTTCATTCCTATCTCAGAAGATGCGAGAACCTCTGCAATAACGTTGAGCTTCTCCTCATTTGTACCTTCGAGTTTGATGATAGGCTGAAGCTTTTCGATAGCCTCTTCAGATATACCGTCAGCACGAAGTTCCTCGTTTACAGCATCGAGACCTATTTTGTCGAGTTTGTCTATGGCAACGGTGATATCCACAATCTTATCGGCTTCACCAATTACCTCTGCAATACCAGAAAGTATCTTACGGTTGTTGATCTTGATCTGCACGCGAATGCCGAACTTAGTAAATACGGTATCGACAATCTGCATAAGCTCGACCTCATTGAGGAGGGAATCTGAGCCTACGATGTCAGCATCACACTGGTAGAACTCGCGATAGCGACCTTTCTGAGGACGGTCAGCACGCCATACTGGCTGTATCTGATAGCGCTTGAAAGGTAGTTGAAGTTCTTCGCGATGCTGTACTACATAGCGTGCGAATGGGACTGTGAGGTCATAGCGCAAGCCTTTCTCGCAGAACTTAGCCGCAAGTTTAAGAGTGCTTGTATTTGCTACTTCATCAGCAGTCATTCCGTGAAGGAAATCTCCTGAGTTAAGAATCTTGAAGAGAAGCTTATCGCCCTCCTCACCATACTTACCCATGAGGGTTGATAGATTCTCCATAGAAGGGGTCTCTATCTGTGAGAATCCATAGAGGGCATATACGTCCTTTATGGTGTTGAAGATATAGTTGCGCTTCGCCATCTCGACAGGACCGAAATCGCGAGTGCCCTTTGGTATGCTTGGTTTTGCCATGTTTAAATTAAGTGACCCCCTCCCAGCCTCCCCGAGGGGAGGAGTTTATTAGTCACCTTTTTTGCGCTGCGTTTTTTCGTATAAATCAGAGAAATCTGTTTGCAAATATTTCTTCGCGAGAAAAATGTGACAGATTAACTCCCTCCCTCGGGAGGGCCGGGGGAGGGGTGTTTCCTCTTACTTTCTAACGATTGTCTGATCGCGGTCAGGACCGATAGAGATGATGGTGATTGGAGTCTCAAGCTCAGTCTCAAGGAACTTGATGTAGTCCTTGAACTGCTGTGGGAACTCGTCCTCGCTTGTGTACTTTGTCATATCTGTTTGCCATCCTGGGAGTTCGGTATAGACAGGTTCGATACCCTTCTCGATGTCGTAAGGGAAATCGCGTGTCTCAACACCGTTTACCTTATATGCTGTACAAGCCTTGATTGTTGGGAATGTATCAAGAACGTCAGACTTCATCATGATGAGCTGTGTAACGCCATTAACCATGATAGAGTAGCGGAGAGCTACGAGGTCAATCCAACCACAACGACGCTCACGACCAGTAACAGCACCATACTCATGACCGATGTCACGCATCTTCTTGCCTGTCTCATCAAATAACTCTGTTGGGAATGGACCTGCACCAACACGTGTACAGTAAGCCTTCATGATACCGAACACCTCGCCAATCTTGTTAGGACCGATACCGAGACCTGTGCAAGCTCCAGCACAGATGGTGTTTGAAGATGTTACGAATGGATATGAACCGAAATCAACGTCAAGCATTGTGCCCTGAGCACCCTCAGCAAGCATTGACTTGCCTGACTTGAGAATCTTACCAACCTCATGCTCTGAGTCAACAATCTGGAACTGCTTGAGGTATTCGATACCCTCCATCCATACCTTTTCTGTCTCTGCAAGTGCAGCCTCGTCGTACTTGAAGCCGAGTGCATTGAGAAGCATCATATGACGAGCCTTGCGAGCTGCATACTTTTCTTTGAAACCGTCGAGGATATCACCAACACGAAGACCGTCGCGTGATGTCTTGTCGGTATATGTAGGACCGATGCCCTTGCCTGTGGTACCAACCTTGTTCTTACCCTTGAGAGACTCATAGGCAGCATCAAGAAGTCGGTGTGTTGGCATGATGAGGTGAGCTTTCTTAGAGATATGGAGACGCTCCTTGAGTGAATGACCGCTCTTCTCGAGATCCTTAGCCTCTCCCATGAAGAGGTCTGGAGCGAGAACAACACCATTACCGATGATATTAACCTTACCACCCTGGAAAATACCAGAAGGGATAGAGCGGAGGACGTATTTCTGTCCTTCGAACTCGAGGGTGTGACCTGCGTTAGGACCACCCTGGAAGCGTGCTACTACATCATACTTAGGGGTCAGTACATCGACCACCTTTCCTTTACCTTCATCGCCCCACTGCAAACCGAGCAGGACATCTACTTTACCGTTCATTTTTTATTTTATTTCTTTATACTTTATACTTTACTCTTTAATCTTAAGAGAAGACTTGTACCAATCGAAGAGCTTCTGAACACCATCCTCGATCTCAACCTTGTGAGTCCATCCGAGTGAATGGAGCTTGCTAACGTCAATGAGCTTACGCATCGTGCCGTCTGGTTTATTTGAGTCGAATATAACCTCGCCCTTGAAGTCAACAGCCTTTACAACGAGTTCTGAAAGCTCACGGATGGTGAGTTCCTTACCTGTACCTACGTTGATGTGGCAGTTGCGAATCTCTCCAAGTGATGGAATTGCACCACCACGACCTGTAGAGTGGTTACGGTCAACAACACCGTCTGCCTTTACTCCATAGTGTACGCTTGAATATTTCTCGATACCGATGATATCCTTGAAGTCGACGTTGAGAAGTACGTGAACTGATGCGTCTGCCATATCCTCAGACCAAAGGAACTCACGGAGAGGCTTACCTGTTCCCCAGAGAGTAACCTTATTATTCTCTATTCCGTAGAATGCAAGAACCTTGAGGATAAGAGCCTCGTCAGAGTTACCATCGATAACGTAACGAACAGTCTCCCCATTTTCCTTCATATTAGCACCTACAGGACGGATGCTGAGGTCGGCACGGATAGAAGTCCAGTCACCGTCATGAATGAGCTTTGCGAGATATACCTTACGCATCATGGCTGGCATAACGTGTGAGTTCTCGAGGTGGAAGTTATCGTTAGGACCATAGAGGTTTGTTGGCATAACAGCGATGTAGTTGGTGCCGTATTGCAAGTTGTATGACTCGCACATCTTGAGTCCTGCAATCTTTGCGATAGCATACTCCTCGTTGGTATATTCCAGTTCTGATGTGAGGAGGCAATCCTCCTTCATTGGCTGTGGAGCATTCTTTGGGTAGATACAGGTAGAACCCAGGAAGAGAAGTTTCTTAACACCATGAGCGTAAGCCTCACTTATAACGTTGCATTGAATCTTCATGTTCATCATCATGAAGTCGGCACGATAGAGT
The DNA here is from genome assembly GCA_946406435.1 of uncultured Prevotellaceae bacterium. Classification (GTDB taxonomy): domain Bacteria; phylum Bacteroidota; class Bacteroidia; order Bacteroidales; family Bacteroidaceae; genus Prevotella. Next base: position 41,764 of record CAMJKP010000001.1, on the reverse strand, counting down.
GAGTTTGCCATGATTCCGCCAACGAATGCAGCTGCAAGTACAACTGCATCTGGCTGTTCCTCATCAAAGAACTTCTTTACTGCATACTGGTCGGTGAGATCCAGTTCCTTATGTGAACGACCAACAAGATTCTCGTATCCACGAGCCTTGAGGTTGTTCCAGATAGCAGATCCCACGAGACCGTGGTGACCTGCTACATATATTTTACTGCTTTTATCTAACACGATTTCGATTTTTTACTTAACGATACCCTTTTCAAGATACTCTGCAAGGTTTGTACGGACCTCTGCTGCAACAGAGTCTGCCTTTACCTTAGCCATATCGTGCTGAACCATAATCTCAACGAGCTGCTCGAAGCTTGTTGTCTGTGGATTCCATCCAAGTTCCTTCTTAGCCTTTGTTGGATCACCCCAGAGGTTTACAACGTCTGTTGGACGGTAGAAATCCTCTGAAACCTCAACGAGTGTCTTACCGATGAGTTCCTTAGGACCATCAACGCAGATACCCTTCTCGTTAATATCCTTGCCCTCGAACTTGAGCTCGATACCAGCAGCTTTGAATGCTGCGTATGTGAATTCACGAACTGAGTGCTGTACGCCTGTTGCGATTACGAAGTCTTCTGGTGTCTCATGCTGGAGAATGAGCCACATACACTCAACATAGTCCTTTGCATACCCCCAGTCACGGAGTGAGTCGAGATTACCGAGGAAGAGTTTCTCCTGCTTGCCCTGTGCGATACGAGCAGCTGCAAGGGTAATCTTACGTGTTACGAATGTCTCGCCACGACGCTCAGACTCATGATTAAAGAGAATACCTGAGCAGCAGAACATATTGTATGCCTCACGATACTCCTTGATGATCCAGAAACCATAGAGCTTGGCAACTGCATATGGAGAATATGGGTGGAATGGAGTCTTCTCATTCTGTGGAACCTCCTCAACCTTACCATAAAGCTCAGATGTGGAAGCCTGATAGATACGGCAAGTCTTCTCTAGGTGGTTGGTACGAACAGCCTCGAGTACACGGAGAACGCCTACTGCATCAACATCTGCTGTGAACTCAGGAGCATCGAAAGATACCTGAACATGTGACTGTGCAGCGAGGTTATATATCTCTGTTGGCTGTACCTTACCTACGAGCTTAACGAGTGACATAGAGTCGCTCATGTCTGCATAGTGAAGATGAAAGTTTGGCTTACCCTCAAGATGTGCGATACGCTCGCGGAAATCTACTGAAGAACGACGGATGATGCCATGAACCTCATAACCCTTGGCAAGAAGGAACTCAGAGAGGTATGAACCATCCTGACCTGTAACACCTGTGATTAATGCAATATTCTTCTTTTCCATTTTTATATGTTTTTTATTTGTTTCTATGTTTTGTTACTTTGAAAATTCCTTGATTCGCTGTTCGTCTGCCAGTTTGCAGATGAGAAGACGTCCATCTCTTTCTGCAACGATATATCCATCAAGTCCCTGGATTGCAACTTGCTTAGCACCTTCTACGTTTACGATGCAGTTGCTTGACTCGAAGAGTTTTACGTTCTGGCTGATGATTGCATTTCCTTCATCGTCTTTCTTTGAGAGAGTCTGAAGTGAACCCCATGTGCCGAGGTCGCTCCAACCGAAGTCTGCAGGGAACACGAAAATCTCCTCTGCTTTCTCAAGGATGGCATAGTCAACACTAATATTTTCGCACTCTGGATATTTCTCGTCAACAACCTTCTGCTCTTCTGCAGTTCCCATTACAGGGATAATATCTTCAAATGTAGCGGCAATAAGTGGTTGATACATACGGAATGCGTTTACGATTGTGCGCACGTTCCAAATGAAGATACCTGCATTCCAGAAGTAATAGTTATGTGAGATATATTCCTTTGCAGTTTCGAGATTAGGCTTCTCACGGAAAGAGTCAACGCGGAATATCTCCTTGTTGCGAAGACTCTGCTGAGCGAGATCTGCCTGAATATAACCATAACCAGTCTCTGGACGGGTTGGCTTCATACCAAGTGTAATGATTGCATCAGTTTCGCTTGCAAAGTTAAGAGTGCTTGATATGACACGCTGGAACTCTGCAACGTTCATCACTACATGGTCACTTGGGGTAACTACTATATTCGCGTTAGGATCCTGTACCTTGATTCTCCAGCTTACGTATGCGATGCATGGAGCTGTGTTTCTACGGCATGGTTCACTAAGGATATTACCACGAGGAATTTCTGGCAACTGCTCTGCTACAGTCTCTACGTATGCTGCATTGGTAACAACCCATACATTCTCTGCTGGGCATACTCCCTTGAAACGGTCGTATGTGAGCTGCATGAGAGAGCGTCCTACGCCAAGTACATCGATAAACTGCTTTGGCTTATCTTCGGTGCTCATTGGCCAGAAGCGGCTTCCAACGCCACCTGCCATAATTACAAGATGATTATGATTTTCTGCCATATTGATTGTAATAAGTTTTCCCTTATTTATCTATATTCTTTTTTGACTTTATTCTTTACACTTTACTCTTTCTACTATACACTATTCCCTAATCCTCCATAAGGTGTTTCATGAAATCGTCGAGATCCTTTTCCAGATTCTCCATGAAAGCTCCACCTATTATAATAGTGTCATCTGTATCTGCAATGAACAATTCATCGATGTGTTCACCAGTTTCTGTCTCAAGCACGAAACTATAAGGCATTATTATACCCATTGATGAACCGAAACCATCTTTGAGCAATAGTTGACGGAGTGCTTTGGCTGCCTTTTGATAGAATAGCTTTTCATCCTCCTGATTGTCAATCCATTCGTCAACAACAATGCGAGTAATCTCTTGCTCGTCGTCATTATATACCATGACGTCACCCGTTTCCTGATTGATACGGATGTGGATGTCTGTCATCACTGTAGGTTCTTCTACCTGTGGAAATTTCTGCGACACCTTATTAAGCATTCGCGAAAGTTGTGACTGAATTTTTTCTGCCATGACAATTTCTTTATACTTTCAACTTTATACTATCTAACTAAAGTACTCATCCAACTGTTTGTTGGCTGCACCATCGATATTGTCAATGAAAGATATTATCTTTCCTTTTTCCATCAACGCCACATGCGTGGATATATCTACGGTGTGGGTTAGATTATGACTGGATACCAATAGAGTCGCACCTGTCTTTTCATGATAGTCAATAAGGAGTTTCTTGAGCTTGTTCTGACTTGATGGGTCAAGGAAGTTGAATGGCTCGTCCAGTATGACTATCTTTGGTTGAGCAAGGAGTGCCGATACTATACCAACCTTTTGCCTGTTACCAGCAGATAGGTCTCGAATCAGTTTCCCAGCTCCTATTATCTCGTCTGTGAGGAATTCTGTATATTGCTCAACTGTTGCTTTTACTGTTTCCTCAGGTATTTCATTAACCTTGCCGACAAAGAGAAAGTACTCTTCTGCTGAAAGGAAGTCTATGAGGAATCCCTCGTTGACGTATGCTCCTACGAAGTGCTTCCAATCCTCGCATTTTGCAGGATTCAAGAGCTCGCTATTGTCAGAAAGACTCAAGCCAACCTCTCCGTCTGTCGCTTTTATGAGATCAAGAAGAAGTCTGAAAAGGGTAGTCTTACCAGCACCATTGTTCCCGACGAGACCCAAAATGGTCCCATCGGGAATAATAAGTTCTGGAATATCTACGGCTCTTTGTTCTCCGTAGTCCTTTGTCAGATTGGTCGCTTTAATCATGTGGATTAGATGTTCTTTCCGTGACAGTTCTTGAACTTCAAACCAGAGCCGCATGGACATGGATCATTTGGACGAGGCATCTTATCCTTTATAATAGGAGTGCGAGGCTGCTGTCTTGCTGAAGGATCGTTGTATTGTGGACGCTCCTTGTCTTGCACCGGACTTCCGTCACCTTGAAGTTCATCGTGCTGTGTTGTCAGCTTTGGCTGTTCTCGCTTTGGTTCCTCTGCAGGTGCCTGATGCATCATTTCTGAAGGAACGTCAGGCTGCTGCTGATGAATACGAGCACGTGTGAGTGTCATAGAAATGGCATCGTGCATCTCATTAATCATGTTGTCCCAAAGCTTAACACTCTCAAGTTTGAAGATGAGAAGTGGATCCTTCTGCTCGTAACTTGCATTCTGTACAGAGTGACGAAGCTCATCCAACTGACGGAGGTTCTCCTTCCAGTTGTCGTCGATAGTGCGGAGCATGATCATCTTCTCGAACTGCTTGATGATATCCTTGCCCTCAGACTTGTAAAGTTCCTGAAGGTCGAATGTCATATTGTAAATCAGACGACCATCGGTAATAGGAATAGCAATGCGCTGGTATTCGTTACCGTGATTCTCTGCTATGTCCTTAATGACAGGCCATGCCATATTATGAATGCGTTCCGTACGGTTCTTGAACTCTGTCATTACTGTCTGGAATGCTTTTTCCTCCAACTGTTCCTTGCCTAATGTAGAGAATTCCTCTTCTGTGAATGGGATATCCATTGCAAACACCTTGAGGTACTGCTCCTTGCATCCGGCATAGTCGTTGTTGTTAAGAATTGAGGTTACACGATCCCATAGCAGGTTCGTGATGTCCATTCCAATACGCTCTCCCATAAGAGCGTGACGACGGCGCTCATAGATGACGGTACGCTGCTTGTTCATTACGTCATCATACTCAAGCAGACGCTTACGGATACCGAAGTTGTTCTCCTCAACCTTCTTCTGTGCACGCTCGATACTCTTTGAGATAAGTGGGCTTTCGATTCTCTCTCCCTCTTCGAAACCGAGACGGTCCATAACCTTTGCGATACGCTCAGAAGCGAACAGACGCATAAGCTTATCTTCGAGAGATACGTAGAATACAGAAGAACCTGGGTCTCCCTGACGACCTGCACGACCACGGAGCTGACGGTCAACACGACGGCTCTCATGACGCTCTGTACCGATAATTGCAAGACCACCAGCAGCCTTAACCTCTGGTGTGAGCTTGATATCAGTACCACGACCTGCCATGTTGGTAGCGATGGTTACTGCACCAAGACCGTTGACAGATCTACCTGCCTCGGCAACAATCAGAGACTCGCGCGCGTGTTCCTTAGCGTTAAGTACGTTGTGAGGAATGTTCCTCATCTTCAGCATACGGCTGATGAGCTCAGAAATCTCAACCGATGTAGTACCAACGAGAACAGGACGTCCTGCATTTCTCATTGCCTCGATTTCCTCGATAACGGCTGTGTATTTCTCACGTGCTGTCTTATACACGCGGTCATCCATATCGTTACGCAGAACCTTGCGGTTTGTAGGAATCTCTACAACGTCAAGCTTGTAGATGTCCCAGAACTCTCCTGCCTCTGTACTAGCAGTACCTGTCATACCTGCGAGCTTGTGGTACATACGGAAGTAGTTCTGCAATGTGATTGTTGCGTATGTCTGTGTAGCAGCCTCTACCTTAACGTGCTCCTTAGCCTCTACAGCCTGATGAAGACCATCACTCCAGCGACGACCTTCCATGATACGACCAGTCTGCTCATCAACAATCTTTACCTGACCGTCCATAACGACATACTGGTCGTCCTTGTTGAACATTGAGTATGCCTTGAGAAGCTGCTGGATAGTATGAACACGCTCTGACTGAACTGCATAGTGCTGGAAATACTCATCCTTCTTCATCAGTCTCTCCTCGTCTGACAGAGACTTGTCTGCTTCAAGAGCTGAGAGTTGTGCTGTGATGTTTGGAATCACAAAGAGCTCCTTGTCGCCAACCTGATTTGACAGCCATTCTACGCCCTTGTCTGTGAGTTCTGCAGAATTTGATTTCTCGTCGGCTACGAAGTACAGAGGCTTTACGCACTCTGGCATCCTACGGTTGTTGTTCTCCATGTAGAATTCCTCAGTCTTCAGCATACCAGACTTGATGCCTTCCTCTGAAAGGAACTTCAGCAATGGACGGTTCTTTGGAAGAGACTTGAAAGAACGATATAGAGCAAGGAAGCCTTCATCAAGCTTTTCCTTGTTGTTTGTCTTCTGACCCTCGGCAATGAGAGTCTTTGCATCTGCAAGATATTGTGTTGCGAGCTTTCTCTGAACAGCAACGAGCTGCTCAACGAGTGGCTGATACTCCTCGAACATCTGCACGTCACCCTTTGGTATAGGACCAGAGATGATGAGAGGGGTACGGGCATCATCAATCAATACAGAGTCAACCTCATCGACGATAGCGTAGTTGTGACGGCGCTGAACGAGATCCTCTGGCTGCATAGCCATGTTGTCGCGGAGGTAGTCGAAACCGAACTCGTTGTTAGTACCGAATGTGATATCTGCCTGATATGCTCTGCGACGAGCCTCTGAGTTTGGCTGGTGCTTGTCGATACAATCTACAGAAAGACCGTGGAACATATAGAGTGGCCCCATCCACTCTGAGTCACGCTTTGCGAGGTAGTCGTTCACAGTTACTACGTGAACACCGTTACCTGTAAGTGCGTTGAGGAATACCGGACATGTTGCTACCAATGTCTTACCCTCACCAGTTGCCATCTCGGCAATCTTACCCTGATGAAGAACGATACCACCGAAGAGCTGTACGTCATAGTGAATCATCTCCCACTTGAGATCATTGCCACCTGCAGTCCAATGGTTGTGATAGATAGCCTTGTCACCGTCAATTGTCACGAAGTCCTTGCTTGGGTCTGCTGCAAGTTCGCGGTCGAAATCTGTTGCTGTTACGATTGTCTCCTCGTTTTCTGTGAAACGACGGGCTGTATCCTTAACGATGCTGAAAACTACTGGGAATACCTCGTCAAGAGCAACCTCGTATTTGTCGAGTACTTCCTTGTCGAGCTTGTCAATCTCTGCAAAGATGCTTTCGCGCTCATCGATTGGAGTCTCTTCAATCTTTGCCTTCAGTTCCTCGATCTGCTTCTTCAGATCGTTTGCGGAATTCTGTACGTATGCCTGTATCTCCTTAGACTTTGCACGGAGCTCATCGTTAGAGAGAGCCTGAATGGCTGGATATGCAGCCTTTACTTTTTCTACGAGTGGCTGTATTTTCTTTATGTCACGGCTTGCTTTATTGCCGAAAAATGCTGATAATATTGCGTTGAAATTCATATCTGATTTGGGTGTATTCTATTTACCGTAACGGTAATTGACTGCAAAAATAATATTTTTTTTCCAAATATGCGAATAAAACTGTGATTATTTGAGAAAACGTATGTATTTATTACATAAACCTCGATTTTTTAGGACAAAAATGACCTAAAACAAAGGTAATGACTTGCAGCCGTTCGGGGCACGAATACGTAATGACTTTGATATGGTTGGCGCAATTCTGTCTGTGCTAACAACAGTCTCTACATGGTTGGATTTTACGCCTGATCCGTAGAAGATGATAGGGAAGATGACTGCTGATGGGGTAGGGTTGAACTTCTCGCCCGTATTCTCATTGACAACTTGCCATCCTGGAGCAACCTCACAGATGATGTCACCTGACAATGTGAGACTATATCCGTTTCTGATTTTCAGAAGGTTCTCATTTGTTGAAGAAAGGATGTTCTCTGATGTCTGAATATCCCTAATGCCTTCACTAAGAAGGAGAAAGTCGCGAGAACGCTTAAGTATCTCAGATAGACTGAGTTGCTGCTGCTCTATGAGCTTGTGATTGAGATAAATCTGATTGTGATAAACAGCATCTACATACTGCCCCTTTCCATAGACGTTGGAAAGGTACATATTGAGCAGATTTGCCGTGCGGTTGATGTAGAAAGTACCTGATGGTATGCCATATTTGTCATAATCTACATCCTCTATTTCTGAGTAGCCTGTTGATGACAACACGAACAATACCTGTCCCTTGCCAATACGGCTCTCAAGTGTCTCAATTATGCGGTCCAGTTCATGGTCAAGGCGCATGTATGTGTCCTGAAGTTCTGTTCTGTTGCTTGACAGAACACTCTCTAATGGCTTGCCGGCATAGTATTGTATGCACAGCAGGTCTGTCACATCGTCAGTTCCGAGACCGTTGTCCTTCTGGCACTTCAACGCCATGAGTGATATTTCCTCGTTGACAAGCGCACTTCGCTTGAAGTCGATGAACTTTCTCTCTCCCGTGAATGGGTGTGAGAATGATTTCTGCATTCCTTCGCCCATAAACAGACTCAGAGTCTCTCCAAGACCGCTTAGAGGTGACCATTTCAAACTCTTTAGCTTGTCTGCGATAGGGAAGTTCGCACTTACTCCCATAGCCCATTGGTCGGCAGCAAGAGCGTATGCGCTGGTGGTAGTCCAACGTCCTGTGTTGTCGTCGATCCAGAGAGCAAGGTCTCCTGCGTGACCTGCACTTATGATAGCTGCATCGCGCTCAGGACCAATGCTATACACTTTCGACATCCCGTTAGTGAAGACCTTCAGTTCGTCACCAATGGTTGTCGTCATCAGACTCTTTGCAGAGACGGCATCACGACCTTGTGCGGCCTTGATGTTCTTGTCCTCTACGCATCCTGTTCGACGCAGGGTCTTACGGTCTATCCATGAGTCGCTTACTATTCCGTTATAGTAAGGCGTAGCACCTGAAACTATAGTGGCTGTTGCCGATGAACGGTCGGCTGGGAAATAGTCGTTGATGGCTTTCTCATAGACGAGACCATCCCTCATTAGGCGTCTGAAACCGCCGTCACCATAGAATCTCTCGAATATCTGAAGGTAGTCGGAACGTAGTTGGTCAATTGTGATGTTGACTACGAGCTTAGGCAGTCCGCTTTCCCTCATCTGGGCTACTGCCTCGTTTGCGCACATACTCGCTACGAGGAGTGCGGTCAGATATTTGTATATGTTTGATGAATTCTTCATTCTTTATACTTTAATCTGTTTGAAATAATTCTGACAAGCAAAGATAATGCCAAAATGTTCATTCCTTCGGCATACGACTGTAAAATATTTCCAATAAAGAACAGAACAACCATTACAAGTGCCACATTCCAGCGATGCTTCCATTTTGTCCAAGGTGACATTAGGAAGAGCCAAAGTGGATTCAGAACAAGTAGCTGTAGGTTAATCTGTACGAACGGATGCTGGCTGAAAATCATTGCAAAAGGCAATAGACCTGCTATTCCGCAGATGTAGAAAAACACAACGTCAAGCCACTTGAGGCGTTTTTTCTTTGTCCTTTCATATAAGGTCCATACAATCACCAATGCCAATATAATAATGGCAAACATCGTTGGCGTTAGCGGAAAGTCAGGCATAGGTTCGAAGTGTGGCTGAACATCTTTCAGAAGCCAGAAAGCACTATCAACAAGTGCCACTTGCTTTCCGTCAGCTCTTATGATTGTTGCAGAGTCGAAGTCGGCTGCAAGGATTTCTGGAAGAAACTCCCTTTCGGAATGAATAGCGTTGCGGTCGGCTCTTAGTCCGATAACAAGGTCATTACCAGCCTTGCACCAACCGTATTTGTTTGTCTTCCAGTGAAGTAGGTCGCGGAATGTCTTATCCCCTTTTTGCAGAAAAGTCTTTACGCAACTGGTCTTTCCATCGATATTGGAGAGAATAATATCCCTTGCCCTTGTTGTACAGTTATCGTAAACGTAGTTGTAGCGATAGACTCGGTTCTCAGGACGATAGTTCTCGTCCAGAGCTTTCATTATGCGTGCCTTCTCCGCTTCCGTGAGGTTGAGCCTCTGCTGATATACAGGACTTCCGTAGTATTCGTATTCACGCAGGAAGTATTCCGTCGGGACTATAGACATGGTATAGTCGGTGAAGCCGAGTACGAACTTGGCAACGAAGTTCGGCTGGGAAGCATCGAAAACTCCCCAGTTTATGGCTACATCCGTATTTTGCTCCGTATCTACAACCCTTATCGCCGTATGTCCATAGAGACTATAGATCTGGGCGTGCGGTTTGCAAGTCAGCAAACTAATTTCCGTCTTTGCGGACACTCTAATCGTAAAAAGTGTCAAAAAGAGCGCGATTGACGTGTAAAAATATACTATATTTCGTTTCACGATGCAAAAATAACTTTAATTTATCACATTTCGTGCGATTATTTCATTTTTTTTCGATAATTTTGCACCCTGTAATCAAAAAAAGGTCAAAAAACAGATAAATGAAGAAAATATTTGCTGCATTGAGCATTGCTTTGCTCGCAACTACAGCTTTTGCTCAGAGTGGAACAAACTCTCCATATTCTATGTATGGAATAGGCGTGCTCTCAGATCAGGGTAACAGTTTCAATAGAGGAATGAATGGCGTTGGCTTGGGTCTTCGTCCCCACAATCAGATAAACTATCTTAATCCGGCTTCATATTCGGCTGTTGACTCCCTTTCCTTTATCTTTGACGCAGGTCTTTCTCTTCAGATGACCAACTTCAAGGAGGGCAAGGTTAGCAAGAATGCCAAGAATGCAAGCTTTGAATATGTTGTTGGCGGATTCCGCGTGGCTCCAAATTTCGGTCTTGCCTTTGGTCTCTTGCCTGTTTCAAATATCGGTTATCAATTCACTAATACTGAATATGTGGATCGTGGGGACGCTTCTTATACAGGTGTCTCTAATGCATATTCTGGTACAGGAGGACTTCATGAGGCCTTCATCGGTTTGGGTTGGTCGCCTGTCAAGGGATTCTCATTCGGTGTCAATGGCGGTTATCTCTGGGGTGAGATGGAGCATATCATCAACAGTACCTATACCGACTCATCTGCCAAGAGCCTGAAGAAGAAACGTAATTGCAGCATAGGTAGCTATAAGCTTGATTTCGGTGTTCAGTATCAGCATGAACTGAATGACAAGGATGTCATTACCGTTGGTGCTACATACGGACTTGGCCATAGTCTTAATGCCGATCCTACCTTGGCAATCATGAGTTCAGGTACTGTTAATGACACTACCGAGTTTGTTGCTCATGATGGTATTGACTTCCCTTCACAGATTGCAGCTGGTGTTTCTTATACCCACGGCACGAAGTGGACTGTTGGTGTTGACTATACCTTGCAGCAATGGGCTGATGCCAAGTTCCCTCAGGACAATGGTAATTCCTATGTAGGAAAGACTGGTCAGTTCAATGACCTTCATAAGGTTAATGCCGGTTTGGAGTATTGTCAGAATACCGAAGGACGTAGCTTCTTCTCTCGCATCCGCTATCGTCTGGGTGCTGGATATTCTACTCCTTATATCAAAGTTGGCAGCAAGGATGGTCCGAGCCAGTTGTCAGTCAGCGCAGGTGTTGGTATTCCTATCGTGAATGCGTACAACAACCGTTCTATGCTCAACGTGAGTGCTCAGTGGGTTCGTAATGATGCAAGCGGTCTTATCAAGGAGAATAGCTTCCGCATCAATATTGGCTTCACATTCAATGAGCGTTGGTTCGCTAAGTGGAAGTTTGATTAAGGCCCCCTCCATCCCCCCGAGGGGGGAGTTCTTATATACATAAATATTATCTGAAGTCCCTCCCCATCGGGGGAGTAGGAATATGAATATATCAACCGGCAATATATCAAGGACAGTTCCATTATGGTGTGTATGCATCATAATGGTTCTCTCGTTTATTGCTTGCAATAGCCCGAAAGAGCATACGGCACCTGCTATCTATGCCCGTGACTCTGTGGCTATGATGACTAGCTATGGTGTGAATACGCTCATAAGCGATTCGGGCGTTATGAAATACCGCATAGTGGCTGAGCGTTGGGAGGTAAATGAGAACGTGAACCCAAAGCGATGGATATTCCGCAGAGGAATTTTCCTTGAGCAGTTCGATGAGAAATTCCATGTTGAGGCATATATCCAGGCTGATACTGGCTATTGCTTTACAGATCAGAATCTCTGGCATCTTATTGGTAATGTTCGCGTGCGCACGGTAGATGGCCTGAAATATAACTCTGAGGAACTGTATTGGGACCAGAGCAGACACGAGCTGTATTCTTATAGGTTCAGTCGCCTGATAACCCCAGAACGTGAGATGCAAGGTTCGTATTTCAGAAGTAATGAGAAGCTTACCAGCTATTTCATCACTAATTCCAAGGGCTCATTCATGAAGAACGATATGTTCAAGGAAGATACTACGACACAAAAGGCTCCTACAGATACTTCTGTCGTTGCTCCGCCTAAGCGTGGAATGACGATGCCACATAGGAAAACCCACCCCTAACCCCTCCCATAAAGGGAGGGTAATAGATAGTATTTGAATTAAAAGTAAAATCATTATTCTATGCCCCTATTGATTGATTTCATAGATAGTATGAGTGTAACTACTCCCCTCCTTTTACGGGAGGGGCTGGGGGTGGGTCTCTCTATGCTGTTCTCCGCGTTCTTTTCGGGCATGGAGATAGCCTTTGTGTCAAGCAACAGGATGCTAGCAGAGGTGAATCGTGAGAAGGGAAGCATAACGGATAGGGTAGTGTCAACGTTCTATCGCCATCCAAATATGTTTGTCTCCACCATGCTTGTGGGCAATAACATAGCACTTGTAATCTATGGTATTCTGATAGCAAGACTCTTTGACGCAACCATCTTTGCAGGGCTTTCTGAGGCGGCAAAGGTGTCGGGCGATACGATACTCTCCACTTTGATTGTCTTGTTTACCGGAGAGTTCCTTCCAAAGACTATTTTTAAGGCAAATGCAAATAAGTGTCTTCGTGGCTTTGCTTTGCCTGCATATCTCTGTTACATAGTACTTTATCCTATTTCCCGTCTGTGTGCTGTGCTATCAAAATTATTACTCCGTGCCTTTGGTGTGAAAATGGATAAGAAGGAGGCTCATGAGGAGTTTTCCAAGGTGGATCTCGACTACCTCGTACAGCAGTCTATTGACCAGGCTGGCGATGATGCGAAGATTGACGAGGAAGTGCGTATTTTCCAGAATGCGCTTGACTTTTCTGATACGAAGGTAAGGGACTGTATGGTTCCACGAACAGAGATAAGGGCGGTTTCAACAGACAGTACGGTGGCAGAGCTTCGCCAGATGTTTATCGAGTCTGGTCACTCTAAGATTGTTGTCTATGAGAATGATATTGATAACATCATCGGATATATTCATTCTTCAGAATTGTTCCATGACCTGAAGGATATCAAGGCGGCGGTCCGTCAGATGCCTTTTGTACCTGAGACGATGGCTGCAAAGACGCTGATGCACACATTCCTTCAGCAGAAGAAGAGCCTTGGCGTTGTTGTTGATGAGTTCGGAGGCACGAGTGGTATAGTGGCTCTTGAGGATATCGTGGAGGAGATTTTTGGCGATATCGAGGATGAACACGACAGCACCAACTATATCTGTCATACTACGAGCGACGGGGAGTATATCATCTCTGCCCGTATGGAGATTGACAGGGTGAACGAAACGCTGCATGTCTCTTTGCCAGAGTCGGATGACTACAAGACGGTTGGCGGACTTATCCTTGACCGTTATCAGAGCTTCCCTAAGCTTAACGAGGTCATTACCGTGGATGATAAGTTTGAATTCAAGATTCTCCGTAGCACAAGAACCAAGATTGAGCTCGTGAAACTGAAGGTAGTAGGCGAAAATTAGGAGGCATTCCCTCCAATTGTAGGGAGCGGACTTGCAACGGACTTGAAGCGAACTTGTAGCGAAGGAGAGAAGACCCTCTAAATCTCCCTTAAAGGGAGACTTTTTTTGCCTAAGTGACCGCCACCACCTAACTGTCTTCCCACGTTTCGCTTTGATATCATGTCTTTAATTCTTAGTCTTTTTCTCATTGTCAAATAGAGGAAAAATGTGTTTTATCACAAATAAAAGGGAAAATAGTCTTTTTCATAGAAAATTTTACACTCAAAGTTGCGATTTTTCCTTTTTTTTTACTAACTTTGTACGCAATTTGTACGTGGGCATCAATGCTAAATCTGTTGCTTGCGTGTGAAAATGGCCTTCGGGCTTGTCAAACAGAGAAAATAAAAACAATAATAAAAACCAAATCAAAACTAAAAAATGGCAGTATTAGGAAAAATCAGACGCAGGGGCGTATTGCTGGTGAGCATCATCGGTCTTGGCCTCTTTGCTTTCATTGCCGAGGAGGCTTTCCGTTCATGCGAGACTTCGAGGAACAGTGCCCGCCAGCAGGTTGGCTCGGTTCTCGGCGACAAGATCACTTATGATGAATTCCAGAAGTTGGTTGACGAGTTCAGCGATGTCATCAAGCTGACACAGGGCAAGGAAAACTTTACTGAGGACGAGCTCAATCAGGTTCGCGATCAGGTATGGAACACCTACGTTCAGACTAAGCTCATTGAGGACGACGCAAAGAAGCTCGGTCTCACAGTTACCGACGATGAGATTCGCAATATCCTCAATCAGGGAACAAATCAGCTTCTTCTCCAGTCTCCATTCGTGAACCAGCAGACAGGTCGCTTCGATGCAAATGCCCTCAAGCAGTTCATGAACGAGTACAAGAAGAATACAAACCCACAGTTCAAGGATCAGTACCAGAAGATCTATAACTACTGGCAGTTCATCGAGAAGACACTTCGTCAGCAGACACTTGCTCAGAAGTATCAGGTGCTTCTCGGTCACACTTTCTTCTCAAACCCAGTTGAGGCTAAGCAGGCATTCGACGAGGAGACAAAGGAGTCTGCTATCGAGCTTGCTGCTTTCCCTTACTCTTCAATCGAGGATAAGGACGTGCAGGTTACTGACGCTGACCTCAAGGCTAAGTACAATGAGCTGAAGCCACGCTTCAAGCAGTATGACGAGACTCGCGACATCAAGTATGTTGCTGTTCGTGTAAAGGCTTCTGCTGGCGATAAGGCTGCTCTTATGAAGCAGACAAAGGATTATGCTGCTCAGCTTGCTGCTGCAGAGGATCCTTCTGAGGTTATCCGCAAGTCAGGCTCTAACGTAGCTTACCTCGGTGTACCTATAACAAAGAGCGCATTCCCATCAGATATCCAGTCTCTTATCGACTCTACATCTGTAGGCACAACAACAGCCATCAAGGAGAATCTTGAGGACAACACTCTCAACGTTCTTCGCCTCATCTCTAAGGCTGAGCTTCCTGACTCAATCGAGTTCCAGGCTATTCAGGTAGGCGGTGAGACTCCAGAGGACGCTCACAAGCGTGCTGACTCTATCTACAACGCTCTTTCTGCTGATGCTACTCAGTGGGAGGCTATTGCTAAGAAGTACGGTCAGACAGGTGAGAAGACTTGGCTCACAACACAGCAGTATCAGTATTCTCCATCTCTTGATGCAGATACCAAGACATACCTCAACGCTCTTAACTATGCAAGCGTTGGTGCGCTGAAGAACATTCAGACAACTGCTGGTAACATCATTGTTAAGGTTACAAACCGCAAGGCAATGACAACAAAGTATGTTGCTGCTGTTATCAAGACTGATATCGCATTCTCTAAGGATACATATTCTAAGGCATACAATCAGTTCTCTCAGTATGTTTCTGAGAACCAGACAATCGAGAATCTTGAGAAGAATGCCAAGAAGTACGGCTATACAGTAGAGACTGCTTCTGATACACGTACAACTCAGCACTACGTTGCTAGCCTCCGCTCTACACGTGAGGCTCTCAAGTGGATCTTCGATGCTAAGGAAGGTGCAGTTTCTCCTCTCTATGAGTGTGGTGAGAATGACGCTCTCCTCGTTGTAGGTCTTACAAAGATTCATGAGAAGGGTTATCGTTCACTTGACGATGAGCAGATCAAGGAAATCGTTAAGGCTGAGGTTATGAAGGACAAGAAGGCAGAGAGCATTATCGCTAAGGTAGCTGGTGTTAAGAGCGTTAAGGACGCACAGGCTAAGGGCGGTAAGGTTGCTTCTGTTGACCAGGTATCATTCTCAGCTCCAGTATTCGTTCAGATTACAGGTTCTTCAGAGCCTGCTCTCAGCGGTGCTGTAGCAGCAACAAAGGTTGGTCAGTTCTCTGCAAAGCCAGTTAAGGGTAATGCAGGTGTTTACCTCTTCCAGGTAAAGAACAGCGGCTCTCGTTCAGGTGTCAAGTTCGATGCTAAGTCACAGGAGATGAAGCTTGCTCAGCGTAACATGCAGATGGCTGGCAACTTCATGCAGGAGCTCTACATCAAGGCTGATGTGGTAGATAACAGATATCTGTTCTATTAAAAAGAGGCCTACCCAAAGTCCTACAGCCCCCCTCCTACTCCCCCGAGGGGGAGGGGCTTTAGATACTACTTCTAATCAAGGAGGTACATAGTATTATACCTATTTTATATTAAGGAGTAATACTATATAAAATCTCTCCCACTCGGGGGAGAAGGTGGGGGGCTTTGGGCTTTTTATATAAAAAAATATAAATCCGCTCTCTGAAAATCATCAGAGAGCGGTTTTTTTTGTAGTATCAATTATTTTTTTGTACCTTTGCACTCGCAAAATTGAAACGTGCACCAGCCTTAAGGCTGACACGCACTTTATGCATAGTGCGAAGTCTTCTTTGCACTCGCAGCAAAAAGGAGGCGACTCCTTATCCCCTCTGAGGGAGTTCATATATGCGCAGTCGTTTTACTATATTCGTATTTTCTTTTGTCATTGTCTTTGCAATGGCAAATAATCGTGTGTCGTTCTTCAATGGGATGAGGAACGATACTGATACTGTCGTATCTGACAGAAAAGCCGAAAATGCGAAGGGCGATTCTGTTATTGCAAAGAAGGCTGCTATTGATACTGTATTTACTCAGGCATTAGACACGCTCGACTCGCTTCACCGTGCCATTTTCCTTCGCAATAAGGCGATAGACGATTCTATAAGGCTCGACTCTCTTAACAGAAAGAAAAAGAACGGTATAGACGCTCCTGTGGAATATACCGCTGACGATTCCCTCGTGTATTTTGCAGGCAATAAGATGGCGCATCTCTATGGCTCTTCAACCGTGAAGTATGAGAATATGGATCTTGCGTCGGAAAAGGTCGCAATAACGCTTGATTCAAGTCTTGTGCGTGCAACTGGAGTCTATGACACATCCACACACGCAAAGGTAGGAACGCCTGTGTTCAAGATGGGTTCTGATACTTATGAGAGCGATACCATGGCTTTCAATTTCAAGTCGAAGAAGGGACTTATCTCCTCTGTCTATACAGAACAGGAGGACGGATTCATTACGGCTGAGCGTTCAAAGCGTGATAAGGACGGAAACCTGTATCTGAAACATGGCCGCTATACTACCTGTGACGAGGACCACCCCGACTTCTATCTTGCCCTTTCGCGTGCAAAGGTGCGCCCAGGCAAGGACGTGATATTCGGTCCTGCATATCTCGTTGTTCAGGATGTGCCGCTTCCTATAGCCATCCCATACGGCTTCTTCCCATTCTCAAAGTCATATTCAAGTGGTTTCATCATGCCGACCTACGGTGATGAGACTGCCAGAGGCTTCTATCTCCGTAATGGCGGTTATTACTTTGCCATTTCTGATCGCGTTGACCTGAAGCTTACGGGAGAAGTCTATACCAAGGGCTCTTGGGGAATATCAGCTGCTTCCAGCTATCGAAAGAGATACAGATACTCAGGCTCATTTGATGCCTCTTATCTTGACACTCGTAATGGTGACAAGGGAATGCCCGACTATTCAAAGACTACGGATTTCAGATTGCGATGGTCGCATCGTCAGGATACAAAGGCGAATCCTTATAGCCAATTGTCTGCAAGTGTGAACTTTGCGACATCGAACTATGAGAATAACAACCTGACCTCGTATTATAACGCGCAGTCAAGAGCAGAGACTACACGTGGTTCGTCTGTGTCATGGAGCACGCAGTTCTCAAGTATCGGACTTAGTCTCTCATCAGGTATCAATCTCAGTCAGAATACAGAGCAATCTACAATCTCGCTGTCGTTGCCTGACCTCAATTTGAATTTGTCTCGTTTCTATCCTTTCAAGCGAAAGTATCTTGTGGGTGAAGAGCGTTGGTATGAAAAAATCAGTCTGGCATATACAGGAAGTTTCTCCAGCTCTATCAATACACAAGAAGACTATTTGCTGCATTCAAGTTTCGGTAAGCACTGGGAGAATAAGATAACGCATAGTATTCCTGTCAGTGCCACATTCTCATTGTTCGATGTTATTAACGTAACACCTTCTGTCAATTTCAATGACCGTATGTCTCTCAGGAGATACGAAAAGAGGTGGGTAGAGGATGCGACTCTACAAGACGGAGGTTATGAGGTAACTGACACGCTTGGTGGTTTTAAGAACGTGTATGACGTAAGTGCATCAATCAGTGCCAATACCAAGTTGTATGGTTTCTTTATTCCTAACAGAAAGTTATTCGGTGACAAGATTGATCGAATCCGTCATGTCTTCACACCTACAGTATCAGTTTCTTATGGTTTTTCTCCTGATTTTCAGTCGCACTACCTCCGCGATGGCAAAAAGGTAGAATACATACAATATGAAGGTGCTTCGGCTGGTGGAGAGTCCGGAACTGTAAGTATGCAGATTGCTAACCAACTTGAGATGAAAGTCAAGTCTGACAAGGATACTACTGGCTTCAAGAAGATTTCCCTCATTGATAATCTCAGCGCTGGTATGTCATACAATCTGACTGCAAAGGACCATCCTTGGAGTGACCTTAGAATGGATATCCGACTGAAGTGGTGGAAAAACTACACCTTCAGCCTCGGTGCCACATTCTCTACTTATGCGTGGGGAAAAACGAAAGAAGGAAGTGTAGTAAAGAGTAACACTACAAACTATAGTATAGGGCATTTCGGAAACTTCACGGGAATGTCGCAGAATATCTCATATACGCTTAATCCTGAGAAACTTAGGAAACTATTCGGAGGCGGAGACGATAAGAAGAATAAAGACTCTGACGATGATGAGAGTGATGACGATTATGATACAGGATTGGATTCCAACGTCGATCCCGATATGGTGAGAGGACAGAACGCCCTTTCTGAAAAGAGCACTAAGGCAGAAACCGATGATGACGGCTATATGCGCTTCTCTATGCCTTGGAGTCTTACGTTCAGCTATGGCGTCACCATGAGTGAGGACCTTTCGAATTTCAAACCATACGGCAAGAAAGTTAAATATAAGAATAGTTTCGGTGAAGATGAATACATCGAAGGCGGACGTGTAGGCTATCAGTTCAGGCAGCACCTGAACGTATCCGGAAACATTCAGCTTTCCGATGGCTGGAACATAAACTTCATGTCTGGTTACGACTTCGATGCCCATAGGTTGTCAACAACCACTGCCGGACTTCAGCGTGACTTGCATTGCTTCTCCATGGGCTGCCAGGTGTCTTTGGCACCATATACAAGCTATAACTTCTCGTTCCGTTGTAATGCCGCAACACTTACCGATGCCCTCAAGTACGAGAAGCGGTCTGGAATGTCTAATAATGTGAATTGGTATTAAGGAGCCCCTCCCCATCCCTCCCGAGGGAGGGAGTCTTTATATACAATAAAACTATCTAAAATCTCTCCCACTCGGGGGAGAAGGAGGGGGGCTTTTATTGGTTAAAATAAACATTTTTATAAAAAAAAGACTTAATCTTTTGTTTTACCGAAAAAAAGTTGTATCTTTGCCACTGAAATACCAAAAACAAGATAACCAAAGGTCAAACTCAAAGGTTAAAAGGTTAGGAGGTTAGAAGGTTAGAGGTCTGCATCGTTTATGAGCAAGTCCGACCTGAGAACCTGAAAACCTATAAACCAGAAAACCTTAAAAAAGGCCTTTCGACTTAAAAAACATTACTTATGAAGATAACAGTAAAAATCACTCTGATTCTCATTTGCTTAGCATGCTCCTTAGTGATGCGTGCACAAGATGCCATAGTCTATGACTATCGTCTTGATGCCAAAGCCCTCAATGACTCAAAGAATCCTATACCTTACGAGATTCGTAATGCGCCATTGTTCGGCAAGACAATCAATGTGTTTGGTGCCAGTCGTGCCCGCAACAACCGTAGGGATGTTACTGAGACATGGCATTGTAAGCTTGCGCAGAAGTACCACATGCTCTATCGTAACTATGCGCGTAACAACTGCTGTATCTCATTCGACCGTCGTCGTGAGCGCTGGTCAGCTCCTATCAATGAGTTCTATGAGGACATGGATACATGTGATTACATCCTCCTTATTGGTGGTCACAG
Source organism: uncultured Prevotellaceae bacterium (assembly GCA_946406435.1). GTDB lineage: Bacteria > Bacteroidota > Bacteroidia > Bacteroidales > Bacteroidaceae > Prevotella. Next base: position 21,726 of record CAMJKP010000001.1, on the reverse strand, counting down.
CGATGCTGAGCAGATTGTCAAGGGTAAGGGTACTTTAGAGGAGTTCGATGAAGGCTATGCCAAGCTTCTCCGTGGTTTCATCAAGAAGGCTCCAAGTGCAAAGGTAGCAGTCTTCACACCTTGGAGAATCAATAACCCACCTTATCCGGATATCACCCGCATAATGGTAGAGACAGGTCATAGATTCGCAATACCAGTTTATGACTGCTCAACAGTAAGTGGCATGTATGTCTGGGATATGGAATTTGCCCGACGGTACTTCCACTCCTATCAAGACAATACCCACCTGAATGCCAAGGGACATGACCTGTTCTTTAACAAGGCGGAGAAATTCATGCTCGGGCTTTAACGAATTGAAAATTGATAATTGAAAATTATTCGCTGAAGCTCATCAAGCTGAAGCAAGTGAAAAGGGCAAAAAGACAAAAGGCAAAAGACTTTAGCCTTTAGACAAAATAAACGCAAAGACGCAGAGATGCTGAGGTTTAATACTTCGCGCCTCTGCGTCTTCGCGTTTTATTTCTCTGGTTCTCTGGTTTTTATTGGGTGATGGGTGTTAGGTGTTATGGTGATGGGTTGATGAATTTAAGGATGAAGGATGAGCGTTTGTTAGTATCAAACCTTATTCCTTATTCTTTCCAACTCTACCCCCTTCGTATATAGGGAATGCATATCGTGAATCAGCTGATAAGCGCCCTAAAGGGGCAATGAGCTACTAGCCCAGGGTAACACCCTGGGGGAATTTTGGGGGAGCTAACGCCCTGTAAGGGCAAAAGCTCTAACATGAATCAATGCTTCTGCCCTTACAGGGCGAAATTACCCACTACCATATACCTAGGGCGATGCCCTAGGCTATTAGCTTGTTAGCCTTGCAGGCTGCCTATCGAGTAAATGCAGATAATCATTTATAGGGGTATCGATAGTAACGCCCCCCCCTCTCAGACTTCTCCCATTTCTAATTGCTACAACCTGTATTGCACGGTAATGTAAGCAACTGCAAATACCATCGCCCCGATTCTGGGCGTTGGTTTGATGGGGTGGACGTTTTGTCTCCCCCTTTACTTCTTCTATGCCTAAGTACAAGAGATTGCAACGAAGATCTGTGTTCCCAATTTGGGAATGCAGCTTGTGAATAGGTGTTCCTCTTGATGGCGTCACGTTTCGTGACCCCATCCGCTTCAAATGCTTGCCCTATAACATAAAGCTGGGGTCGCGAAACGCGACCCCAGCTAATATGCTTTTCCGATAACATCAAAGGAGGTCGCGATTTGCTACCCCCTTTAGTTCTTCTATGCCTAAATAGTATTACTCAAGTTGTGCAAGTCCAGAATTGCCTGGAAGGCAACACTATGAGTAACCGGGGTGCATACTCGACGAAGGAGAGGATGCCCTCGGAAAGAGAAATACCACCATCCCTACCAGCCTGGAAGGCTGTACCTGATTGGCTTTCACGCATGATTTCTTGCGATGTACTGCCCTCCAGGCAGATAAAGAATTGGAGGCTTACTCCCCGCACATCCTCGTTTCACTCGTATGTACGGGGTTACTAATAGTATTGCCTTCCAGGCAAGTCCGAACTCCCGAAACTTAAATCAATAACATCTCGATAACGAAACGTTATTGAGTTTATCTTACGCTATAGCATACCTGACAGAGTCCCAAAAAGGGAATGTGCCTTACCCCCTCTCCCTATCTAAAATATCAGATATTATGTTACTTTCGCGCTCAAACAAACAAAAGAAAGATGGGGTAGGTTGAAAACACCTCATCGTCAAGAATCAAAAATGAACACGAAATGCTCGGAAAAATAGGGGATTTCGATATTTTTTCTGCGTCTTTTGGTGGTAAAAACGAGTAAAAATGCGTATTTGCAAACAATCATGAAAATATCATATTTCAAGATATGTTACTTTCACCCCCTAACAGAAGGCTCAGAATGGGGAAACTATCATAATATCTGATATTTTATAGGGGTACTATATGATAGTTCTTCTCTTCAAAAAAAATCTTCAAAATATAAATATATATAATATATTATATATATTTATATTTTGGGGTAAAATTTACAGACATAGGGGGGGCCATGAAAATATCTGATATTATGATAGTTTTGTCTGTTCGCGAAATGCCTTCCGAAATTTTCTTACTGTGTATCAATAAGTTACAAGTATAAAATGCAATTTCTAGGAAACTAACATAAAAAAAATATGTTACTTTGTGATTTTCATAGGAAATTGTAGTAACTTTGCAGTGTGAAAGTGAAGAACGAAGAGTGAAGAGTGAAGAATTTAAGACACGCTTTCCAATCAAAGGCCACGAAAGGAAAGTTAACTCTAACCACTAACCTCTTAACTCTAACCTCTTCAAGAGGGTCTAACTCCGCTTCAATTCCGATGCAAATCCGTACCAAATCCCATTTCCGGGATGGGACTTGCGAGATAGTTCTTCAGGCTATTGAGCAAACTTTGGGAGGATAAGGCAAAAGGAGAACGGATAGACGCACCTTACGGTGCTTGTGGTCTTGGAACAAAAATTTCAACAAGTTGCCCAGAAAATTTCCAAGGAAATAAAAACGCAAAGACACAGAGGCGTGGAGAATGATTTGAACACGGAGATTTGTCGCAGACCCACTGACCACAGGGAAGTAATACACAGAATAAACGAAATTCTTTCGTTCTTTTCGTGACTTTCGTGTTCGGAAAAAATAAACCACAGATATTCGGGATTGTAGGGATATTAATCACGAGCGTAAGCGAGACACTTGCGTAGCTTGTTGAGTCTTGCGAAAAAATCCCTTTGATCTGTGTAATCTGAAAAAAGAAAAACTTTGCGCCTTAGCGACTTAGCGTTTAAAAAATATATTTTTCTGGAATAAATTTTCTGGTCATCGTCGGTAAATTTCTGGAAAGCCCAAAGGCAGCCTGCTGCCGCAATTAACGTCATTATTACCAATTACCCCCCGAAATTCCAAGCGCGGCTAATGGGCGGATGTTACTATGAAACATCCTTCCCTTTGGGAAGGCTTGGTTAGGCTCCTACCATCGGTGTGACCAGTTTTTAGGGTATTAAGAAATAATTGATTAAAACGCAGAGACGCGAAGGCGCAAAGAAAAACTCTGCGACTCCGCTTCTCTGCGTAAAACACACTAACCCCTAACCTCTAACCTTTCCCCCTACGCAGGGGGATTAAGGGGGTCTTCTAACCTTTCCCCCTATGCAGGAGGACTGAGGGGGTCTTTAGAGATTACTTTACAACTTTCTTGCCATTGATGATATACAGGCCTGAAGGGAGCTCGTCGAGGGAGGTAACAGGCAAACGCTTACCGTTGGTGTCGTAGATAGCGTTTGCGGTGTTGAGGGTGTTGTCTGCCTCAACGTTATTGATGGCAGTAGTAGAGTCTTCTACGATGTTCTTGAAGTTCTTCCATCCATCAGTAGCCTTATACTGGGCAACAGTTCCCTTTGGCACATACAATGTGCCATTGGAATATGTATCAGAATCGAATGTCTCATCACTTATAGCAAATGGGTTTGCAATCTTTGAATTGACTTTTTTCAGATTCTTGCAATTCTCGAAAGCCGATTTTTCAATGCTTGTCACGCTGTTAGGGATAGTGACAGATTCAAGTTTGCCACAATCACCAAATGCTTTACTACCAATGCTCGTCACGTTGTTAGGGATAGTGACAGATGCAAGTTTGTCACAGCCATAAAATGCGTCATGACCAATGCTCGTCACGCTGTTAGGGATGGTGATAGATTCCAGGTTGATACAGTTATAAAATGCGTAATCAGCAATGCTTGTCACGCTGTTAGGGATGGTGACAGAAGTAAGACTGCGACACAGTTCAAATGTGGCCCGCTCAATGCTTATCACGCCGTTAGGGATGGTGACAGATTCAAGGCCACTGGCTTTAAATACGTACTCCCCAATGCTTGTCACGCTGTTAGGGATAGTAATAGATTTAAGGTTGTGACATCCACAGAATGCGCTATTGCCAATGCTCGTCACGCTGTTAGGTATGGTGACAGATGCAAGGTTGTAGCAGCCAGCAAATGTTCCACCACCAATGCTCGTCACGCTGTTAGGGATGGTGACAGATTCAAGACTTTCACAAGACGCAAATGCATCATCCCCAATGCTTGTCACGCTGTTAGGTATGGTGACAGATGTAAGGCTGCTACATTCCCCAAATGCGCCATCACCAATGCTCGTCACGCTGTTAGGGATGGTGACAGATGCAAGTTTGCTAGAGCGAGCAAATGCGTAATTACCAATGTTCGTCACGCTGTTAGGGATAGTGACAGATTCAAGGTTTTCACAGCCATAAAATGCGTAATTACTAATGCTCGTCAGGCTGTTAGAGATGGTGACAGAAGTCAGACTGCGACAGTCCTGAAATGCGTTATCCCCCATCCACGTCACGCTGTTAGGGATGGTGACAGATGCAAGTTTGTCACAGCCATCAAATGCGTTATAGCCAATGCTCGTCAGGCTGTTAGGGATGGTAACAGATTCAAGGCTGCTACACTCCTGAAATGCGGCATAACCAATCCACGCCACGCTGTTAGGGATAGTGACAGAAGTCAGACTACTACAGCCATGAAATGCGTTATGACCAATGTTCGTCACGCTGTTAGGGATAGTGACAGAAGTCAGACTGCCACAGCGATGAAATGTTCCATCAGAAATGCTCGTCACGCTGTTAGGGATGGTGACAGATGCAAGTTTGCTACAGCGAGCGTATCTGCAAATTATTTAATATCAATGATTTGTACTTTAAACGGTAGAAAAGCTCCGACGTGGATTCTGGAAAAAACGCAAAAGAGAAAGATTTAACGTTTTTAACTTTTACATACCACAGAAATCATGGATTTGTGCATTTTTTCTCGTAAATAGAGTTTTTCAACTGTTGTCTCAATATATTGCACTTTGGGGCTGTTGTCTATATAATAAAACTATACAAATGTTTTTTCGTGGTTATATTGGCATCTTTGTCAGTGATGTATGCAGTACTTCCGAGGTGGTCTGAGTGATAATAGAAAGTCTCTTCTACCTCTGACGTATCAGCAGCCACATAGCCATAGCCTGCCACTACATCATCAGGATTCTCAGGAGAACCCCATGCAAGTGGTGCACCTGGATTTGAGCCTTCCTCTGTGTTTACAACAGGACGCTGCACCCAGTTCTCTGGCACGCTGTGGTCGCCCAGTGAGTCGATAAGTACGTTATAGCCAACACCCGTTACCTCTGGGTCGGCATAGCTTCCCTTCATAGTTGACAGACAATAAACAGGCATTACTTGCGTTTTCAATACCAATATTTATTACGTGTTTTCCCACTTTTGAATTTCCTACTCGACTGGTTTTTGTTTGCATTTGGTACATAATTGACGAAACTTTTATTTGTTTTAATAAGTATATAGCTATTAAGGCTTATCAATAAAAAAAACGCCACAAAAGGTATTAATGACAAAATTAATCTGAAACCAAAATCTTTGAATGGAATATCAAATGAATAAATATCAATAATATAATTGTGCAAATAGCTATAGATGATACTTATTCCTAAAAAAGAACTATAAAACTTATAAAATGTTTGTTGCTTGTTCCATAAACAACAAACAAGTGCGCCTAAATATATAATGTTAAACATTATAATGAGCGGCTTAATGGTAATTGGAACTTCAAAAATCATTAAACCATCAGGAATGGCTTCTGGAATTAAAAAACTATATACATTTATTATGGGTGGCAAAAGAAATGTTACTATGAATACTATAAATGTGCGATTCATATCCTTATTGAAGATGTCAGAAATACTCAACAAAGGGATAAATGATATCGAAACAATAACATTGTTTACTAAATAAAATAGTAGTTCTGCCAGCTCACTACTGTTATAGGAGTGTAATGTGGCAAGATGATTTTTGTCTATACCTTCCCATTTTATCAGGACATAATACAAGACTATCCAACAAATATAGAATACAGGGAAAATCTTGGCAAAATGAACATTCACACAATAGTTTTTCATATATGCTACATATATTGATAAATGAATTCAAGTCCATAGAAAATCCATAGCCATATTGAAAATAAGGTGAATAGGCCTGAGATTATATGACTTATGAGTCTATATGATAGTGGTTTCTTACTGATTTTACTAATTGCTTTTTGGCAATCGTAAAATTTCACCAAAAGAAAATATATCACACATGCCAAAACAAACCACATGATGCTCCAAAAACCATATCCTTCAAATTTCCTATAAACTAGTAAATATATTAATGAAAGAATTATGGATGCACTATCCACAGCAATTATGGATAGTGCACTTTCCTCTGGAGTTCGGAAAAGGGATCGTCCCTTTGATATTATATAGAAAAATCTATATAAAGAATAAAATAAATAATCCATGTTATTCCCACAAATTTATGTTACATTGTAGGTGTAGCGACTCGTCTTGCCCTATGTCAGAGAGTCGTACCATAAGGCGGTAATCCTCATCCCGGAACATCTACAATAACGCTTTTCCTATTCTGTTTATTGCCTTTGTCTTGTGAAGAAAAACCACTAATCTATGACGAGAAATGGAAAGAAAGAGAAAAGGAAATCCCCACACCGCCAAGGAGTCACGAAGAATCACTTGTGGTGTGGGAAAAAATAAAATCTTGAAATCAAAACTTTTTTCCTATATTAATTTTCAATACTGGAAATATGTAATCGTTCTATTCGACCTTGAGACACATCCATATCTACGTACCACAGATTACTCTTTTTTTGTTTGCAATTATTAGGGTATTTGTATTCATCGCATGGTAATAATTCAATATAGCTTATTTTATTTATTATTTCATCCGATAATACATTGGATAAATAACAATCTTTTATATTCTTTCCGACTTGATAATCTGCAAATAAAAATCTACGGTCATGTAAAGAAGCTTCCACAAAACCATAATAATTCTGTTTATGTAAATCTGATTGATAAATGATGCTGTCATTACCAATTATCACAGTAAAATAATACGGCGGACCAACATCCTCTTCATCGAACAAATCCATTCTGTCTTGTTCAATATTTACAGAATCATTATATTTAACAAATTTCGATCTTAAGACAGTATCCCTAACCTGATTATATGGTTCCCCAAGTGAAAAATCATCAGCAAACAGATTTGAGAGAATTTTTAGAGTGTCTTCTTTGTTACCACACAATAAACAAAGAAGGATTCTCTCATCGCTATAGGCTTCATATATTTTTCTCCCATATATATAATCACGGTTTACAGAATATATAGTATCATTAATCGCGCCTAAATTAGGTCGTGAATGTACACTACATGAATAACAAATACAAACGAACAACAATAATAATATAGTTCTCATAATATATCTATTTTTCTCATATAAACACACAAATAAGATATTGCTATATAACATAATTCTATTTTTTAACAAAAAAGTGGGAATATAATTATCAGCAAAAATATCCCCACCTTAAATTAAAATCTCAAATATATAAAATTCCTAATTTTACATCGGATATTTTCTATATTTGTATTGCATTTTTTTGTTAAGGGATTTATAATAAAATCCACATCTATTTTTATAAGTTGTTGGTATTCCTCCTAGACTTTTTTGAATCTTTGCATTGAATGCATATGACTCTTTGGGTGAATACTTTACTTTCCCATTTACTAAACTATATGAAGAGCTAACAACGCTACAAGCTTCAGTAAAGGCACTTGCAGTAACCATCTTTCTATTATCTGTAGGTCCTTTACCTGCATGGTGGATTCTAACACCGCGATCCTTTTTAATAATACCGCGATCCTTTTTATTTGACAAATCATATCCCATAACGGTAGGACCTGCACACCTCCATTTTGACGCATCATTATGCGCAACCAAAGGATAAGTACCAGGCATAACAGGAGAATTAGATTCTGCAATATCTGTAGGGGGGCCCCCAGGCGTAACAGCATATCCGTATATTGATTTTCCTTTTACATTTATCACACTCAATGTGTAATCATCACCTATTTCCACAGCTAATTGACTCACATCTGCATTACTATCAAAAATAACTGGGGTGCTTTGTCCTTTTATATAATATACATCACGATTTCCACCTTGTCGATATGAAATATCCCATATTCCATCTTCATTTTTACTTAAATTCAAGGTATCGCAACCATCTACATCCACCAACTTAACAGGATTACCCATACAATACACAAAAGCACTAACATTTGGGTACTTCTCCGCCAGCGGATCCACCCCATACCACATACTGGTGACTGGGTTCATGTAACGTGCACCATAATAGTACAGGCCTGTTTCCTCGTCAAGTTCCTTGCCATTGAATTTGTATGGCATCTCCGTTGAAGAGCTGTGCTCGTCAACAAGCAATTCGCCATAAGGGAGATAGGCATCATACTGGGTGACGTTAGCTTGCTGGTCGGTGATGTATGATGTTGAGCCGAGATGGTCAGAGTGATAGTAGAAGGTCTCTTCTACCTCCGACGTGTCGCAAGGCACATAGCCATAGCCAGCCACGGCATCATCAGGATTCTCAGGAGAACCCCATGCGAGTGGTGCACCAGGATTTGTGCCTTCCTCTGTGTTTACAACAGGATGCTGCACCCAGTTCTCTGGCACGCTGTGGTCGCACTATGAAATAACGCTTTTCTTGCCTTGTTTATTGCCTTTGTCTTGTGAAGAAAAACCACTAATCTATGACGAGGAATGGCAAGGAAAGAAAAAAAATCCCCACACCACCAAGGATTCATTAGGAATCGGTTGGGGCGTGGGGAATCAGCCTACTTATATTGATTATGATTCATTTAAAAAAGAAACAATGATATCACCTATCTCAGATTCATTTGTAGCAGAAAACACTAATGAAACCTTTTTTCCTTCAACTTCTTCTGGTCCCTTCGTTCTTGAATCATATTTCATTAGATATATATCCAATTCATCTTCAAACAAAGAAACAGAACAATAAGAATACTTTTTATCCAAAGTCCTAAATGACTTCAATTTAAAGTTATCATAAAGCCAGTCTTTTGTATATTCAGCAGATGGCATATCAATAACTTTCGTCTGATTGAGTACATCAATTATTACCCTACCAATTAAACTTGAAGTATCCGTTATATGTAACGTATTAATTGGATCATTCAGAAAAGGAATGCCTGTTCCCTTTTCATACGCTATGCATATAGTCTTGTAAACATCCGCCAAACGATATATGCGACAACGCTTCGTTCCATAATGTTTACGTCTCCATTCATCAATTTCTTTCATACTAATAATAATTTATTTTACAACTCTAACATTTAACTGCACACCTTTGCCATGTGCATATTCTACGGCTTTATTTATTTGTTCTATCTGAGTTTTTGTAGCACCTTTAGGAATACCGACCTCAAGAACTTTTGTGCGAATGTCAGTACCTTTTAGATTAATATTGCCCCAATCTCTAGGTTTAAACGCAGAAAGATCATTTACATATTTCTTCAAAGTTCGAAACAACGCATTATTAACTTGATAGGTTTTGGCTTTAACATCAATTGTCTTAATACTTGTTGCAACTCCATCACAAAAAGCATCAATTACAGGATAATTACTACATCCTCTATTGCTAAAAGTCCCTTCAATATTAAGCATCTTTTCATACACAAAACCTCGTTCGTATTTGTTGAGATTCCAAATAGATCCACCACTTTTCCTTAACAGATTCATAGTAGATTTTCCCAACATTCCTATGCCCTTTATAGCAAACGAGCCTACGACATACAAACCACCCTGCTCTACGAGTTCTTTATTAAATGATTCATCTGCTGGATTATATGCTTTTTTGTTGACGAAATTACCACCCAAATAGTTACCCACCATACTAAATACGTTAGTCGTATTTTTATGATAGAGAGTGCCTTTTATACGAACTAGTTCGTAGTAAGAACTTGTTTCTGGCTTCACATTACCAATGTATTCGCCAAACCCTTGATAGCTAGATGACCAGAAACCTTGATAATTCATATAATATTCACCATCAAGTCCATTTGGATCAATCAGTTTTATTGGATTACCATGACAATATACATACACACCGACATTAGGGTATTTCTCCGCCAGCGGATCCACCCCATACCACATACTTGTGAGTGGGTTCATGTAACGAGCACCATAGTAGTACAGGCCGGTCTCTTCGTCAAGTTCCTTGCCGTTGAACTTATATGGCAGATCGGCACTTGAAGAGTGCTCATCTACAAGCAATTCGCCGTAAGGGAGATAGGCATCATACTGGGTTACGTTTGCCTTCTGGTCGGTGATGTATGACGTTGAACCGAGATGGTCAGAGTGATAGTAGAAGGTCTCTTCTACCTCCGACGTGTCGCAAGGCACATAGCCATAGCCAGCCACGGCATCATCAGGATTCTCAGGAGAACCCCATGCGAGTGGTGCACCAGGATTTGAGCCTTCCTCTGTATTTACAACAGGACGCTGCACCCAGTTCTCTGGCACGCTGTGGTCGCACTATGAAATAACGCTTTTCTTGCCTTGTTTATTGCTTGAAAGGAACTATATTTGTCCTGCGAAGAAAGACTATTGATACAAGCCTTCACCTTTGCTGTTTGTCCATCGTTAGTCCATCACTTCTCCATCGTTAGTCCATCGAAACGATGGACTTGATATGGAGTTGATATGGAGTAACGATGGAGTATCTTCGGAGGAAGAGCGGAATTTCTTGCAAAGGAAAACCCCATGTTGATGGGGTGGGGAAAACCAAGAAGGAGAAAAGGAAATCCCCACACCGCCAAGGATTCACGAGGAATCGGTTGGGGTGTGGGGGATTTTCAAATACTACATCATACTGCTATTTTAGCTCATATTCATAATACATCATTTCTCTACAATTATAACTCCTGAGATTATATTTATTTGGTATATATAATTTTTCATTATATATGATATACGGAGATGGAGTTGACGTTTCTATTCTATAAACAATATTCTTTTGGGTGTCTACAACCTTCATATAAGCAATCCAGGGGCCGGTTTCTACAGCCTCATCTCGATATCTGTCTTTGTTGTTGTCTATCACCAACATCATTTCAAATCCTGCATATGAGTCCATATCTTTTCCAATCAGGTATTTTTGTACCTTTATAGGTAGCTCACTATATCTGAGTTCTTTACAAGACTTCAAACTTATCCTGTAATCGTAATCAAAACCAATACAACCAACAAGGAAGAAGACAACTATTAATAATGAATATTTCATATTTTATTACTTTTTTAGAAAGATATTGTTACTTTATTGGAAAAGTAACAATATCCAGATTCTATATTACTTGGTCTATCATCGATTTATTCGTTAATCTGACAATATGATTTTATGAAATTATTATTTGTCTTCTTCTTTTGGATAGTATCCAATAATATTTCCCTTCGGTGTTGCTATCACATCTATTTTTGTCTTATATAACCAATCATCAGTCCTATTGTGAGAATTATGGTAATTACCCATATACGTTTGTGGGTTATCAACAGCAATATTCAGTGCATTTGGGAACTTCCTTTCTGCATGCCCATATTCTCCAAAACCGGGGCAATCTGTTATTCGAGTCACTGGTACAGACACAGTGAAATCATTTCCACCATTTTCCTGAACAGGATCAAATTTATCATAAACATTGACATGAGTTACTCTTTTCTGAGCCTCTTTTGAAAGTTGATAATCATTACGCACAGGAGTATTAATGGTAAGAATATTAAATTGCCTACCATCAAATTCAGACATACTCATCATCATGTTTATAGCTTCAATGATAACATTTCCTCCATGACTGTGCCCGATAAGGGTAATTGGTTCATCTGCTCCTACTAAGCCTGCATCTATTTGATTTCTAATACACTCAATAAGCTCACCAGCAGCTTTGCTCCTATAATATCTAAAATTGCCACCAGACCATCTAAACGTTTCAAGTCCACTATCATTGAATAAATTTCCGATCGCTTTGTTTATTCCTTCTGGGTCTTTCCATGTTTTCGGGTTTGACCATGTTCCATGAACAAGGATTCCTTTCTTTCCATCAGGATCGAACAATTTAACTGGATTACCCAAGCAATAGACATAACTACCGCTCATTACATACTTCTCTGCGAGTTGATCCACCCCATACCACATACTGGTGAGTGGGTTCATGTAACGTGCACCATAGTAGTACAGGCCTGTTTCCTCGTCAAGTTCCTTGCCGTTAAACTTATATGGTAAATCGGCACTTGAAGAGTGCTCATCTACAAGAAGCTCGCCATAAGGGAGATAGGCATCATACTGGGTTACGTTAGCTTGCTGGTCGGTGATGTATGATGTTGAGCCGAGGTGGTCAGAGTGATAGTAGAAAGTTTCTTCCACCTCCGACGTGTCGCAAGGCACATAGCCATAGCCTGCCACGGCATCATCTGGATTCTCAGGAGAACCCCATGCGAGTGGTGCACCTGGATTTGTGCCAGCCTCCGTGTTGACAACAGGATGCTGCACCCAACATAATAACGCTTTTTTTGCATTGTTTATTGCTAGAAAGCGACTCTATCTAATAAGCGATAATCCCCACACCACGAAGGTGTAGAATTGACAAAAAAAAAATTACCATGTAGTACAAGGACCAAGCCAATATTCCGAATTCGGATTAAGTTTTCTTGATAATTCTGCTTCTGCCTTTGTGTTAACAACCAGAAATCCATCTTTGTCAATTTGATATATATGTTTCTTGTAACATTGGATTATTGTCTCCAAACAACTTTCAATAGAATCATATGCCTTTGTAGGGTCTGGATATAATAGTGCTGGACTATAAAAGTATATTGCCTTAAAATCCTTACTCTTGGGATTTAGGTTTATCAAAATAGGATCCTCGTAAATGCCATCGAACATGAAGGGAGACAGACATTCATCTGTAAACCAATATGCATCATACTGCTGATATTCTTTATACATCTTTGTAGAAATAGGATATGCTGCTATATTTCCAAAATGACATAGTCTCAGCGTCTTGTCATAATCTTCAAAATCAAATAGATCCTTCTCATCACATCCTGATTTCCACTTGTACAGTTCCAATAATTCTGGACAACATTCAAGTTTTGCATCAAGGAATGAGTTGGTTATTTCTTGTTCCGTCTTATGGCTTACCTCGACATCCATATTATTCAAGATAGGGTTCCCACTTTGTATCAGAACTGTTTCTAATTCTTTTATAAGTTCTTTCATAGCTTGTTTCCTTATAATAGCTTTAAAAACGAAATTGCAAATGTCTTGACTGATTCCCCCAAACAGCCTTAGAACACGGCACAATTAAGGTATCAACCAAGACACTTACAATAACTACTATATGTCTATATTGTTACACATACAACTTCCAATATGCAGATCTTGGATTCTGATTCTTTGACAACAAATATTCCGCATCTACATCAGTAATCAGAGCACCCTTTTCATCAATGTGATAAATCTTTTGCTTGTAACATTGAATGAGGGTTTTCATCCAACTTTCCAAAGAATCATACATCATAACAGGTTCCTCTGACTTGGTGGCTTCAGGGCACAACAAAAACAGAGACTTATATGTGTCGCTTTGTTTATTCATATTCAGAAGTATTGGATAATCATAATAACCATTAAGAATAAATGGAACCATACCGACATTGGAAAACAAATCATTTGTTACCTTATTCTGACAGAACATATCTGCAGACTGAGTGTATGAAATATAATTCCCAAATGTTGATAGTCTCATAAAAAAATCTTCTCCTGTAATTTCACTATAATCAAAGATGTATTCTGGTCCACATCCTGTATTCCACAAATATAGCTCCATCAATTCAGGATAGCACTCCAATTTATTATTTTGGAATCTCTCGATAATCTGTTCTTTTGTTTTGTATATTTTGTCATTATCCATATATTTTAATATAGGATTTCTACTTTCCACAAGAACAGACTCCAGTTCTTTTATAAGTTCTCTCATAATTTATCTTACATTATCATCCATTTGTTCATTAAACATGTTTTCAAACTTTAAAGGTGCACATAACATATCAAAGAAAGTCACAACGGGCGATTTTTCTATAATTTTTTTCCCTAACGTTCCTAACACAACACCTCCTACTACAGGATTAATTGGTTCTGGTTTTTGTTCCGGAACTTTAACAGATGGCATAGTAACATTATAGCCAACCTTCGTTACCTCTGGATCGGCATAGCTTCCCTTCATCGTTGGAATGCCAGGAGCCACGCCTGCTGCCCTGTAATAGTTCTCACGCAGATTCTCAATGGCATTCATACGCTCGGCATAGTCCTGCTGACCTGCCGTTATGTTATTGCCATTGTGACCATACACATTGCGGAACTCACCCTGACCAATACGGCTTGCCACACGCTTGTCAGCTATGAAATAACGTTTTTCCAGTCCTGTTTATTGCTTAATAGAAACTCTATTTGTCCTGCGAAGAAAGACGGTTGATGCAAGCATTTGCCTTCGTGGTTTCTCCATCGCTTGTCCATCAATTCTCCATAGATACTCCATCGAAACGATGGACTTGATATGGAGTAACGATGGAGTAACGATGGAGTATCTTCGGAGGAAAATAGGAATTTCTTGCAAGGAAAGCCCAATGTTGATAGGGTGTAGAATCAAGGAAGAGAGAAAACAAAAATCCCCACACCGCCAAGGATTCACATGAAGTGACAGCGGCATGAGGATTGTTGTATTTAAAGAACTGGGGGGGTAAGCCTCAATTCTATTTTAATTGCATGAATGTGTAGAGAGTGTAAATCTCCACAAATATATCATACAATGGGTGAGGGCTATTCATAAGTAATAGTCAAGTCCGCACCTATTGGATATTTATCGCAAGCCCCACGATCAAGATTGCAATCTAACAAGATTGCATTTCGGACATTAGGACAGTCACAACTATCATCTTGAACAACGCTATAAATGTCATCTACAACTTGAATTTTCTTTCCATTTTTTTCTTTAAATTTCATCAAGTTAGATTTCTTTACTTGCTTAAATTTGCCTTCCAGACCATATAGTATAACAGTATCACCATTAAAATCCCATACATGATCTATACACAAAGTTCCAAATCCACCATACAAATCCCCCTTTACATTGGGTTTCTTAAACAGGACTTCAAACTTGCTAACGTTTGAATCGTAAAATTCAACCCAATTCTCGAACATGAATGAAATGCTTACTGAAGACACTTCAGTCTTGTCCTTTTTGATATGGCATATTGTAATATCGGGCCATATTAGCCATACAAACGAGACTAAAACGACAACAATAGACGAAATCTTTATTATTGGTCCCAAATTCTTTATTCTATTTTTCATTGTATCCCTATTTTTTACTTCTGCTTTTCCAATAATTAAAGCCTGCATCTATGCCTGCTTGACTCAGGGGATTTTCACCATGTTCTATGGTTTTTTGCATCCTCTCTTGACCAAACTTCATGTTGTAATATGATTCAGCAGGATTAGTCCCCGACTGTCCACTCAAAAGATGATAATCCAGAAGAACCCCCATAAAGGTTCTCCATATACTATTTCCAGATTCGTTATATTTTCCATATCCATATTGAATAAAATCTGGATCTGCAGAACTTCTTGCCTTTACAATTCCTGCTCCAAAATTACCTACATCTCTTGCGGAAGCATACTTGCCATATAACAGTGAGCCATAACTGACATTATTATTAGGGGTATTACCTTTGAAATTCCATTTACATTCTTTTTTTGATCTTGCGTTGTAAGCATATGACACCATTGATGGATTTTCTTTTATCAGTTCATTCACTTTTGTAGTTGCCCAGTTTGATTTAAAGTCAATAAAAGCTCCATCTTGGGGTACGATTTCTTTATTTTTTTCATATCGCCCAAAATCTGCAAAACCAAGTGGAGTCCAAGTTTCGCCAACTTTTGTTCCATTAGCACTGGTGTTGTTTTTAGAATAATTGGTCTGTGTTTCCTTTAACGCATTTGCTCTATTGCCTTTGTGAACATAAACTCCAAGGTCTCCATCATTATAGACAGCAACGACATTGCCCTTCTCGTCGGTATGAGTGGAAGGATCTTTTCCATCAGGATCCACCAACTTTACAGGATTACCCAAGCAATAGACATAACTACCGCTCATTACATACTTCTCCGCCAGCGGATCCACCCCATACCACATACTTGTGAGTGGGTTCATGTAACGTGCACCATAGTAGTACAGGCCGGTCTCTTCGTCAAGTTCCTTGCCGTTGAACTTGTATGGAAGATCTGCACTTGAAGAATGCTCGTCAACAAGCAATTCGCCGTAAGGGAGATAGGCATCATACTGGGTGACATTCGCTTTCTGGTCGGTGATGTATGCAGTACTTCCAAGATGGTCAGAGTGATAGTAGAAGGTCTCTTCTACCTCCGACGTGTCGCAAGGCACATAGCCATAGCCTGCCACGGCATCATCTGGATTCTCAGGAGAACCCCATGCGAGTGGTGCACCCGGATTAGAGCCTGCCTCTGTATTTACAACAGGATGCTGCACCCAGTTCTCTGGCACGCTGTGGTCGCCCAGTGAGTCGATAAGAACGTTATAGCCAACACCTGTTACCTCTGGGTCGGCATAGCTTCCCTTCATCGTTGGAAGACCAGGAGCCACGCCCGCAAGCTTATAGTACTCCTCGCGCTTTTGCTCTATCTGATTCATACGCTCGGCATAGTCCTGCTGACCTGCCGTCACGTTGCTTCCGTTAGAGCCATAGACGTTGCGGAACTCGCCAAGTCCGAGACGGCTTGCCACGCGCTTGTCGCCTATGAAATAACGTTTTTCCAGTCCTGTTTATTGCTTAATAGAAACTCTATTTGTCCTGCGAAGAAAGACGGTTGATGCAAGCATTTGCCTTCGTGGTTTCTCCATCGCTTGTCCATCAATTCTCCATAGATACTCCATCGAAACGATGGACTTGATATGGAGTAACGATGGAGTAACGATGGAGTATCTTCGGAGGAAAATAGGAATTTCTTGCAAGGAAAGCCCCATGTTGATAGGGTGGAAGAGAGAAAACAAAAATCCCCACACCGCCAAGGAGTCACCTGGAATGTAGGGATATTAGCATAAAACCATATCATACAGTTTTATGCAAAGATTTGATTTATTCGCAATATAGAATATTCAACAAATTTTTCAACTCATTCGCTTAATTATCACCAATGAAAGAAATATATTTTTTGTTAATCCAGAGTGAATCACCAACAAAGGTTTCTATATACAGATAATTATGAGTATTATCTTCATGCAAGATATTCACTTCTTCACCAGAATCCAACACCATAATTTCTCCATTTTTCACAAGATCAAGTAACGAGGAATTACTAAACCTATCCTCTATATCTCTTAAATCACGAACATCACGAGCACCCAAACAATTTTGTAACAAATTGTTGCATACAACAGCATTTACAGTAGATGAATCAACATTACAATATGTACGATTATCTGGAGCAGTAACGTTACACGCAAACATATAAAACACTATATATGCATTTACCAATATTAAGATTTCTATTACAATAAAATAGAAAATGATTTTTAATATTTTTTTCTTCATAACATATTATATTGTCTATTACCTATGTAATAGGATTAATTATTTACGTTTTTCTACCATAGTAGCATCACGCTTTTCTTCTTGTGCTTTTTGTGTAGCATTCTGCAAGGTCTTGGTACTATATTTTCCCAAATTATTATCTTGATTCTTTAAATATTTCATATACGATTTCCAATATTTATTTATTAATCGTAATTTTATTTCATCTGATTTATTGGAATTTATAATACCAGATATAACATCCTTACCTGTTTTTGAGAATCTTCTTGCATAATTAGCAAAAGCACATAAAGTGGCATAACCCATATCAGCCTCTATTTCATAAGGTGAGTTATCATGACTCATTGTAAGGATATAATGCTTTGTACAATTAGAAACATATGAATCACCATCACGAGCTATTTGCTTGATATGTCCGACTTCGTGAGCATAATTATATATCATATTTATATTATCACTATTGTCATCATCAGTAAAATAACTAGAAGATGATTTAATTGTTACATTATCAGGGGTATTTCCCAATGTCATTGACCAATTTTCTGGCAATAGATTCCATTCCTTAACCGTTATATTCTGAATATAGTTTTCATTTACTCCTGACACCAAAGATAATAGTTTAACAGCTACTGTAGTTAATTTGTATTCTGTATCACTGCTACCTTTTTTCAGAATTTTTCGTGGAAATAAACCATCCAAATCCACCAACTTAATAGGATTACCCATGCAATACACAAAAGCACTAACATTTGGGTACTTCTCCGCAAGCGGATCCACCCCATACCACATGCTTGTGACTGGGTTCATGTAACGAGCACCATAGTAGTACAGACCGGTCTCTTCGTCAAGCTCCTTGCCGTTGAACTTATATGGCAGATCAGCACTTGAAGAGTGCTCATCTACAAGCAATTCGCCGTAAGGGAGATAGGCATCATACTGGGTTACGTTTGCTTGCTGGTCGGTGATGTATGCAGTACTTCCGAGGTGGTCTGAGTGATAGTAGAAGGTTTCTTCCACCTCCGACGTGTCGCAAGGCACATAGCCATAGCCTGCCACTACATCATCTGGATTCTCAGGAGAACCCCATGCGAGTGGTGCGCCAGGATTAGAACCTGCCTCTGTGTTTACGACAGGACGCTGCACCCAGTTCTCAGGCACTCTATGATTGCCTATGAAATAACGCTCTCCTTGCCCAGTTTATTGCTTGAAAGCGACTCTATTTGTCCTGCGAAGAAAGACGGTTGATGCAAGCATTTGCCTTCGTGGTTTCTCCATCGCTTGTCCATCAATTCTCCATAGATACTCCATCGAAACGATGGACTTGATATGGAGTTGATATGGAGTAACGATGGAGTATCTTCTGAGGAAAATAGGAATTTCTTGCAAGGAAAGCCCATGTTAATGGAATGGATAATCAAGACAGAGAAAAAAGAAAAATCCCCACACCACCAAGGATTCACGAGGAATCGGTTGTGGTGTGGGGAGATTTTCAAACACTATACCTTTATATTATTTAAGTTCGTATTCAAAATATTTAACCGATTTATATTTCATATATATATTATAGTCATCAGCAAGATACAATTTATCCTTATAAATAATATATGGAAGAGGTGTTCCTTGTTCAATTCTATAAACTAAGTTATTTGATGTGTCAATAAGTTTTATATAATCAATTCCGACAATAAAAGGAATTTCTTCTGTTTGATATTTATTGCTATCATTATTGTCACACAACAACATTCTGTTTTTTTCTTCTATTAAGTGACAACTAAAATCAACCAATTTTCTTTGCACTTCTTTCGGCAATTGATTGTATGACAAAGTTCTACAAGGCATTCTACTTATCCTGTAGTCGTAATCTGTACATCCCACAAGAAAGAACGCCATAAGATATAATAAATATTTCATCATTTTTCTTTCTTCGTTTTATTTATCCAAGTATTAACCTGATTATGTGAATTGTGGAAATCATTAGGTCCATAAGGGAGATAGGCATCATACTGGGTCACGTTCGCCTTCTGGTCGGTGATGTATGATGTTGAGCCGAGGTTGTCGTACTAAAAGATAACGCTCTCCCTACCCTGTTTATTGCTTGAAAGAGATTCTATCAAATAAAAGAAAATCCCCACACCGCCAAGGATTCACAAGGAATCGGTTGTGGTGTGGGAGATTAAAAAAATATTCCTAACCCCTATCGACATAGGTATTCTATCCCGTCAAAAATCCACAACCACATTGCAAACACAGTTAACAATATTGAAGATATATGACCAATCCAAATTGACATTTTCTTTTTCTTTCGCATTTTTTTTATTGCTTTTTGGCAATCATAATATTTAATTAAAAAAAGAAATATAACCCATGTTAAAATACTCCATATTATACACCACATCACGGTACGATTTATGAGAACATAGATGCATGACGAAATAATAATGGCACTATCCAAAGATATCATAAATAAAGCATTATCCTCTGGCGACATTTTGCAAAAATAATCTTTCTTGCCACCATCGGAGAAAAAATAATACAAAGAATAAAATATATAATCCATTCTAAATTATTTATAGTTATTGTCTAATTCTTTAATATAATTTTCCGTTGGAGTAAAATCCAATCCAAAACCATCAAATAGATTACAGTTCAGTTTTGTTTTGTATGGATTTATTTGAAAGCATTTTGTATTATTCGTTTTAATACGTATAGCAGTATCTATCAAACCTCCCAATGAATACCCCATAGAAAATGCTTGTACAATAGGATAAGGAGAATAACCTAGCAATCCCATAGTACGACTGACATTTCTTTTACTGTTTAGATATTCCCTTTCGTTTGGACCTATAGGCCCTTTTAGCTGATTATAGTATTCATATTCACTGCAAACAATGGCCGCTGTATTAACAACATTTCCGAGTCTTCCAATATTCTTAGCCTTTGCTTCTGCCATATTCCTATATTTCTTTCCCGTAACAGGTCCTCTTCCATTCATATTTGTTCTAATAATATTATCTACGGGACTAGTCCACAATCTCAGTTCTGTCTTACCAAAAGGAATCATTTTTTGTTTGCAGTAAGTTAAATCTCCTTTAATGGTTATTGGAATGGACGCAGCAGAAATAAATGAACTCATCGAATATCCTTTCACTTTAAAATCATCTACCATTCCAAAGTCACGAGTAAGTGTTCCACCACTTTCGTAAGCTCCAGTGCCAGACTCGTTTAGAGAAACATACCAACATCCCGATTTTTTATCTTGATGATATTCTGCTCCATATTTCTGAGCTACAGATTGTGCAGTCTTTTTATCGTACATACCATTTGGATCTACAAGATTAATCGGATTCGAACGGCAATATATATATGATGAAGTACTTGCGTAACATTCCGCCAACGGATCCACCCCATACCACATGCTTGTGATGGGGTTCATGTAACGAGCACCATAATAATACAAGCCAGTCTCTTCGTCAAGTTCCTTGCCATTGAATTTGTATGGCATCTCCGTTGAAGAGCTGTGTTCATCTACAAGCAATTCGCCATAAGGGAGATAGGCATCATACTGGGTGACATTCGCCTTCTGGTCGGTGATGTATGCAGTACTTCCGAGGTGGTCTGAGTGATAGTAGAATGTCTCTTCTACCTCTGACGTATCTGCAGCCACATAGCCATAGCCTGCCACTACATCATCTGGATTCTCAGGAGAACCCCATGCGAGTGGTGCACCAGGATTTGAGCCTTCCTCTGTGTTGACAACAGGATGCTGCACCCAGTTCTCTGGCACGCTGTGGTCGCCCAGTGAGTCGATAAGTATGTTATAGCCCTTGCCCGTTACCTCTGGGTCGGCATAGCTACCCTTCATCGTTGGAAGACCAGGAGCCACGCCCGCCTTTCGATAGTATGCCTCACGCTGATTCTCTATCTGATTCATACGCTCGGCATAGTCCTGCTGACCTGCGGTTACGTTATTGCCATTATGACCATACACGTTGCGGAATTCACCCTGACCAAATGGAAATCACTCACTTTTGTTATCTAAGCGAGAACTCCCCA